>JABFRX010000158.1 GCA_013140995.1 Alphaproteobacteria bacterium | reverse complement strand
CGACGCCTTCCTTTGCTATTGGCCATGCGAAGAGGAAGAAGACCTTCCGGATGCGATCCTGCGCGCGGCGCAAGCCGGACTCGCCATCCAAACAGCGCTGCATGGCCGGATGGCCGGCAAGGAAAAGCGTTTTCGACACGCATCGGCATCGGATCGGGCGAAATCGCTGAGGCTTTTTTGGGTGGCGCCGGCGGACGATGGCAGCTGGTCGCGACGGGAAGTGCACTGCAAGACGTCATCGGGGCCGAGAAGCATGCGTCTGGCGGCGAGGTCGTGGTCTCGCCGGCGGCTTGGAAGGCGATCGCCGGGCGGTGCGAAGGGCAGCCCCAGAGTGACGCATTCGTAAAGCTCGAAAGTATTCGCCACCCCCCTGCCCGCGCATTGCTTCCCTTCCCGCCGCAGCTCAAAGACACGAACGTCCTCAGGCCGTTCGTGCCGGAGGCGGTACTCGACCGGCTGCTGGTGCCGCAAGCCGAATGGCTGGCCGAACGGCGAAACGTTACCGTTCTGCTGGCCGACCTTCCGACCTCGGCGGTGGACACGCCGGACGATCTTCAGCGCACCCACCAATGCATCCGCGCGTTTCAAGAGATCGTCATTCGCTACGAAGGCACGATCAAGGTCGTCGTGGACGACAAGGGCATTCTATTGTTGGCGGTATTCGGCCTGCCGCCGTTCGCACACGAAACCGACGCGGAGCGCGCGATCCAAGCGGGCTTTGCGCTGAAGGCGGCACTCGCCGGCCTTGGCGTGACATGCGGGATCGGCATTGCGACGGGCCATGGCTTTTGCGGTGCGTTCGGCAACGACGTGCGCCGGGACTACATGCTCAGGGGCGACGCGATCAACCTTGCCGCCCGCCTCATGAAGGCGACGCACTCCGAAATTCTTTGCGACCAAGCGACAACGAGGGCCGTGCGCGACCGCGTCGCGTTCGAGCCGCTTGCTCCGTTGACGCTGAAAGGCAAGAGCGAGCCTGTCCCCGTCTTCCGCCCAATCGCCGGTGCGGTCAGAAAGCTCGCCGACGGTCAAATGGTCGGCCGCGCGGCGGAGCGCGCACTCTTGACGCACGAGGTCGAGGCGTTGCGCAACGGCGGCGCGGGGAGAGCGATCGTCGTCGAAGGCGACGCAGGCCTGGGTAAGTCACGGTTGATGGCCGACGTCAGCGCGACAGCGCAGGCAGTGGGGTTACGCGTCCTGACAGCGTTCGCCGACCCGATCGAGCAATCGACCTCGTACGCCGCCTGGCACAGCGTTTTCGCGGAGATTTTCGGTATCCAATCCGGCGAGGCGGCACCGCGCGAGAAGATTGCCGTCTTCATGGCGACGATGCCCGCGTTCGAACGGCTGGCGCCATTGCTTGACGGCGTGTTGCGCCTCAACCTAACCGACAACGAACTCACCGCGGAAATGAGCGGCGACGCGCGCGCGGCGAGCACCATTCGCCTTCTGGTCGCCGTGCTGCAAAAGGTAGCGGAGACGGGGCCCACGCTGCTTGTCGTGGAGGACGCACACTGGCTCGACGCCAGTTCGTGGGCGTTGCTGATCGAAACGGTCAAGACGGTCCACCCGCTTTTGATTGTCGTCGCGACGCGTCCGGCGGACGAATGGTCCGCGCCGAAATACGCCGAACTGCTGAAGGCGGTCGGCGACGGGAAGCTGACGCTAAGCGCCCTGTCCGCCGAGGAGACCACCGAACTCGTGCGCGCACGACTTCAGGTCGAGGCGGTGCCGGAGAGCCTTGCGCGGTTCGTCAGAGATCGCGTTGCCGGGCACCCCTTCTTTTGCGAAGAACTTTTGCGCGCGATGCGCGACCGCGGCAGCATCCAAGTAAAAGACGGCGTGTGCGTGGTCGGCGACCTCACGACGCTTGATCTTCCGACCACGGTTGAAGGCGTGATTCTGAGCCGCCTGGACCGCTTAAGCCCGCGCGAGCAGCTTTGCCTCAAAGTCGCCTCGGTCATCGGACGCGCGTTCCGCCAGCGCACCGTACGCTCGATCCACCCGATGAGCGAAGAGCGTCCTCGGGTCCCGACGCACCTGAAGGCGCTCGCGGAACGCGGGCTGATCATTGCCGAAGCGCCGGAGCCCGAGCCCGGCTTTCTGTTCGGCCACGCGCTTACGCGCGACGTGACGTACGAGATGATGCCGCTGGTGCAGCGTCAGCCGCTCCACGCCGCAATCGCGGCTTGGTACGAGCATAACTATGCCGACGATTTGGCGCCGTACTATGCCGTGCTCGCCTACCACTGGGCGCGCGCAGCCGATCCGGCGCGGACGGTCGACTATTTGGAGAAGGCCGGACACCAGGCGCTGCACACCGGCGCCTTCCAAGAAGCGCACAGCTTCTTCACGCAGGCAATTGCGCTGGCCGAAGACAAGAGCGTGCCGAGCGACAAGACCCGCCGCGCGCTTTGGGAAAAGGGTTTGGCTACCGCAAGCTATTACAGCGGCGACATGCTGAAGAGCCGAACGCATTTCGAAGCGGCTGTGGCGCAGCTGGACCGGCCAGTTCCCGCGAGCGAGAGCGAGGCCACGCGTGGGGTGCTGGGCGCGGCGCTTGCCCAAGCGATGCACCGTTTGCTTCCGTCGCGTTATCTTGGCCGGCGCGCGAAAGACAAGGCGACGCTCGACGAAGTCGTCGATTGCTACACGAAACTTGGCCAGATTTACTTTCTCGAGGGCGCGTCACAAAACGCGATTTTGTACCCGACATTGCGCGGTCTCAATGTCGGCGAAGAGGCGGGGCCTTCACCGGCGCTCGCGCGCATCCTGACCAATGTCGGCGTCATACTCGGAATGCTCAACTTGACGAAGTGGTCCGACTGGTATGCGGATCGCGCCACCAAGATGGCCGAGCCCGCTGGCAACCGGTCGGCGGCGGCCTATGTCCGGCATTTGCGCACCTTCACCGAGGCGCAACGCGGGCGGTGGGCGGCAGCTCTCGCGACAAACGCAGCGTCTTTGGCGCTGATTCAAGAGCTTGGCGACTACAATCTGGAGGCCGAACCGAGCTCGGGCACCGTGACGGTCTATCTGCATGAAGGCAATATGACTGAGGCCGCGCCGGCGTTGCGGCGCTTCCGCGAGCTTGCGGACCGCAACGGCAATCTGCAGTTTCTCTGCGTCGCCCAGGGCAATGAGATTGAACTGCTGCTCGCGAAAGACGACCTTGCCAAGGCGAGCCAACTCTTGAACGCCATGCTCACGATGCCGACCGCACCGACCGATGCGACGGCCGAAATTCACAAGCATCGCGCAGCCATACTAACGCGGCGCGCCGAGGGCCGTTGGGCGGAAGCCGTGGCCGCGGGCGATGCCGTCTTCAAGATGCTGGAACATCAATCGCTCGCCTACTATTGGGTCGATGCCGGCGCAATCGCAGTCGAGACCTACTTGGCCGCGCTGGAACGCGGCGGCGACTACGCGACCGCAAACGCGCAGGCGCTTCGGCAACGCACCAAGAAGTCGCTCGCGACATTGAAGCGGCTGTCGCGTGCGTTTTGGCATGTGCGTCCGCGGATCTGGCTGTTGCACGGCATGTCCGAGAGGATTGCCGGGCGACACGCGGCCGCGCTGACGGCTTATCGCAAGGCGGCCGCAATCGGCCGCGACATGGACATGCCCTTCGAGATCGCACGGGCCATCCTTGAGATGACCAAGATCGGGGGAGTCACCAACGACGAGGTTCGTTCCGCCGTCACGGTCTGCAAGAAGCTTGGCGCGACATATTTGCTTGCAGGGTTGAACGTCGACGCGGAAGTCAAAGAGCCGCGAAAGCGGGTCGTTGCGTGACTCGTGAAGTGAACCGCAGGCGCTACTTAGCCGCGGCCTGGGGCTTACGCGCCTCTTCGGCGACCATGGCACACACCGCCTCGCGCGCCGCAGCGAGGCGGGAAAGCAGGGCCAACTCGCATATGTCTAGTCGCCCCTGCCGTTTCCGCTTCCTCGAAGGAAAGACCATCGACCAACACCAGCGTCAGCGCCATCCGGGGCTCATCGATCAAGTTTCGCCAGGCGCTCGCGTGTCGTCAAAGAGCGAGCAACAAATCGCTGACCGGCGCGCGCCCCTTGTGCGCTCGCCTTCGATCACGTGCGACCTCTTCCCGCACACGATCAGCACACGGAGTATCCCAACTGGTTGAAAAAGGCGCCTGATCGTGGAAATCCATCATCGGGGCCACGGAAAACAAATGGGTCGCCATAACCGGCGATACACAGCACAAAGTGCGCCTCGAAGAAGCCGCTACTCCGCCGCAACGGCACGCGGCCGTTCGTCATCGGCGATCATCGCACGCACAGCCTCACGGGCCGCGGCCAACCGTGCGTACAGCGCGGTCATCGGAATATTCAACCGCGCCGCCGCCTCGTCGTAGGAAAGCTCATCGACCACCACGAGCGCCAAAGCGATTCGCAATTCGTCCGTTAACCGCGCGAGCCGTTCGCGCGTCTTCGCAAACAGCAGAATCGTATCGCTGGCCGGACATCCGGCCCTTGCACGCAGCGGCGCCTTACGCCGCACAACCCGAGCTTTACGCATACTAAACCGCCTTGCCGGGCGATCGAAACGAACGCCGCCTGAAGCATGACAACGGCTGGGCAGACCCACTTATTCCGGCCGCCAGGTGACTTTCACTTGCGCGGGGCAGAAATCCGCCACGATTGCGCGCCGGTTAGGCATATTGCGTTCGCACAACCCGCCCCCTATGGTCCCGCGCCTCGCGAGGCTAGGTCACCGCCACACCCCCGCGATTCCCTTAAGGATTGGGGTATAGCCAAGCGGTAAGGCAGCGGATTTTGATTCCGCCATTCCTAGGTTCGAATCCTAGTACCCCAGCCAATCCTCCTCAGGTGGTTTTCTCGCCATCCCAGTACTGGCGCCGCGCGCTCATGTCGAAAATGTCGTCGCGCGTGCGCAGTGCGCTGACCGCCATCTTGTTCGAGTCCGGGTAGACGCACACGTCGGCCAGGTTGCGTTCGCCGACCATCAGATAGCGCAATGGCTCCGTCCCCGTATTGACGAAGCAATGACCGGCCTTCTGCCCCGCCGGAAAACAAACATAATCCCACGGCTTCAACGCATAGGTCTTGTCACCCAAACGCAGTGTACCCTGGCCGGACAGGATCAGCGCCTGCTCCTCCTCCAGTAAATGATAGTGCGCGGGCGCGGACTGCATCCCCGGCCCCAACTCCTCGACCAGAACGCCGACATGGTAGGAACGCCCGACCGCAGCTTTTGTCAGATGCCTCACGCGTCCGCCAAAACGGCTGCCCTCGTGCCATAGCTCCCACGCGATATCGTCGAACGCCACCGGCAACTTTGGCTGCGCCTCAGTGACCGGCGGCGGACTGATCTCGCGCGGAACATCCTCAGGCGTCGCCGCGCCGGTGTCTTCGCCGTCCCAATAGCCACGCACGGCCGCCATATCGTACAGCGCCCGCCGCCCCAGCGGGCGCACGAGCACCTTGTTGGAATCTGGATAGACGACAACCTCGTTCGGACTGCGCTCGCCGATAATCACGTACCGGCACACGGTGCCACTGTCGTTGATTAAACAGTGCCCCGCCTTTTGCCCCGCCGGAAAACATGCATAGGCGCCTGCCTTCATCGCGTGCCGCGACGCACCGAGCCGAACCGTCAGCGTGCCTTCGAGAACGTAGACGTGCTCCTCCTCGAAGAAATGATAGTGCGCCGGCGCGCTTTGCATGCCAGGCTGCAACTCCTCGACGGCGACCCCTACATGGTAGTCGTCGCCCAGCACTGCCGACGTGAGATGCCGATACCGCACGGCAAAGCGCGGCACATCTTGCCACGCCTCCCATGCCACGTTTTCCAGCGAAATCGGCGGATGCGGCGGCGTTTCGTTTTCTGTCGACATCGCGGATATCTCGTTTGCTGATCTGGCGCCAAGTCTAGCGCCTGCGCTAAACAAGCGCCCATGAAAATCGCAACGTTCAACGTCAATTCGGTCAAGGCGCGCGTCGAAACCGTGCTCGCCTGGTTCAAACAAGCAGCACCCGACGTCGCCTGCCTGCAAGAGATAAAGTGCGAGACGAACGCTTTCCCCGCGCTTGAGTTCGAAGCGATGGGTTATCACTGCGCGATCCTGGGGCAGAAGAGTTACAACGGCGTCGCGCTACTTTCGAAGCACAAGATCGAGGACGTGCGCTTAGGCCTCCCCGGCGACTCAAGCGATGAGCAAGCGCGCTACATCGAAGGCGTGATCGCGACGCCGTCGGGCGCGGTGCGCATCGCCTCGATCTATGCGCCGAATGGCAACC
>JABFRX010000169.1 GCA_013140995.1 Alphaproteobacteria bacterium | reverse complement strand
CCCAACGGACAAGAGCTTGGAAAGCCAAACCCCGTGACGATCGTTCCCAAGAATATAAGCCCAGAAGATAGAGCCGCGTTCGCAAACCGCAAATGGGACGGGGCGATGGTGGGGTTTCTCTACCGCAAGCGCCGCCAGGGCAAACCGATTCGCTGGATCGCGCAAAAGCTGGGGGTAACCCTCGTGCGCGCGGTGGCGCAGGCGATCAACCGCGGCCTCGTCATGCACACCGCCTACCGCGGAAGGCGCAGCGTAACGCCGCCGCCACCCGATCTGGAGCCTTGGGGGCAGGTGCGCGAACTGCCGGAGGAAAACCTCTGCCGTTGGATGAACGCCAACCCGGACGAACCCTGGGCGATGTGCGCAAGACCCACGGACAACCATAGCGCCTGGTGCCCCCACCACCGCGCACAAGTGTACCCGCCGCGCGTACCAAGGCGTTCCAACGTGTCCCCTCTCCCTCCCGAAGTGGAAGGAAGAGGGGAGTGTCTCTGGCGGTGACACCATGAACATTCACGCCCCCACCTTCGACCTCCCGCGCCCGCACGACACCGGCTCCGAGCAGCAGTTGCTCGGCGCGTTGCTGCTCGACCCCGCCGTCGCCGAACGCATCGTAAGCCTCATCGAGCCGCACCACTTCGCCGAACCGCTGCACCAGCGCGTCTACGGCGCGATTCAGCGCGCGGCGAAGGCGGGGCTTGCCGCGACCCCGAACTCGCTCAAGCCTGAGTTCGAGAGCGACCAGCCGATGCGCGAAGTCGGCGGCACGGCCTACCTCGCCGAACTCGCAGGCTACGCCGGTGGGTGCCTCGACCCGCGCGTGTGGGCCGAGAGCCTGAAGAACCTAGCCTTCCGCCGCCGGCTGATCGCCGCCGCGCGCGACATGCAGAACGAAGCGTTCAACACCGGCCTCGAAACGCCGCCGCACCAGCTCGCCGAACGCGCGGAGGAGTTGATCGCAAACGCATTGGGCGAAGCGTCTGAGACCGCCGCCGATCGCTTCCAACCGATCGGCCACCTCGCGCACGAGGTGATGAGCGCGAGCGAAGAAGCTCCCACCTTGAAATTCGGGATCGCAGGCCTCGACACCATCACCGGCGGCTTGCGCGCGAAGGAGCTCGTCATCGTCGGTGCGCGTCCGGGCATGGGCAAGACCGCGTTCGCGGGCCACGTAGGCTTAAGCGCCGCAAAGCAGGGCAGCGCTGTTGCGATCTTCTCGATGGAGATGGCAGCGGCCGCGATCACACTACGCCTCATCACGGCCGAAGCATTCGCGCACGGCAGCTCGCTCGCCTACGCGGAGCTGCGCCGCGGCCGGCTGCCCGAGGCTCACACGCAGGCACTGTTCGAAGCCGAAGCGCGCCTTCGCGAACTCCCGCTCTACATCCACGAAGGCCGCCAGCTCACGCCCTCAGGCCTCCTGCTCGCCGCCAAACGTGCGCAGAAGAAACTAAGGGACACCAAGGCGCCGCTCGGCCTCGTCATCGTCGACCACATCCAAAAAATCCGCCCCGACCGCGACTGCCGCGGCAACAAGGTCGCCGAAATGACGGAGATCTCCGACGCTCTGCAAAAGATGGCGGGCGCGCTCGATGTCCCCGTGATCGCACTCAGCCAACTCAACCGCGCCGTCGAAAGCCGCGAGGGCAGGCGACCCGAACTCGCCGACCTGCGCGAAAGCGGCGCGATCGAGCAAGACGCCGACCTCGTGCTGCTGCTCTACCGCGAAGCGTACTACGCGCAAAAAGCCGAACCCCACCGGTCCCATCCCGACTGGACCGAGTGGCACGGCGAATACGCGGACATCCGCAACCACCTCGACATCCACGTCGCCAAACACAGAAACGGGCGCGAAGGCCAAGTGCGCGCCCACTTCGACGCACCGAGTTCGGGGGTCAGGTGACCTTCCTGGGACCGCCGGGCTTCCAGCCGGCTCTTTCTGCTGCCGCGTCACCGGACGAAGAGCCGGCTGGAAGCCGGCGGTCCCAGGAAGAACGCGCCTCCGCACAAACACCGCCGTTCTACGACAGAACAAGGAAGGAGCCACCCTATGACCACCAACCGCATGACCTGGTCGAAGTTCTTCTGGGACGACGTTCTGAGAGACCACAACTTGGAACGTTGCACCTACACGGCAAAGGGATTCTGGCTGCACCTGAAGGCGCTCTCCGTGCAGACGGAGCCGATGGGCTACCTGGCCGAGGGCGACAAGCCCATGACCACGCGCGACCTTGCACGCCTGAGCGGACTGAAAAAGATCACCGTCGAGAACCTTCTCGGTCAACTTGAGGTAGCCGGTGTTTTCTCGCGCGACAGCAGGGGCGTCATCTACTGTCGCCGGATCGTCAGAGAGAATGCCGCGCGATTGCAGAACAAGATCAACGGATGTGCAGGTGGAAATCCGCAGCTCGCGGCCAAAAACGATGAAAAGCCGGATAACCCCTATAAGCTAAAAGCTAAACAGCTAAGCGCAACGCAGCTAGAGCCGCCCGAAGGCGGCGGCCGCGCCGCGCTTGTCGCTTCGCTTCAAACGGCCCCCCTGATCCGCGCCGCGCAGATGATGGGCACGACGATCGATGCGCTTCATCGCAAACTTGGCTGGAGCGTTTTCGGCTACACGTTCCAGCTCTGGGTCGAGGAGGGCTGCGATCCGGAACGCGACATCTGGCCGGTGCTGGGCGCCCTGACCGCCAAGCGCGGCGGCGTGCCCCAGGCGCCGGCGTACTTCGCCGAGGCCGTGCGCGAAGCCCGCGACCGCAGGCTTGAAGGCAAACCGCAACCGCGCACGCTGGGCGCGCCGTACGTCGCCTCGACCGCGCTCGTCCACGCCCCCTGGGTCAGCCCCGAAGACCAAGCCTCCCGCCTCGCAACCTACAAACAAACCGGCGTCTGGCCGAAACGCTGGGGCCTGAAGCCCGTGGAGCAGACGACGGAAAACGGAACACAGGGATCGGAAAGCGCAAGCCCATGAGCACGCGATCCGATCCCTGCCGTCCTTATTCCGTACACGGAGCATTCATGACAACACGAGACTTCGTATCCGCCCGCCTGCGCGAAGCCTGGGACACGCTGCGCAGGTTGCCGAACAAAGATGTCCCCGCATTACGAGCCGCGTGGCCGCAAGCCGTCCAAGACGTAGCCGACGCCTACGGCTACACGCCGGCAACGATGCGCCTCGCGCGGCCAAGCCCGCAGGCCATCGACCGCATGCTGGAAACCTTCACCTGGTTCCGCCACCTCGACGGCCAACCGCATCTCACCCGCGCCGTATGGCTCACCCCGGCGGCAGGCATGGGCATAAGACGCGCCGCGGGAGCCTTAGGCATCCACCGCGACACCCTCCGCGCCAGACGCGACGAAGCGTTGGACCGCATGGCCGAGGGGGTGGGGCGGGGAAGGGTGGACCCGGAATGAGAGTTTTCGCCCGCGCTATTGCGATCTTGCTGCGCTGCATTTCGGCTGTGTTTCTGCCTCGCGCCAACACGCTTCACCGCATCGCGACGGGTGGAACATTTGGCGAGTTTTCACGTCCGGCTGACGAGCTTACTGCAGCGCAAATCCTACGATTGGCATCGCTGCTGACCACCGAGCTCCGGCACGGTCGCACACGCCGGGTCGGACATTTATTCGCGCCCTGAAAGCCCACGCCACCTCCCGCCTGGCGTCGAACGCACCCCGCTACTCCCGCACCCCATAAAGCCCGTACTCGTTGCGGATGTTCGGGTTGCGCGCCATGGCGGCGGCGATGTCGGCGTCGCCGCCGGATGTGTCGCCGGTGCGCCGCTTGATCACGCCGCGCATGAACAGCGAGGCGATGGCTTGCGGCTTCAGTGCGAGCGCCGCCTCGTAGTCGGCGCGCGCTTGGGGCACGTTGCCCAACCGGAACTGCACGAAGCCGCGGCTGTCGTAAGCGTAGGCGTTCTTCGCGTCCTTGGCGATCGCGAGATCGCACGCGGCAAGCGCCGTGCTCAGGTCCTGGTTCAACACCGCGCGCAACCAGCACCGCGCGTTGTTCGGTTGCGCCATGTCGCCGGCAAGCATGGCGGCGGTCGCTGTGTCGGCGCGCGCCTCGTCGGCCCGGCCCAACGCGGCCTTCGCCAGCGCGCGCGCGTCATAGGCGAGCGCTGTCTTCGGGGTGAGCTTCACCGCCGTCTCCGCGTCGCGCAGCGCACGCTCGTAGTCGCCCGTCCGGTAGTAGAGCCGGCTGCGGTTACGATGCGCCAAAGTGTACGCCGGGTAATACGTCATCGCCTGCCGGTAGTCCAAGAACGCGCCCCGGAAATCGCCCTTGTCCTCATACGCTTGACCGCGCGCGACATGAACCATGGCCGCACCCAGCGACGTCATCGTCTCCTTCCAAATGAGCGCGCTGCAAGCGCTGATCGCGCTGTCGGGAACGGTCGTGTCGAAACATTTGTCGTACCGGTCCGCCCGCGCGGGCAAGCTCGCAAACAACACGGCCATCGCCACGGCACCCACACGCAAGACGCTACCCAAAGCACCGCTCCCGTCTTTTCGAACGCGCCAGCATACAAATCGGCACAGTACCTGGCACGCCCGTTCGCGCAGCGGCAGAGCGCGCACCACCCGGCACTCGCCGCTTGGGCGTAGGGCCGCCAACTAAAACCCCGCATCGCTTCCGATTGCGTCCCCTCGTGCGCAGTCGTACTCTACCACCTCCGGGCAAACGCGGACGCCCGGTGTTCGACGGCTTCCGTCCAAGCACCGCTCTTAGCCTCACGGCGATTGGAGCAACGCCCATGGACGAACACACCACCTCAGCAAAACATAAGCCACGCATCGCCGTCCTCTGGCGCGGCGATCCCGCCAACCCGGACGCACCGGCACCGCACGAGGCGAAGCTGAAGCCCATCATCGGCGCAGTCGCCGCAGCGGGGTTCGAGCCGCACGGCGTCGTTTGGTTCGACGAGCGGGCAGGGGAGATCGAAGCGCAGCTCGCGCGCATGGCGGGCGTACTCGTCTGGATCAACCCGATCGCGAACGGTCACGGCCGCGCGATCGTGGACGCCGCACTGCGCCGCGTGGCGGCCCAGGGCGTGTGGGTGAGTACGCACCCGGACGTGACCGCGCTCATCGGCACGAAAGAGGTGCTCTACACCACGCGCGAACTCGGCTGGGGCGCGAACACCGATCGCTACGAAAACGAAGGAGCGTTCGACACCCGCTTCTGGAAGCACCTGGCCAACGGCCCGCGCGTGCTGAAACCGCTGCGCGGCAACGACGGCCGACGCGTGATGAAGGTGACCGCCGATGGTGCGGGCCTCCTCGTGCAACACGCAAGCGACGACCGCATCGAACGCATGGACCGCCACCGCCTCACCGCGCACGTGCGCGACGCGTTGCTGGAAGGCGCACTGATCGACCAACCGTTCAACGCCAACGCCGCCGCCGGCATGGTGCGCTGCTACCTGGCCCAAGCGCACGTCGTAGGTTTCGCAGAACAACACCCGCGCCAGGAGGGCCGGGACGCCTTCGCCATGAACGGCGCCAAGACGATGCACCGGCCTGACGCACAAGCCTTCGCAGACCTGCGCGACGCCATGGAAACCGATTGGGTGCCCGGCCTGCAGCGTATCCTGAGCCTCGAAACCGCGCGCTTGCCAGCCCTCTGGGACGCCGACTTCCTCTACCGCATCCCCGGCGACACCGGCAGCCGCTTCGTCCTCTGCGAAATCAACGTCAGCTGCGTGAGCCCCTTCCCCGAAGCAGCCCCCACAGCGGTCGCAGAAGCGGTGACACGATGCATCCTTCCTGGGACCGCCGGCTTCTAGCCGGCTCTTACAAATCGCGCCGCGTTGGGAAATTGAAACTTCAGCCCTTATCGGCCGGAGCCTTCACGCCCCACGCGATGCGCGACCAGGCGCGTTCGTGCAGGGCTCGAGCACCGCAATCGACCCGCCGATCGCCGCATCTCCGGTGATAAATGCGGGATTAAACTGTCCCTTAATTAGAAGCTAGCGGAGCGTCGGCTTCCAGGCCAAGGCGGGCGTCGCGCCGCCCCAGGTTCACCGAAACGCACTCCAGCGCAATGACGCAACCCAAGGCCGCCTTCTCCGCAAGATAAAGCTCAAGCTTGGTCTGGTTCGGCGCCCGGCACCAAACCAGCGGCCGTCCGCGTAAACGCCATCCGGCATACCAAACCCTCCGGCCGGTAGTCGAGAGTCACTTCGTTGTTCTGTTCGGTGGTGACCGCTGCCTTCACGATCCGCGTACCGAAGCCACGGCGTGTTGGTGTCGAACCGGCGGCCCGCCGCTTTCCACCCACTCGAACGTGACGCGCTCCGTTTCCCCCTCGCCCACGCACCGCCACCGGATCGCGACCTTGCCGCCCTCTCCCGACAGCGCACCGTACTTTGCGGCATTCGTCGCAAGCTCGTGGCAAGCCAGCGCAATACCGCCGACCGTCTGCTCGCTCAAGAGCAGCGGCGGGCCGTCGATGTAAATCCTCGATTGAAGCTCGCCGTCGAACGGCGCCAACGTAGCCGGCACGACGTCTGCTAAATCCACCGGTTTTGCGTTCGCTTTCAGCACCAAATCGCCCGCACTTTGCAATGCGCGCATACGCTGCAGGAACGTCTGTGCGAACGCCTCGACGTCCGGGTTGTCCTTCGGCTTGGCCGCGTTCACCAACGCATGAATGACAGCGATGAAGTTCTTCAGCCGGTGACGCATATCGCCCAACAACAATTCTTGGCGCTCTTCCGAAGTCCGGCGTTCGGTCACGTCCCGGAGCGAGGCGACCACTTCCTCGACCGTGCCATCGGCGTTGAGCAACGGCGTAGCGCGCACGGAAAACCAGTGCCAATCGTCGTGCCCCGCAACGCGAATGCGAACTTCCGACGGCTCCGTCATCGATATTTTCTTGCGGTCCTCCGGGTGGACCGCCTTTAGCCAGCCCATGCCGCTGTAGCTCGGCCACGCCATGCCCGACAGCGCCTCCCACCCCGGCTGCGGTTCGCGGCAGGCACCCGTCCCGTCGAACACGCTGACCACGGCCGTCGTCGCATCCAGCAGGGACCGGTACCGGTTTTCATTCCGGCGCGCTTGCCAGAACAAATCTCGCAATAGGCAAACGAGCACGAGTTCAAGCGCCGCCGAACCCGCAAACAGCGCGCTGCCCGTCGCCTCCGTAGCTGACGGCAGACTTTGCGGGTTCATGAACAGGAAAAATCCCGCCAGCAAGGACAGGGTCAGCGTCCAAAACCCCGGCCAAAATCCGCCCACGAGCCCGGCCATGGCAACCGCTGGAAAGTAGGTGGTGAACGGCACCACGTCGGGCAACCACAAGCCGACGGCGGCGCGCGCAAAAGTCGCCGTTAAGACGCAAAGGCTGATCAGCGCCCACTGCGTCACCACATCGAGAGACGGCGCAGCTCCCCGGGCACGCAGAGCGGGCGCGAGAGACGAAATCGTATAACCGATGGCACGTGCTAAATTGCCCATCGCAACTCCGTGGCAGCCCACATAGGCCCCCAAACACTATTGCGAATTCCCGAATTATCAACGGGAAGATGACTCGAGCCCGAGCTTCAGGCGGCGATCTTCGCGTTAACCCGATCGTGCACGTTTGCACGGCGCTAGAAGGTTGAGCAGGGCCGCTTCGATCTGCTCCGCCGTGTAGGGCTTCGCGAGCAGCGGCAGGCCCCTGTACTTTTCGGTAATCGCTTTCACGCCATACCCGGTCGTGATGACGATCGGTACGTCGCGGGCGTTGAGCGCGTCCAAAACCGCGTCGGCCGTTTCTCCCGCCAAGTTCATATCGACGATGGCGGCGTCGAACGGCTCGCTGACGGCAAATGCCACCGCCTTTGCAACGCGCGACGCAACCACCGGGGTAGCGTCGAGCGCTGACACCACATCGGCGAGGCCCAACGCGATAAGCATCTGGTCCTCGACGATGAGAATGCGGCAACCCGCTTGTTTGGCGGGTTCGAACGCAAAAACACTGGACGTTTCGACCGTGCCAGCGATCATGTGAAGTCTCCCAACCAACCAACCTTGTTGGAACCACTGAAACACGACGTGCAGACGCAAACGGTACGCTATCGGACATTTAGCTGCCCAAAAGCGCGCCAGCGTTTCCGCGGGGCCAGAGGTCTAAATGGCGGGAATCAAGGTGGGGCGGTACTCGCCGAATAGGCTGCGATATTCGCCAGTCACGGTCTCGTAGCATTCGCAGGCGGCGCTCTCGAGTCCGGTACGATCGAGGATCGTGATGCGTCCGTGCTGATAGCGGATGACACCCGCCTTCTGCAGCGTGCCCGCCGCGATACTGACGGTCGAACGGCGCACGCCCAGCATGACGGCAATCAAGTCTTGGGTCAGCGACAGTTCCGCGACGCCGCTGCGGTCGTGCGCGGCAAGCAGCCAGCGCGCCAGGCGTTGGCCCAGATCGTGATGCGCGTTGCACGCGGCGGTCTGAGCGACCTGAATGTGAAACGCGTATACATAGCGCAGCAACAAGTCTCGAAGGCGCGGCGCGTCCGCAACAACCTCCCTCAATGACGCCGGCGACAATCGGTACGCGGCGCCGCCGGTTTGACACATGGTTTCGCTAAACGACGTCGTCGCGCCCAGGATGACCGGCACGCCGGCAACGCCTTCCGCACCGATCAATCCGATTTCCGAGGGCGCGCCGTCCGACAGCACCGTCAACGCGGAAATGAACCCGCTCTCGACGAAATAGACGGCGTCGATCCTTTCGCCGGCGCGCTGCAGCGACTGGCCGAGGTCCATACTGACGGGCGTCAGATGTCTGGCGAGCAGCGCGAATTCGCTTGGCGGCAATGCTAGAAGAATGCGGTTCTTGACCGCGCTTTGATCCAGGCGTGACAAACAAAGCTCCAACGCTTGGCCGGGAGCACAAATCACTCTCAGTCGACCGCTAGCCGGAAATGGGACGGAGGATACAAACGCAACGCGCCACGCGTCAGAAAGTTGCATCGCACCCAAAGACAGCCTCCGATTGGCCGAAGGCAATGACAGTCTCCAACGCGAACAAATAAGGCCAGGTGCTTGCACCTGGCCTTATTCTTCGTTGAGCCGTCAAAGTCTTCAGCGAACGCGGCGCAGCGAGCGCGCCCGGTCGTTAATGCCGAGGCGCCGGAAGTTCGGGGCGCTGGACCGCAGCGTCACGCATTGTCCGCGATAGTATGCGCGCGTGCAAAGCTGCCATGCGCCGGAGCGCAGATAGGCGCTCGACGCGACGTTGGCCATGCCATAGCGGGCGAGATCGGGAACATCGCCGATGAACGTCCGGCCGGTCCCGGTGTAGCCGGTGTTCGTGTAGAGCGATATGCGCCAGCCGAGCGGTGCGGGTGCGGGCACGATACAGACGAGACGCCCGTTCGCATTCGCAACACCTTGCCTGCAACCGCGCAAGTCAACCGACGTTTCGACCCAGCGGCCGAAGCGGTCGCGGCATTCGGCAAACAGCCTGTTGCCCGACACGTGGTGGTCGCGGCACGTCGAGCGCCAAGTTCCGGTCGGTACGGTGTAGTCGTCGTCGCCGTCGTCGTCCCGGCGGCAGCTCAGTACGCCGTTGTCGTTGCGGATGTCGCTACGGCAGAAGCGGTGGTTCGCCAACTCCGAATGGCGCAAGCGGCCGTTACGGTCGGCGCAATCGGCGACAAGGTCGCCGCTTTCCACGCGCTCATTCTGGCACGTCTGTTGATAAGACCCGCGCGGGATGCGATCGCCACGGTTGTCGTCGCGCCCGTCGCCGTAGTCGTCGTCGCCGGGATCGTCATCGCCGCGCGTACAGGTGAGGCGGCCGTCGATATTGCTGATGTCGCCTTCGCACTCGCTGTAATCGTTGAGCCGGCTGTTGATCCAATTGCCTTCTTCCGTCTCACATCTGGCGCGCAGCGTGTCGTCTGTGACAGACTCGTTGTCGCACGAGCTTTGATAACTGCCTGGCGGGACGGGCTGAGCCATGGCGGGCCCCGCGCCGAAGAACGCACCGAACGCCAAAGCGACGGCGCCAAAAACATCTTTTCTTAGTATCATGACTCGTCCTCTCGCACGGGGTCTCACTGGGGAAACCGCCGCTACTTGCGCCCAATGCGCTTGTATCCACTGTATGAACGCGCGTGCGGCGCCGAAGGTTCCAGACGTTGGCCTTATGGAGGGTGTTGCGCCTGCGTTCCAATTGGGGTGACAGCACCAAATGGGGTGACAGCATACCTATTCCCCTATCACCGAATTCGCAGGGAATAGGGTGCTGTCACCCAGATTTGATCGCCAACACGGTCGATCTGATCGTGAACCAACTGCGCGCGAAGGCGAATAAGTAGACGAGACGTCAGGCGGCCTGCCGTGTCGGGATCCGTACGTTGAGGCGATGATATCCTTTGACGAATGGCGAGGCCACGCGCTCAGGTTCGTCAACGACTTCAATGAGCGGGAAACGCTTCAGGATTTCTTCCCAGACAACGCGCAACTGCATTTCGGCGAGCCTGTTCCCGACGCAGCGATGAATGCCGAAGCCGAAGGACAAATGCTGGCGCGCGCGCGGACGGTCGATGATGAATTCGTTGGGATTGTCGATGACGGTCTCGTCCCGGTTGCCCGAGACGTACCACATGATGACCTTGTCGCCTTTGCGGATCGTCTTTCCGCCAAGTTCGATGTCGCGTGTGGCGGTGCGGCGCATGTGCGCGAGCGGCGTCTGCCAGCGTATGGTTTCGGAAACCAACGAGGGAAGGAGATCCGGGCGCTGGCGCAACAGGTCGTATTGCGCCGGGAATTTGTTGAGCGCGTAGACGCTGCCGCTGATGCTGTTGCGGGTCGTATCGTTGCCGCCGACGATCAGCAACACGACGTTGCCGAGATATTCGATCGGGTTCATGTTCCGGGTCGCTTCGCCGTGCGCCATCATGGAAATGAGATCGCCTTGCGGCGGCGCATTGACCCGCTCGTTCCAAAGTTGGGTAAAGGCGCCCAGGCACTCCATGAGAATGGCGTTCTTCTGCTCGATCGACTCTACCATGTTGCCCGGCGCCGGTATGGTCGTCGCCACGTCGGACCAATAGGTCAGCTTGCGCCGCTGCTCGAAGGGGAAATCGAACAACGTCGCTAGCATCTGGCCCGTGAGTTCGATCGACACCCGATCCACCAGGTCGAAGGTCTCGCCGATCGGAAGGGCGTCGAGGATGCGGCCGGCGCGCTCGCGGATGATCGGCTCCATCTTGGCGAGGTTTGGCGGCGACACGATGGGACTGACCGTCTTGCGCTGTTCATCGTGCTTGGGCGGGTCCATGGCGATAAACATCGGCAGGCTCACGTCATCCTTCTGATCGAGGATTGTGATGCCGCCGAGCGAGGCGTCCGACGAGAACGCCTCGTGGTTGGTGTCGACGGCCATGATGTCGTTGAAGCGCGTCACCGACCAATACGGTCCGAAGAAACTGTTCGCGCAGTAATGGACGGGATCTTCGCGGCGAAGGCGCTCGAAGTAGGGCCAGAAGCTGTCGGTGCGCCAAAGCTCGACGTCGCTCACATCGATTTGGCCGAGCGGAAGCGTTTGGGCGCGATGGGCGGCGTCGGCCGCAAATTGGTTCTGGCTCATGGCGGTCCGATTCCCTTCCTTGTTAGCCTGACGGCGCACAGCGCTAGCGCGAGTTCTTCGGATCGGCAAGCGCGGCATTCGCATCTGGCGCAAACTGCCGCAGATTTGACGCAAAAGATCTTCTTGCAACGACGCGCCGATTCAATTGAGGAACAGCAGGCGATTGCGCTTGCACAAACGACACGCGCGACGACTTTGTCCCGAAGCCGACATTTGATCTACAACCACGCCAAACCAAGGACAGACCTATGACCGGACCGAAGGCCCTCAACGAAGAGCTCGTGCGCAGCCTGCCCGACAAAGGCCCCGTCGTGATGGTGAACCTTGTGCGGTTCCGTGAACGGTCGTTGGACGGCAACGGTTCGGGTTGGGATGCCTATTCGCGCTATTCGAAAGGCGACATGCCGCTCTTGAAAAAGGTGGGGGGCACCGTCATCTGGGCGGGTCGCGTCGAAGGCGTTTCGATGGGCGACCCTCGCGACGGGCGCTTCGATTGGGTCGTGCTGGTGCACTATCCCTCCCGCGCGGCGTTCCTGGAAATGACCACGTCCCCGCAATACGCGGCGATCAACGCGGACCGCGAAAACGGTGTGGAGAACCACGTCATCCTTATGGCGAACCAGACCTACGCGAAACTGGCGGCCAACCCTGGGCCGGCGTGATTGCGGCGGCCAAGGTAACGTCTCAGTGATGCGACGGCGCGTCGGCCGCAGTCGCCGTTTGGTGCTCGGGCGGGGCCGTTTAGCTGGTATCAACCATCGCGCCGAGGCGAAGACGGAGCGGAAACGCGGCGGGAACACGAGAATTGCGACATGTAACTCGACTTAAAGAGGGTTGGGCCACAATCCGGGCAAGATAGGTGCAAGCGTACGAGGTGGTCATGGCAGCGATTGTCAGGAAGGTGTGGCAGTACGCGAGGCTAGCCGTCGGCGGCATCATGCTGCTTATCGCTGTTGCGAGCCCGCTGGTTCCAAAGTCCGAGCAACTCGTTCGGCACGAGCGGCTGGAGGCGGAGGGCATTCGGACCGTCGCTAAAGTCACAAATCTGTGGGTCAACGACGACAAGATGTCGGTGGTCCCACTGCGCGGCCTTGGCGCTATGGGGCGGGTGGGGGGCGCGGTCATCGCGGGCCAGCGCATGGATCGTGCGCTGGACGGCGAGAACCCGGCTAAGCGGGATGTGCTCACCAAACAAGTCTTTCACGTCGCCTACGCGTTTCAGCCGGACGGAAAAGCGGCCGTCGAGCATCGCACCACCGTGAATGAGGCACAGTTCACGCGGCTCGCCATCGACGCGCCGGTGGAGGTTCTGTTCCATCCGCGGGATCCGGCCATCCACCGGCTCTTGGCGTACAGCAAGCCCCGTTCGCCGATCACAGCCGAAATGAAACTGATGGGTTCGTTGTTCGGTGCAGTCGTTGGTGGCTTGCTGATGTGGGGCGCGTGGCCGCGACGCGACGCGGCGCCGTCTGTTCAAGCCTCGTCCAACGCGGTGCAGCGCGTCGCTCGTATCACCGGTTCCACTTCGCTGGCTGGCAGCGCGCGTCCGCCGCAAAGCACGGTGCAGCGGACCGAGTTCGGGCGGCGTACGTGAGGGAAGGATCGGGCGTGCATCGACTGCCGGATCGCTAAGGGCCTAGCAAACTCATGGTGGCCGTTAGCCGGTCGCTGACGGCGGCCAGCCCGCGTGACGCGCCACGGCGCTGTAGATCGACAGGATCGTGGGGCATTCGCCCACTCCGTCCCTTGCGATCGTGAAATCTCATCGCTCGGCGTGATCCTCGACGCAACGGTCACCGCGTAACCCCGCGCCTTGGGGCCGGCCTAGCCTGCAATCACGCGGCGACCCGCAAACCAACCGGCCAGGCCGATCGCCGTGGCGAGCAGGGCCGTCAATACGGGCTGACGTTTCATGGCAGCGCCAACCGTCGAAGCTTGGTCGCCGACCCATTCGCTGGCGTTCTCGACAGCCGTTTCGGCGTCGCGGCCGAGCTTCTTCGTTTTGCGCCGCGCCGCGGTCGCAAACTGATTCATCGTCTTGTTTGCCTTCTTACGGCGCGCTTTGGCGCGGGTCGCACCGGTTTTCTGTTTCACTGCCATGACGTCACCTCGCTGAACGAACTCAGGCAAAATTTGAATGCTATTCAAATCAAACTTACGGAACGCCGGAAGGTTCCGTCACCCGCGAAGAACCCCGGCGGTTTTTGGCCGCCGGGGTCCGGCTCGCGTCAACGTTTCAACGATCTAGAACTGCCAGCGGTCGCTATGGCCTTCGCGCCAGTCGCGGCGGTGGCGATCGTTGTCACGGTCGCGGCGATGGTTGTAGTACGTCCGCGAATGATTGCGGCGGTACCAGTCGCGGTGGCCGTCGCTCTGCCACGCGTGCCAGCGGCGATCGTGGTCGTAGTAACCGTCATCGTAGGCGAACACGACATTGCCGAGCACGATGGCGAAGTCCGAGCCGCCGCCGTTATACCCGCTGTTATAGCCGCCGTACCCGCTGTCGCCGTAATAGTGCCAATCGGAACGCCGGCCTTCGCGCCAGTCGCGGCGATACTGATCGCGGTCGAAATCGCGGCGGTGGTTGTAGTACGTCCGCGAATGGTTGCGGCGGTACCAGTCGCGGTGGCCGTCGCTCTGCCACGCGTGCCAGCGGCGATCGTGGTCGTAGTAACCGTCATCGTAGGCGAACACGACATTGCCGAGCACGACGGAGAAGTCTACGCCGCCGCGATCATACCCGCGGTCGCCGTATCCGTAGTTCCGCCAATCGGAACGGTGGCCTTGCCACCAACCGCGCCGGTACTGATCGCGGTCGCGGTTGCGGCGCATGTGGAAGTACGCGTCGCGGCGGTTCTGGCGATACCAGTTCCGCTGCTGGCTGTTGTTCCAGCGGTGCCAGCGGCGATCGTGGTCGTAGTAACCGTCTTCATAGCCGAGGACGACGTTGCCCAGCGATATCGAGAAATCGACGCGATCGCGGGCTTGCGCCGGTGCGATCGTCGCCAGCGTCCCAGTCGCCATAAGCGCACTGGCCGCCAAGAGGTATGCATATTTTTTCATGCGATTTGTTCCTTGTCTCGTGAAGTCTAGTGGTAACGCGCGTGCCACCGCGCCGGTTGCGGTTGCCTTGAGCGTTCCCGGCGCACAAGAATGCGAGAGCTTTATGAACGCGCGTCAACAAATGGAACTGAGCGCGCCTTCTCTGCGTTTCATCTGGGTGAAGCAGCGTTTTCTCTGCTTTGGAACGATGAAAGGTCGAAGATATGCGTGGGCTAATCTTGAGTGCACTGTTGGTGGCAACCGCCTTGACGGCGTGCGGCACCACGACCGAAGACCGCACGATCTCCGGCGGGCTGATCGGCGCGGCCGGCGGCGCGGCCGTCGCCGGGGTAACGGGCGGTAGCGTCGGCACGGGCGCGGTCATCGGCGCCGTGGGCGGCGCAGTCGTCGGCGCGGTTTCCGACCCCTGCAAACTAAATCTCGGCGACCCGTTCTGGAAAAAGAACGGAGGGCGCAAAGCCTACAACCGCCGCTGCGGCCGCCGCTAACAAAGTTTGATCGCAAGGAGAGGCCGCATGCTGGATCGCATCTTCGCGTTCTTAGGCGCCGTGATCTTGGTAGGCCTCTCCGGCATCGCCGTCGCGACGTCGATCGAGGTGCAGAGCGTGCTGATGTTGTTCGCAACGCTGTTGGCGTACAGCGTTGTCGCCAGCACCAACAAGACGCGGGACTAGCCTCAAAAGCGCGTCCGGCCTAACGGCTGGTTTTCGTCACGCACACCACGACCGCGTCGATGACGCGGTCGATGTCGTAGGGCTTCTTGAAGTATGGCGCGCCGGCGAACTCCGGCGGAATCGCCGCGTCCGTGTAACCGGTGGTGAACACGCAAGAAGCGCCTTGCGCTCGAACCTCACGCGCCACGGAAAAGACGGCCGCACCTTGGATATTGACGTCGAGAATCGCGGCCGCGACGCGTTCGGTCCTCAGAATCTCCAGGGCGCCATCCAACGTGCCGGTGGAAAGGCACACGTAGCCGCGCGCCGCCAAAGCGTCCTCGATGGGAAGCTTCAAAAGCGCTTCGTCCTCGACCAGAAGAATTTTCGCAGTCGCCACCGGTGCTGTCATCGCAATCCCTCAAACGCAATGGCGAGAGTGGACGGAAAAAATGCATCGCTCCAGTTGGCTACACGTTCCATGGTCTTATTCCTTTTGCGATGTTGCGTCGTGTCTCTGGAGCGTAACGTGCAGGAAGCGGAATGGTGCCGGTTGGTGGCGGATCTATTTGCATCGGAGATGGATACGCGCGGATTTCCCGCCGCCGGGCGGCCCATTGGCGGCACATCGCCCGGGGAGCCTGCAGCGAATTGAGCAAACGCGGGGTGGAAACGAGACGTTCACACGCTGCACGGCTGCGTTGCGTGTGCGCAAGCCACATTGAATGTACGTCTTGGCGCAACCCTCGAGAATTGACGAGCTTCACGGACCGGCAGCCCGGGGCGCGGTGCCGCGCCCGAATGGATAAGCTGTCCCCGTTCTACTTTGTTAGCGGCCGCCGGCGCCCGCGGTGACTTCGCCTTTGTGCGCCGCGAATGCTGCCAGGACTTCGCCCTTCTCGCGCTTCGGGACCTTGATGAAATCTAGCGTCCGTCCGAGCTCGGCTGCCACTTCATCGAACTCTGCGGGTGATATCCGAAGGTTGCGGTGCGCTTCCTCAAGGCCAAGCGGCGTCGCACCCGGCTTTGTGGCCGCGTATTGGTATGGCCCGCCGGAAACGTTGCAGACCCACAGCGTGCGCATAAACTTGAGTCCCGGCAACCTTCCCAAATTGTTTGTGTGCCACTCTTTCAGCTGAGGGTTCTTGGAGTTTTGACCGACGATAGGGTTCCTCACGACGGCGTCGCTAAAGTGATCCACGACTGCCGCGATGGCAAAGACGCCGCCCAGCCGTTCGTATAGGCTTTTCTGCGGTACGGTTTGCTCGGTCTTCGCCGCCGCGTTTGCGCGCGCCATAAGTGGCACGGATGCGGCGGAAAGCGCCAATCCTGTTGCCGCGCTACGTCTTGTGATGGAATTTGAGATCTTCAGCGTCATCGGTTGTATCCTTGGTAAATGGTCGCACCGGGCTAAGCCCAGGCCCCGAACGCGCTACACGGGCAGGGGGAAACCGCCTCGCGCATGGAAACGCACCCGGCGCCGGTTGGTTCCATACCGCCCGCTTAAATTGTTCGTCGTGCAGGACCGCGGGATCAAAGGAAGATGCCCTTGAGCTTGCACTTCAAGCGGCGCTCGTCGCCACGACCGCTCTCGCGGGGATTTCTTTGAAACCTGAGAATCGAATGAGACCTTCTCCCTAGCAACGTGGGCGATGTGCGCGATCTCGTACCGAACGATTCGCGCCCGGTTCCCAAGTGCAAAGCTTCTTAACGAAGGGGAGGTAAAACGCTTGCGACCGCGCGCAGCAGATCGGCCCGCTGAAATGGTTTCTGGATACGCGGCGCGGTTTTGTACGCCGGCGGAAAATGGCTCGAGTCGCTATAGCCGCTGGAAAATACAAAGGGCACGTTGCGGCGCGCCAGCTCGTCGGCGACGGCAAACACCGGCTGATCCGCAAGGTTCGCGTCCAGAACGGCCGCATCGAGCAAGGCTGTCCGCGCGAGTTCCAATGCAGCGCCAAGCCTGCCCGCCGGCCCCTCAACCACATAGCCAGCGTCTTCCAGCGTATCGACGATGTCGAGTGCCACCATGCCTTCGTCCTCGACCACCAAGATGCGCTTAGGTCCCGGTCCTGCTGGCGCCGGACGCGCCGCAGCGCCCGGCGCAACCGCAACTGCGTCAAGTTGGAATTTCTCCAGTGCCGTCGCTTCCATTTCGTACAGCGGAATAGCGATTTCGCAGCGAACGCCGCCGGGCGCAAAGTCGAGCGCGGCGTCGCCGTTCAGTTCGAGGCTCGCGCTGCGTTCGATCAGCATGCGCCCGAACCCGCGGCGCGTGGGCGGCGCGACCGCGGGGCCGCCCGTCTCCGTCCACGTGAAAACCACGCGTGGCGGCTCGCCGGGCACGACATGCCACACGATGCTCACGCGTCCCGCTTCCACCGACAAAGCGCCATACTTCACCGCGTTCATCATCAGCTCATGGAAGATCAAGGCAATCGCCTGGGCCGCCTTCGCGTTGAGCAGGACGTCGCGCCCTTGCAGCGTCACTTGCCCTTCGAACGGCGCGGCCTCGGCCTCGATCAGCTGGAGCAGGTGCGCGCCCCGCCACGCGGTCGCCGCCAGCGCGTTGTGCGCGCGGGTAAGCGCGACCAACCGTCCCGTCAAACGATCCGTTGCATCTCCAGGCGGCAACGAGCGCCGGGCAATCGAATGCACCGCCGCCAGCATGTTCTTTGCGCGATGGTCCAATTCGCCGATCAACACGTGCTGGCGCGCGTCGGCCGCTTTGAGATCGGAAAGCACCGCCGCGCGCGCCGCACGGTTCTCCGCCAGCGTCGCAGCCGCACGGGCCAGCGCGTCCTGAATATCGTTGATCTCGCCGATGCGCGAGAAGACGCGCACCGGATTTTCGCCTTTGGCCAACGCGTCCGACGACGCTGCGACGGCGCGCATGGCGGTTGCGATGCCGCCGCCCATAATCCAAGCCAGCAGCACGGTTAGAATCACCACGAAGAGCGCAGGCAAGCCGAAATAGACCAGATCGTCGCGCCACAGCTGCGCGAAAAGCGCCGCCGGCACCGCGACCGCGACCGCCCAACCCGAGGCCGGCGAGCGGTTCCAACTGCTCACGACATCGACGCTCTCAAGCGTCAGCATTTGTACGGAGCCCTCCGCGGTGCGCTTCAGCCCTTCGACGAGTGCCGGCGCGGCGGGCTTGCCGACAAAGCGGTCGGCGCCGGTGCTGCGTCCGGCGACGGTGGCCTTGCGGTCGAACACACCCGCAATCCACCCGGCTGGCAGGATTTGATCGGTCAGGATGCTCGTCATCGCGTCCGGCTTCAATTTCTTGACCAGCGCGTATTTGACCGTGTCCCCAACAATGACCGGCACCGAGATCGCATACATGAACACGCCCGTGCCCGGATCGGCAAAGACGTCGGACACGAAAGGCTGGCGGCTTTCGAACACGCGCATAAAGCCGGTTTCGGCGGCAACGGGCGGCACTTTGGTGCCGAAGGGCATTGCGGTGCTCACCACGGCCTGGCCCGAGGCATCGGCCAGGGTGATTTCGTGCATTGGCCCCGTATGCACCGCTGCTGCTGCGGCCGAGCCGCGGAAGCGTTCGAAATCGCCCTCCGCCAGCGATACGGAACCGGATAAGACAAGCAGCGCCGTCGTGCGCACCGCAATCTCGCGATCGACGGTTAAGCGCAACGCACGCGCCGTTTCGGCAACTTGCGAAAGCACCGCTTCGCGGTGACGCTCGATCTGGAAACCGACCAGCAGTGCGCTAAGCACAAAGACTGGAAGCGCACAGCCAAGCGCCAGCCCCGCGAGCCATACGCGTCCCGGTATGCCAACCCGTGTCCGTTCCGCCAAAGTCACACACCCTCTCAGTCAGCGTGAGCCTTTGTTGCGGTCCGTGGTCGAAATCGCGCTCTTCGCCCCTGGAACAGCCACGGACCGCAGATGTCCATAGGCCTCTTTGTTCCGCTGCGCTGTCCTGTATTGACCTATCTGACCGGCAAATTCGCGGTTCTCTGCTCGCTGCCGGGCGTCGTGCAAGCTGTCGAAACTCAGTCACTGTCCAAGGTTGAACATACGTAACGGGCGCGAACCGCTATCGCTGTATCCGGGCACTGATCGAAACAAAAACAAACGGGTCGAAGCCGATGCTCGGAAAGTTTCTCTATGTGTTTGGGCCAGAGGGGGTGCGCGCAAGCGTGCTCGCCTACGACAGCGTTTTGAGGGCGTTGGGTTACGGGCCTAGCCGTGAGGCAGTGCCCGACAACGTTCGCCGCACCATCACGTCCTCAATCCTCACCCTCGCCGACAGCGGTGTGCGCGATCCGGAGCGATTGACGCGACGCGCACTCGCCCGCTTGCGCAAAGCGAACAGACGGCGTGTGCCGGCGCGATTTGCTCTGAAATCTCAACGATCGGCGTGATCCTGCGGCGTACGGGGAGGCCCTGCCCGGACGCTGCGTGGTGGAACGGTTTCCGGCTCGAGACGTTGATGTACTTGCAACGCGTCGCGAATGGGTTCGCGCGGGATATGCGCTGGAGCCGTTCCACATGAGCAATATTCAACGTCCCGACGAAGGCGTATTGCCCTGCGGGTCGCAAGCAGCAAGATCATTACTGAACAGCGCTCCGCAGCAGTTTCGCCGAAAGATGAGTGAGCCATGGCGGTGATGGTCGGTAATTCCGCGCAATTCTTGCGCGAACAATCGTCCAACGCGTTAAACGAAGCCGCCGCCCGTCTATTTTTCGATCGCGCTGCGGTGGAAAATCTCTACGCCGCGATCCGGCACGCCTGGCAATTGATCGCGGTCGTAGAGCCCGTAAGCGCTAGCCGCCGCAACGCAGTAATCGATACTCTTGCCGTCGGCGTTCTGCGCGCGGTGAGCGAGGGCGAACGCGATGTCGGCCGCCTGGCGCGAGCGGCGTATTGGTATCTCATCAGCCGGGGACGCCCGCCGGCAACTCTTGTCCGTCACGCCGCAATAACCTAAGGCGTTCTCAAGCCCGTCATTGCAAAGCTCCTTAGCGACCGGACGCCAAAACGCTCGCTGTCGCGCGCAACCTGCGGCACCAGCTATCGCGATGCTCGAGAGCGCCGTCACGGTAGGCGGCCTAAGCTTGGGATAAAGGGCGAGACTTCGCTCTAAGGCGTGACGGTTGGGGACGATGCGTCAGACGTAACCCCTTGCGCAAACCCCGCCTTTGCGTCGAACACGGTGCCCCAGCCCATGTTCTCGCCGGGCCGCAAAATGCGCGCGACCAGGAAGCCGAAGCTCTCGCTCCAATCGGGATGTTTCTTCACGAACGCGTCGATCAGCGCGCGGTTGCGCACCTCGCCGTCCGGATCGGTCAAGTCCCAAGCCGGATCGCGGTACTGGATAACGAGGCCCAGCGCCTTGTCCGGCGCGCCCACGATCGTCACTTGCTCGACCGTGTAACGCTGCGTGCCGAACGTCCACGTGCGCGGCGGATTGCCGGCAAGCTCGGACGGCACCTTCATCGCGGCCAGCGCCGCGTCGATCTTCGGCTTCGCAACCGGTTGAAAATCGGGGCCACGATAGGCGGTGGCGGACGCCGCCGACATCAGCATGTAAGCGTTGAACGCATGCCCGCGGCCGGCCTGCACCTGGGCCAGCTTCTGCAGCTCCTCCGCGTCGTAAGCACCCACACTTGCGATCGACACGTAAAAGCTCGCGACCGCCCACGTCTCGCCCGCAGGCACCAGCCACGCGTTCAGCGCCCACCGGTGCGCCGGCGTCTGCGCCGAGTAAAGCGTGTGGATCTGCGCCGCGCCCGGCAGCTCGTTCACCTGAACGCCGGTCTCGG
>JABFRX010000274.1 GCA_013140995.1 Alphaproteobacteria bacterium | reverse complement strand
GCTCAGCCCTGCCCGAAGCCCCGGAGGCGCAAGCGCTAACGGCAGCGCGCTCCACCGGCGCCGCGCCCGTTCACAACGGCGACAGTGCCGAGGTTATCCGTCAATATGGATTGAACGCGCTCGGCCTGCAGATCACGCCGCAGCCTTAAGCGGTTTTCGGCGTCTCTTCGTCAGGCGATTTGATTTCGTATCGGTTGAACAGCGGTTCCTGGCTCAGGAAAAAGACGAACACCAGCGCCGTGAAGCCGCCGATTTTGAACCAAAGCCACGCCTCAAACGAAAGAGTGTACGCCGCAGCAACATTGAGCGCGGCCAATCCCACGAAGAAGACCGCGAGGCGCTTCGTGAAAATCTGCCATCCCTCGTCCGTGAGCTTGTATGCGAACTCCATCAGGTCCTTGATGACGAGGCGCTTGAACGCAAGGCCCACCAACAGAAGCCCGGCGACGCTAAGATAGTAGATTGTCGGCTTCAGCTTGATGAAAAGGTCGTTCTGCAACCAAATTGTCAGCCCACCAAGAACAATCACGAACACACCGCTGAACATCATCAACGGCGAAAGCTTGTCGGTCGCCGCGTAAGAAATCGCCGCGGCAATCACGGTCGCCCCGATAAAGATACCCGTCGCCCAATAGACGCCGGACACGTAGTACGACACCAAAAAAATGACGAGCGGCGTGAGGTCGAGCGCGAGCTTCTGTAAGGGGTTCATAAGACGAACATAGTCCCCTACGCCCGAACGGCGCCAGAACGCCAATCGCATATCCATCACGTTTTCGCGCGTGTGATGCTGTTGAATCACGCGACCACGCGACAACCATCACGCCGGGAAACCATGGTGCACGCTGGCAAATCGGGCAGTGATGCGTCAGGCCGCGAGCCCGACGAGCGCACGCGCAAAGCTCTCTGCGTCAAACGGTTGCAGGTCGTCGGCGCCCTCGCCCACGCCCACATAGTGCACCGGCAAATCGAATTTCTCGGCGATCGAAACCAAAATCCCGCCGCGCGCCGTGCCGTCGAGCTTCGTCATCACAAGCCCCGTGATGCGCGCCGTATCGCGAAACACCTCCGCCTGCGCGACTGCGTTCTGGCCCGTAGTTGCATCGAGCACGAGAAGCGCGCTGTGCGGCGCATCCGGGTCGAGCTTCTTGATCACGCGCACGACCTTCTCAAGCTCCGCCATCAACCCGGCCTTGTTCTGCAAACGTCCGGCCGTGTCGATCAGCAGCACATCGAAACCGTCGGCCCGCGCCTTCTCGAACGCCTCGAACGCAAGCCCCGCCGCGTCCGCGCCGATCTCTTTGGCGATGACGGGCGCGCCTGTCCGTTCGCCCCAAACCTTCAACTGCTCGACCGCCGCCGCGCGAAATGTATCGCCGGCCGCCATCATGACCTTGAGGCCCTCGGCGCGATACTTCTGCGCCAGCTTGCCGATCGTCGTCGTCTTGCCGGACCCGTTGACGCCCGCAACCAAAATCACATGCGGCTTCAGTTCCGGCCGGATCAGCAGTGGCTTCGACACGCGCCGCAGAATCTTCGAAACCTCTTCCGCCAGAACGCCACGAATTTCATCTTCGCCGACATCGGCGTTAAAGCGCGTGCGCTTGATCTCGGCCACG
Source organism: Alphaproteobacteria bacterium (assembly GCA_013140995.1). Classification (GTDB taxonomy): domain Bacteria; phylum Pseudomonadota; class Alphaproteobacteria; order Micropepsales; family Micropepsaceae; genus SZUA-430. Next base: position 4,688 of record JABFRX010000274.1, on the reverse strand, counting down.
ACGTCGGCCGCAACCTTCGCGCCCATGTCAGCACCGATCAGCAACTCCTCAAGCTCGTCGAGCGCCGCTTGGTCCAGCCGCTTTCGCGTAAAGACCTTCGTGATGCCCTGCGTCAGCGATTGCGCGGAGCGTGAAAGCCCCGCCTTCAGCCGCGCAAAGAACCCGGGCTTCTTGCCCTCGTCGGCGGTCACTTAAGCGGCCTCCGCATAGGCAAACCGCGCATCGGCATCGACCACCCGCGCGCGCACCAGCGTACCGCCTGCAAATGAACGGCTAAGCTTCACGGGCGCAAATGTCGGACTGCGCGCGAGGTCGCCCTTCTCGACGAGCACATCGACATCAAGGCCTCTCAGCGATTCAAGGTGCTGCTTGACGTTCAGCGCACCCGCTGCGCGAAGGCGCGCCGCGCGTTCCTTGACGACGTTGCCTTTCAGTTGGGGCATCCGCGCCGCTGGCGTGCCCGCCCGCGCCGAAAACGGAAACGCATGCAGATAGGTCAGACCGCACGCGCGAACATGATCGAGCGTCGCCTCGAACATCTCATCCGTTTCCGTCGGAAAACCTGCGATCAAGTCCGCGCCGAACACGATACCCGGCCGCCGCGCGCGCAACGCATTGCAAAACGCAACGGCCTGCGCCGTCGTGTGCCGCCGCTTCATCCGCTTCAAAATCATGTCATGCCCGGCCTGGAGCGACAGATGCAGATGCGGCATCAACCGCTGCTCGCTCGCGCAGAGATCGATCAACCGGTCATCGCACTCGGCGACATCAAGCGACGACAGCCGGAGCCGCGGCAACTCAGGCACCAAAGTCAAAATCTTCTCGACCAACGAACCCAGCTTCGGCGCACCCGGCAAATCCGCGCCATAGCCGGTGATATCGACGCCCGTCAGCACGACCTCGCGATACCCCTGCTCGACCAACAGCCGAACCTGCTGCACGATCTCGCCCGCGCCAACGCTCCGCGACGGCCCACGCCCATAGGGAATGATGCAAAACGTGCAGCGATGATCGCACCCGTTCTGCACCTGCACGAACGCGCGCGCACGCCCATCGAACCCGGCGATCAAGTGCGAGGCCGTCTCCTTCACCGACATAATGTCGTTGACGGCAACTCGATCGCGCGGCGCATCGAAAGCATAAGCACGCGCCTCCAGCTTGTCGGCATTGCCCAAAACCTGATCTACTTCAGGCATCGCGGCAAACGTCGCGGGTTCAGTCTGCGCCGCGCAGCCGGTCACAATCACCCGCGCATTCGGATTCGCGCGCCGCGCTTTGCGAATTTCCTGCCGCGCTTGCCGCACGGCTTCCGCCGTCACCGCGCACGTGTTCACGATCACGGCTTCTTGCAGACCCGCAGCGCGCGCCTTGTCGCGAATGACCTCCGACTCATACGTGTTGAGCCTGCAGCCCAGCGTGATCACCTCGACGCTCATGATGCGTCGTCCGCGAAATAGCTGTCGGCCAATTCGCCCGTGAAATTGAGTTCTGTCGGCCCCGTCATCAGCACGTGATTGTCGTCGCGCCACTCGATGTCGAGCGGCCCGCCGTCGAGCACGATCCGAACCTTACGATCGGCAAGCTTCCGCCGCGCGGCAGCAACCGTCGTCGCACAAGCGGCCGACCCGCACGCCAGCGTCATTCCCGCCCCACGCTCCCAAACGCGCAGCCGGATCTCATTCTTCGACTTCACCTGCGCCAAGCTGATATTCGCCCGCTCTGGGAACAACGGATGATACTCGATCATCGGCCCGATCTTTTTCAGATCGTGCGCCTCCGCGTTCTCGACGAAGAAGATGCAATGCGGATTGCCCATGTTCACCGCCGACGGCCCAAACAATACCGGCGCATCGATCGGCCCGACTTTGATGTCGAGCGTGCGCGTATCCATCCGCTCGGCGATCGGTATGTCCTGCCAGTCGAGCTTTGGCTCGCCCATATCGACAGTGACCCGCCCGTCGTCCGTGCGCCGGCAATGCAACAACCCGCCGTCTGTCAGCAGCGACAGCGACGCCTTCCCGGTTTCTTTCAACAGCAAATCGGCGACGCACCGCGTGCCGTTTCCACAGGCCTCGGCCTTGCTCCCATCCGGGTTCCAGATGCGCAGGACCGCGTCACCCGCACCGCTGGCAGGTTCGATCACCAGCAACTGGTCGAAGCCGACGCCGCGATGCCGGTCGCCGATCCGTTTGGCCGCAACCGCCCCGATCTTCAACTTTCGCGCGCGTGTATCGACGACGACAAAATCGTTGCCAAGGCCATTCATTTTGAAAAACGCGACGCTCATGAGGCGGTTATATGGCATTCGCGCCCACAACTGGCGAGCCCCCGGGCGTACTACTTTTGCGCACGGGATGGCGGCCGAACGCCTCAGCGTGCGGGAAATTTTTCCCCTTCTCCCGTCGCTCCCGCGCGGTGCGCTGCCTAACCTCGCGTGTTAGACAGAGTCGGCGCGGGGTTTTGGGGCGCGACTGGGTTCGAGCGCTTGAGGTCTTGAAAGTGCCGATGCGAGTGGTGGCCGCGGTTGCGGGAGCAATGCTCTCGCTCATCTCCTGTGTTCTGGCAGTTGCCGCAACGAGCGACGATCCGTTCCTCTGGCTTGAGGACGTTCGCGGTCAACGCGCGCTCAAATGGGTCCGCGCTCAGAACGAGTTGACGTTGCGCTCGCTGCGTAGCGACGACGGTTACGGCGAAGCGCTCGCCGCTGCCTCCGCAATTGTCGGCGCAAAAGACCGCATCCCCTATGGCAGCTTAGCCGCCGGTTGGGTGCACAATTTCTGGCAGGACGAACGCCACCCGCGCGGCGTCTGGCGCCGAACCCGTCTCTCCGACTACCGCGACAGAGAACCCGCCTGGGAAGCGCTGATCGATCTCGACGCACTGGCAGCCTCTCAGGGTCGCGATTGGACATGGCGAGGTGCCGAGTGTCTGCCGCCCACATTCACCCGCTGCCTGATACGCCTCTCGCGCAACGGCGACGAGGCGATCATCGTACGCGAATTCGACATCGCGACGAAGTCGTTCGTACGCAACGGCTTCGACATCGGCGTCGGCCGCACGGACGTCTCCTGGGTCGACGCGAACACCGTCGTCGTCGCAACGAACTGGGGCAAAGGCGCGCCGCGCGCGGTGAAGCTCTGGAACCGCGGCGAAGCGATCGGCGACGCGAAGGCGATTTACGAAGGAAAGCCCGGCGACCTCGCAGTTCGCCCGGTCGTCTACAGTGATGCGAAAGGCACCGCGGAAATTTTCATCATTCGCAGCCTGGCTGGCTCCGACAGCGAAGTTCTTTACGTCGACGCGAACTCACGCGTCACCCGCATCGATGTCCCGCGCCATCTCGACTTCAAAGGGCTGCACAGCCGCCAAGTTCTCTTCCAGACCGCGCGCGACTGGAAGGTAGGCGGCGCGACGATGGCACGCGGCGCCCTTGTCGGCTTCTCGCTCGACGAGTACATCGGCAACGGTGGCATAGTGCCCGCCGTCAAAGTGCTGTTCACACCCGAACCGCGCATCGCGATCGCGGACGTCACGCTCGGGCGTGACGCGGTCTATCTCTCTTTGCTCGACAATGTGAAGGGCCGCACCAACGAAGTCACCTACGACGGCCAGCAATGGTTCTGGCGCCGCATGACGTTGCCCGACACCGGCAGCGTCGAGGTCGTAAGCGCAAGCCCGGTGGACGCCGAAGTCCTCATCAAATTCGAATGCTTCGTGACCCCTGACCGCCTCTACATCGCGAGCAAGGGCAAGGTTCCCAAGATCATCAAATCGCTGCCTGATCGATTCGACGCAGGCGCCGTGGAAGTCGCGCAGTATGAGGCTGTTTCCGCGGATGGTACGCGCATCCCCTACTTCTTCGTTCGCCGCGGCGCGCGCGGCAACACGCCGACGCTGCTTTACGCTTACGGCGGCTTCCAAGTTTCGACCACGCCTTGGTACTGGTCCACTGCAGGCAAACTCTGGCTAGAAAAAGGCGGCGCCTACGCGGTCGCAAACGTGCGCGGCGGCGGCGAGTTCGGACCCGGCTGGCATGAAGCGGCAACGCGTGAACGCCGCCAACGCAACTTCGACGATCTCGCCGCCGTCGCGAAAGACATGATCGCCAGAGGCTTCACCTCGCCGCGCCGTCTCGGTGTCATCGGCTCCTCGCAAGGCGGCCTGCTCGCAACCGGCGCCTTCGTTCAGAACCCGGATCTCTTCAACGCCGTCTCGGCGCAACTGCCGCTGACCGACATGCTCCGCTACAAGCGCCTCTCCACCGACGACGCAAACCTGATCGCCGAATACGGCAACCCCGACGACCCCAGGCAGCGCGCGATCATCACCCGCTGGTCGCCGTATCAAAACGTGCGCGTCGGCGTAACGTACCCGCGCGCATTCTTCTTGACCGCAACGCGCGACGAACGCGTCCACCCCGGCCACGCCCGCAAGATGGCCGCCAAGCTCGACGCCTTCGGCCAACCCACCCTCTACTTCGAAACCCCCGACACCGCCGGAACCCGCGCCGAACAACTGGCCCTAACGTTCACGTATTTCCGCCAGCAGCTGATGGACTAGGGCCAATTTGCCGCCGCCGGCCTGCACACCCCGCATTGACTCCCCTTGTGGGAAACCCTAGGTTCCGCGCCGATTTCCAAGGATCGCTGAATGCCGATCCGCTTCGGGGCCAGCCCCTGAGGTCAACG
>JABFRX010000273.1 GCA_013140995.1 Alphaproteobacteria bacterium | reverse complement strand
GAGATATTCTCAAGGACGTCGAGATGTATATCAACGGCGAAACCGTCTTGAAGGAACTAGAGGGGCAGCGTTCGTTCGATTTGAACGTCCGCGTCGAAGCCTCGGCGCGCGAAGGACTTTCGACGGTCCGAGATCTTCTCATCGATGCGCCAGCCCTTGGCCCCGGGGGCAAGCTGCCGTTGCGCACGCTTGCCGCCGTGAGCATCGAGGACAAGCCCTACATCATCAATCGCGAGGCGGCCACGCGGCGGGTCGTCGTCGCGTTCAACGTCGAAGGGCGGGACCTGGGCAGCGTGATCGCGGAGACGCAAACGAAGATCGCCACGCAAGTAAAGCTGCCGACCGGTTACTACATCGAGTATGGCGGACAATTTCAGAGCCAGGAAGAAGCGAACCGAGTGCTTTTGGGTTTCGGTTCATTGGCCGTGTTTGTCGCGCTGATGCTGCTCTATCAAGCGTTCGGAAATTTCCGCGAAGCCCTTCTCGTCCTGATCAACCTGCCCTTGGCGATGATCGGCGGTATCGCAAGCTTGTTTATCTTCGGCGCCGACATGAGCGTGGCAGCGGTCATCGGCTTCATCACCTTGTTCGGTATCGCGGCGCGCAACGGCATCATTCTTGTGACCCACTACAATCAACTGCGCGGCGAAGGCAAAGCACTGGACGACGTGGTCATGCAGGGCACGCTCGACCGGCTTGTACCCGTGCTCATGACGGCGGCGACGGCGGCGCTGGGTCTCATACCTCTCCTATGGGGCTCGCCCGTCGGCAAAGAACTTGAGCGGCCGCTGGCGCAGGTCGTGCTCGGTGGCTTGTTCACGTCCACATTCCTCAATTTGGTCGTCATACCGACCCTCTATCTGCAGATCGAACGCAGACGTGAAGCGAAGGCGGCGCGCATCGCCGCCACCTCAACACTGGCAACGGAAGGAAGACTCAGATGAAGAACGCAACACTAAGAGCGATTGGTTTGGCCACCTTTATGGGCATGGCGCTGACGACCCAGGCGGCAGTCCCTCCGGCAACCGCTGCGGAAGCCGCCACCGTAATTCCCGCGACCTCCGTCGAAATCTGGAAGGCAATCGACACGCATTTGGGTGAGCTGCGTGCTGACATCGCCAAGGGGGCGCTCAAAAACGTGCATACACATGCGTTTGTAGTTCGCGACCTGGTGCGGGGGTTGCCGACGCGTTCGAGCGGCCTGTCTGCGGACGCAATCGCCAATGTCACGGCGCAGGTGCCGTTCGTGGACACGCTCGCCGAACGCCTCGACCAGACAGGCGATGCCAACGACAAGGCCGGGACGGAAGCAAATCTCGCCAAGCTTGAGAAAGTGCTGAAGACGATCCGTGCGAATTACCCTGCTGCTAAGTAATTTGTTGGATTTGCGATTGTCGAGTTCCCGTGCCCATCACGTTCAAATTTGAGGCAAGAGAGGCTTCCATGAAAGTTCGTGTAGTGGCGGTGGGCACGGTTCTCGTCGCGTTGATTGCTGCGTCGTGCTCCGACGATCGCCCCAAGAAAAACGAGGGTCTACCAGGCGCGAAGATGGAGCATGGCGATCATGCGATGAATGATCAAATGGGGGGCGGCGATGGAGCTGATATGGCGGAGCCGTCCCTCAATCTTGCTGCGTTCCCCGACGGCGCGATTTCCGCCGGCAAGACCGTGCGGATCGGGCTAAAGCTTAGCCGCCGCGCCGACGGCGGGCCGGTCTCATTTGCCGACTTGGCGGTGGCGCACACGAAGAAACTTCATCTCTTGATCGTCGATCCATCGCTCTCCGACTATCAACACATTCACCCAGAGGAAGGTGCGACGGCTGGAGACTATAGTTTCTCGTTCACACCCAAGACTCGTGGCAGCTATCGCATTTGGGCGGATGTCGTCCCGGTTGCGACCGGTAAGCAGGAATATGTGCGGACCGATATTGGAAAGGCGTCCCCCGCAAAGATCGACGGAACGGAAAGCACACGCGCAACAGTCGATGGCTATGTCTTCACGCTCAACTGGGAATCGGAGCCGAAGGCCGGACGGCAAACGATGGGAACTGTTACGGTTACGAAAGATGGCGCGCCATTCGCCGGACTAGAACCGATTATGGCAGCGTTTGCCCATATCGTGGCGTTTCCGGAAGACTTTGAGTCGGTCCTTCATGTTCATCCGATGGGAAAGGAACCAGAGCGGGAGAGCGAGCGTGGAGGTCCGACGCTGCAGTTTCATCTGGAAACCGGAAAACCGGGCTTCGTGAAGGTCTTCGCACAGGTTCGTATCGGAGGCCGGGACCTCTATGCTCCCTTCGGCGTTAGAGTGAAGTAGTTTTCCGAGTTGGAAATGGACCGCCGAATGCTCATTTGGTGGCGAATTTTTTAGCGTTCAAGCGCCCTAGGCAGGAGAGTCCAAGATGCATCATACCGGCGGAAGCGAAGGCACGCACGCCAGCATGCAGTATCGCCATCTCGCGATTATGATCGTGCTGTCGTTCATTTCGATGTACGTGTTCATGTACGCGATGGTCGATACATTCGCGAACGTCTTCATGAGCTTCAATCAGGTCTACATGGCGGGGCTTATGACCGCTCCTATGGTGATCATCGAGCTTGTTGTGATGGGCGCCATGTATGCGAACAAAAGACTCAACATGATCATCATCGCGGGCAGCGTCATCGCCCTGGCCATGTTCCTCCTCCTCATTCGTCAGCAAGCACTGATCGGCGACGCGCAGTTCTTGCGTTCGATGATTCCCCACCATGCGGGCGCGATTCTGATGTGTCAAAAGGCGTCCCTACAAGATCCTGAAATCAAGGAGCTATGCCGGGGTATCCTCGCGGGCCAGCAGTCGGAAATTGACCTGATGAAGACTAAGCTGGATTCGCTCGGGAAGTAGCGCGCGCACCCGCAACCAACCCGGCAACGGCAAGCGACCATGACCTCACTGCGATCCGTGCTCATCGCCTTCGTCATTTTGATCGCGGTTTTCATCGCCACCCATGTGCTTCCTATACCCGGAAGCCTACGCGATGTGATGGCGGCTGCCGGCGGGCAGACAATTCTCGACCAAAAGCCCGCGTTCTCAACCGTAGAGATCTATCAGCGGCTCGATGCTTTCGGCCAAACGGGCCGCGCGTTGTACCAGCGGTTTCTCGTCACGACCGACGTGATTTTTCCACTGACACTGCTGGCGTTTCTGTTCTTGTTGGCACGTTACACCTCACAACAGCTTGCTCCGCCACGAGCCCTGCGCGGCTTGCTTCTCATATTTCCCTTCGCATTCTTCGTGTTCGACATGATCGAGAACCTGTCGATCTTCCAGATGCTGTCGGACTATCCCGAGCGGCACAGACTCACGGGCGATTTGCTGGGCTACGTCACGGTTGTCAAACGCTTGTCGATGTATGCAGCGATCGTGCTCCCACTCGTCCTTTTCTCGTTGGCCGGCATCAGGCGCTGGCGAAAAAAGCCGCCGTGACGGGGCGGGGATCAATTGCTCGTCGATTTAGGCCAGAAGCGGTACACCAAAATGCCGAACCCGGTGACGGTGAGAACAAGGCCAATTGCCGACGAAATGATCACGAGCCAGTTGTTGAAGTTGTCACGTGTTTGATAGTCCATGATGTGCAGCGACCATAGGAAGTCGTAGAGGCGCCATAGACCGCTGCGCCGCGCTGCAACTTTGCCGGTCGCGGGCGAGACATAGAGATGGGTGTCGGCCTCATCGTCGAACACGAGCTGCCACACCGGAAGAGCACCACGATATTCGATGGGCGGATCCTTCTCGATCAGCATTGCACGCGCGATTGTCCCTTCGCCGGCAAAATCTGCTTCGGCGATCCGCCGTGCGTTCGACTCATCGAGCGGTGAAAGAACGGTGCCGGATCGCGCGTCGATCAATGCCGCTGGTTTTCCATCGATATCCGCGCGCCACACCGGCACACCCAGCATCTCACCGAGCTCCAGCCGTGTGATGCGGCCGGTCAGAAGGGTGGCAACGGCCGCCGGCGCCACGACGTTGCTCTGTGCGCGCAGATCAAGCGGCTCGGTTTTGCGAATGTTGTGCTCGCTGCGAACCTGCTCGATTGGCACGAACGTCATGAACAAGCCGCTGACCATCCACGCCAGGATCTGCAGCCCGATCACCAGGCCTACCCATTTATGAATACTGAACCACCATCGCCGCATTGAGAGTCCCCGAGTTGAGTGTGGTACGATTTCCGCTTGGTCGCACTGGATAAGTCAACATCTCAGATGACGCGCGCGCAGGTTCTGCGGGGACTGCCGAAGCTTACCCCATAGAACACCGCACGCCGTGCGTTCAAGTGGGCCTGCGTCCCGTCGACGAAATCGGCGGCGTGCGCCTCTTTCGCCGTGGAGTTGGTTGGACGTTATGACCGAAGAAACCTTCACACCGGCGCTCGGACGGGCAGGACCGACGTCCGCCTATGATCGAGCGATCCGATTCTGGACGCGCGAAGGACGTTGGCGTCCCTTGTTCGTCAAGCAGATCGATCCGCGCCCTAGCGAACGAATTCTCGATGTCGGCTGCGGCACGGGGACCCTGGCCGTTCTTTTGAAGCGGCGAATGCCAAGCTGCGAAATCGTCGGTCTCGATCCAGATCCGCAAATTCTCGAATTGGCCAGAGAGAAAGCCCGTTCTGCGGGGGTGGCGATCGATTTCCGGCAAGGCTTCGCTCGCGACGCTAACACCCTAGGCGGCACTGGCTACGACAAAGTTGTATCGAGCCTCGTTTTCCATCAGACACCCATGGCGGAAAAAAGCGTGGGCCTGAGATCGATGGCGGCTGCCGCCAAAGCAACCGGTGAACTTCATGTGGCCGACTATGCCGAGCAGCGAAGTTGGCTGATGCGTCGTCTCTTCCGAATTGTCCAGAACATCGACGGCTTCGAAAACACCCAGGCAAATGCTGACGGTGCGCTGTCGCGCCTACTCGGTGAGATCAGCAACGACGTGAGAATCGAAAACGTCGTGCCGACCCCGACTGGCGCAATCACGCTTTTTCGAGCTACGCTTGGGGTCGATTGAACCGCAGTCACAGGCGCCGAGGTGCGTCGTGTACGTGCCGCCTCTCACGCTTCATAAAGCGCTCAGCGCTTCCTCAAGGCATCGACTGAAAGAAATTGCTTCAGCACGCTCTCGCACTCTGAGCTACGCCGAGCTTAGCCAATCCGTCCAATAGCGCATGGAACGCATCATCCAGCAGCGCCGACGGCTTGCGTCCGATGAGGACGCTACAAGCACGAGAGCTGCGCTGGTGGATAGGCAAAGCTTTCCATCTCTCCCCCCGGGCATCTGTTTCCCAACCGCCAACGGTGGCGCGCCGTTAACGAAAACATCGTGGTTGACGACGTGACTCGGATCACGCGGGCGCAATTCCGCGATGGCCCGTGGGCGGCCGCATTCTTGGCGGCACGGATCGCCGGCCCTACGTTAAGTTCAACTGGGGTCTGCATTCGTGCAACGCGTCTTTCAAGACTTTGTCGAAGGCATCAGAACGAGCGAGGACACGAACGCGCTGCGTTCCGCGACGGCCAAGGCGCTCGCTGCACTCGATTTTCACTGTTTCGCGTACTTCGTTCCGTCGAAACCAAGTGCCGGCGATTGGGAATTCGTTTCCACCTATCCGCAAGCCTGGTTGCAGCGCTATGCAGAACAGAAATACGAATCGATTGATCCGGTGGTGCAGGGTGTGCGCGCGTTCGATGCACCGTTCGAGTGGGATGCAGCGCCGGCAAATTCGTCTGTAGTGCAGCGTCAACTTTTCGACGAGGCCGCTCAATTCGGGATTCGCTGCGGGTTTGTAATTCCGTTCCGCGAGCCTGGTCATACCACTGCGGCAATGGCGATTGCCGCCGGTGAACCGCCCGGTGCGTTCCGGCGAGCCATCCAGGCCAATCGCCCGACGCTGCAACTCATGGCGGTCTTCGTTCACCTGCATGCGCGACGAATTCTATCCACGGGGCGTGTGGTTGCCGGTGTCAAGTTGTCCCAGCGGGAGCTTGAGTGCTTGCGATGGGCCGCACGTGGCAAGTCGGCTTGGGAAATCGGGCGCATCCTCGGGATAGCGCGCCGGACGGCAGCGTTTCACTTAGAGAATGCGAAAGCGAAGTTGGGCGTCCGAACAATCTGCCAAGCGGTGGCGCGCATTTCTGCCGACGGTGTTTGAGGAGCGGCCGGCGCAGTCACCTGTGCACGTGCACAGGCTGCGCGGGTCGCATGGGCGAAGTGGGGTAGGGGCCGCGAGCAAGGTGTCCCCGATGTGGTCCGAGCAGCAGCCCGATTGGCGCAGGAAAGAGAGTTATGCTTACACCGTGCAAT
>JABFRX010000072.1 GCA_013140995.1 Alphaproteobacteria bacterium | reverse complement strand
ACTCGAAGCCCGCGTCCCCGCGCTCAAAGACATCGTCTTCCACGCGAAGCTCGGCACGCAATTCGAACGCGTCGAACGCATGGAAGCGCTCGCCGGCGAAATCGCCAAACTCATCGGCGCCGACGAAGCAAAGGCGAAACGAGCCGCCCGCCTCTGCAAAGCCGACCTCGTCTCCGGCACCGTCGGCGAGTTCCCCGAAGTGCAGGGCGTGATGGGCCGCTACTTCGCGCTGAACGACAAGGAAGACGCCGCCGTCGCCGACGCCGTGCGCGACCACTACCGGCCGCAAGGTCAGGGTGATGCGCCTCCAACTAGCCCGGTAAGCGTCGCAGTAGCGCTTGCCGACAAGTTAGACACCCTAGTTTGCTTTTTCACAATTGGTGAGAAGCCGACCGGATCCAAGGATCCGTTTGCGCTCAGGCGTGCAGCACTCGGGGTGGTAAACACCGTTTTGAGCGCGGACCTCAGGTTGCCGCTAGTGGGCGCATGGCTGCTTCACTTCGCAATCGTTCAAGCCGCGTTGCGCGCACGCCCCGCTCTAGCGGCCGCCCAGACTGCTGTTGAGACGGTCAGCCAATTTGCCGACACGGCTTTGATCGCGAAAGTGAAGGAAGTCGCGAATAGGTCCATGAACCCGCAGCAATGGCTCGATAAGGACTTTGATCGCTTCGTTGTATTCTCTGAAGAACTCCTTGGATTTATCGCCGACCGCCTAAAAGTCGCGCTCCGCGACAAGGGCGTGCGCCACGATCTCATCGACGCCGTCTTCGCGCTCGGCGGCCAAGACGACCTGACCCTCATCGTCCGCCGCGTCGAAGCGTTGCAAAGTTTCCTCAAAACCGAAGACGGCAAGAACCTGCTAGCCGGTTACAAGCGCGCGCTCAACATCCTGAAGATCGAAGAGGCCAAGGAAAAAAAGAAGGACGCAAAACACGCCGGCTTCACCGGCAAGCCCGACGTCGCCCTGCTCGAAGCGCCACAAGAAATCGAACTCTTCAAAACGCTCGCGATCGCGAACGACCTGATCGCCTCCGAAGTCGCCCAAGAACGTTTCGAAGAAGCGATGCGCGCCATGTCCCGTCTACGCGCGCCCGTCGACGCCTTCTTCGACAAGGTAACGGTCAACGCCGACAACCCGAAACTCCGCGAGAACCGCCTAAAACTCCTCAGCGAAATCCGCGACGCGATGCACACCGTCGCCGACTTCTCAAAGATCGAAGGCTAGTGCCTGGGAGCGCCGGCTTCCGGCACTTTTCTGAAATCTCAACCGCTCAAAAAGCCGGCAGGATGCCGGCGCTCCCAGGCGTTACTCCCCGCACTTGAACGGGATCACCGCCTTCGCTGTCGTCTTCGCCACGCCCTTGCCGATCAGTCGCGCGGAAACCTCGATCTCATCGCAGCCCGTATCGTAAATCCACAGCGGCGCGTGGAACTTCGTCGCCTCGTCATAGATCGACACCTCGATTGTGCGCTGCGCCACGATCTTGCGCTTGTACCCGCGCGCGGCGATCTGCACGTGCACCTTGCCGACCGGCACGTCCTTGCCCACGACCTCGACGGTGACGAGCGTGAAGTTCGACGGCGCGCCCGCGCCGCCTTCGCCGATGATCGTGTTCCAGAGCGTGTTCTCGCCGCTCGCCAAGATATCGTCGGACAACTTGCCCGACCCTTCATAGTAGAGCTGCGCATGGATGGCCGCGATCTTCGGCGCCTCGGCGGCGAAGGCGGTGGAAGCTGCAACAACAGCGGCGGCGCAAAACGTCAAAAGAGCTTTCACGGGTGGTCCCTCAGGTGCTGAAGACTATCAAACCCAACCCTCACGCTGCTGCAAAGCCAATTCCCCGCCACACCTGCGGCGATTTTGACCGGAAGGCTGCGCTTGACCCTCCAGCCGCGTGAGGCCGCATGCTCCCCTCATGACGAAGATGCGCACATTGACGGTGAAGGACGTGAGCGAGCTGACCGGTGTCTCGGTCCGAACGCTGCACTACTACGACGAGATCGGCCTGCTTAGCACCGACCGTTCGCGCGCCGGGTATCGCCTCTACACCGACACCGATCTCATCCGCCTGCAACAAATCCTAATCGGCCGCTCGTTGGGCTTGGCACTCGAAGACATCCGCCGCGCGCTCGACGACCCAAGTTTCGACGCGCCCACAGCCCTCCGCCACCAACGCGAACAGCTGCTCGCGCGCGTGAGCGAAACCCACCGCATGATCGCCTCGATCGACGCGACCCTGAAACACTTGGATAAGAGAGACGAACCGATGACCAACAAAGACATGTTCGACGGCTTCGAACCGGAAAAGTACGAAGCCGAAGCAAAGCAACGCTGGGGCGAAACCGACGCCTACAAAGAAAGCGCCCGCCGCACCCGCAGATACGGCGAGAACGACTGGGCCGCGATCAAAGCGGAAACGAACGCCATCTTCGCCGACGCCGCAGCCGCGATGAAGAGAGGCGCAAGGAGCGACAGCCCCGAAGGCCTGGCCCTCGCCGAACGCCACCGCCAACACACCGAACGCTGGTTCTACCCCTGCTCCAAAGCGATGCACGCAAACCTCGCCGACATGTGGGAAGCCGACGACCGCTTCAGAGCCAACATCGACAAAAACGGTGACGGCCTGACCGCGTGGCTTGCCAACGCGGTGCGCGCCGCGGCAAGCTAGCCGAATGCCATTCGAACTCTACCTCGCCTTCGTCATGGCCTCCGTCGCGCTCGCGCTGATGCCGGGCCCGAACGTCGCCGTCATCGTCGCGAACGCCGTCACCTACGGTCCGCGTTACGGTCTCCTCACCGTCGCGGGCACGTCGAGCGCGATGATCCCGCAACTCGCCGTCACAACGCTCGGCCTCTCCGCTGTGCTGAGCTTCATGGCCGAATGGTTCGAAGTCCTGCGCTGGATCGGCGTCGCCTATCTCGTCTACCTCGGCATCCAAGCGTGGCGCGCACCGGTCGCGGATCTCGCAGGCGCGCCGCCGCAGCCGAAGTCCGCCGGCGCGATCTACTGGCGCGGCGCGCTCGTCTCACTCACGAACCCGAAGACGCTGCTATTCTTCGGCGCGTTCCTGCCGCAGTTCGTCGACGCGAAGGGCGACGCGGTAAGCCAACTCGCACTGCTCTCGCTAACGTTCTTCGTCATCGCCGCTGTCGTCGACGTAGGCTGGGCGCTCCTCGCGGGCCGCGCCCGTGGTCTCTTCGCACGCCTCGGCAAGTGGACAAACCGCATTACCGGCGGCGTCCTGCTCGGCGCAGGCCTCGGCCAGGCTCTCGCGCGCAAGCCCTAAAGCGCGCGAAACAGCGCCTGCCTCGAAATTGCCCTATCCTCACACTACGTCTAACGCCGGAATCAACGGGAGCGGCACGTGCGGCGGCTTGCATCGATCATAGTCATCACCTTGCTCGCGGCCGTCCTCACCGCCGCAGCCCCACCCGCGCCGCAACAGGTCGAAGGCGCGAAGTCGTTCATCGCCCGCCCGAAACTCGGCGCCGCGGTGTTCGAACTCCCCTCCGCCGTACGCTGGCGCGCGACGCCGCTCGATGGCGGCCGCTACCGCATCGACCTCACCGCCGACGTGAACGCAGCGACGGTGCTCGCCAACGTGCCCGCACTCTCCGCCCGCGCGTTGAACCGCGACAAGCCGTGCGACCACCTCGTGCGCGTGAAATCCGCGAGCGCCAAACTCACCGGCCCGCGCACGCTTACCTACGACGTGCGCTTCCACTACGCGAAGCGCCTCTGCCTCGGCATGCCCCTCGAATACCCTGCCGACGTCGCCTGCACCGCAAAGATCGCGGTCGCAGCAACACGCGCCGTCATCACAATCGACGTCGCTGGCGCCGCGAACCCGCCATGCCGCATCGACGGCCTCGCGCCCGCCTTCAACGATCAGATCAGCGCCCTCATCGGCCCCGACGTCTTCAAACGCCACATCGTCGACGCCGCCCGCTTGCTCCCGAAAGAGTTCCAAGGCGTCACCATCGACATCCGCACCCTCGCCATCGATCCCAAGACCGCGATCCTCCACATCGAAGGCGAAGGCACGATGAGCGCGCCACAGTTCGCGGCACTCATGATCCGAATCGAAGCCGCACGCATGAGCCGCTAACACCCCTCGCCCGCTTGCGGGAGAGGGGCCGGGGGTGAGGGGAAGTCAGAATCTCGGCGCGTCTTCGCTGTGGCACTTCTCAATCGCGTCGCCAGTTGACACCCCCTCACCCCCAACCCCTCTCCCGCAAGCGGGCGAGGGGCTTCCTTGCGTCACCGCGATACACATGAGAAACAACAGCGTGACTAGCGCGCTCGCCATTCTCGAAAGCCAAACCGCACTCGCGCGCATCGCGCCGGGCGACATCGCACGCCTCACCGAAGCCGCAACCAACGCCACCTTCTACCGCGACGACCTCAACCCCGAACAGCGCGCCGCGAACCGGCGCATCGTGGACGTCAGCGAAGCGACCGCTCGCATCGCAGCCGCAAGTCCAAACCAAAACTTCGCCGCTGCGTTCGTGAACGACCGCTTCGCAGGCTTCGTCATCGCCTCGCGCCACGGCGAAGCGGACCTCGAACTCGACTGGCTCATGGTGCACCCCGACTTCCACGGCACCGACGTCGCCGCATCGCTGATGCGCCACGGCATCGCGTGGCTGGGCGAGACAAACCCGATCTGGCTCAACGTCATCCGCCACAACGAACGCGCCATCCGCTTCTACCGCCGCTTCGGCTTCGCGATCGACCCCGCCGCGCGAATGGATCACGTCGTCCCGCACGTGATCATGCGACGGGTGCCAATGCACAGCGGCTGAGTGCCGTCAGCGGTGTCCGATCAGTCGCAACCTCAGCACGGCTTGGTGTATTGGGCAGTGTTCGCCATCGTGCACTCTTTCTGGGCCACGTCTTTTCCGGCCGCGTAGCCCAATTGGTATGCAGCAAAGTAGAGCATGCCGAGAACAAAGAGCGCCAATATCGTATAGCAGAATGCGTAGAAAAATTGTTCAGCTGCAGTCGCGCCTAGTGCCGAGAGCTTCGTCTCATTCATGACATGTCGCCTCCCATCATCTACGCCGAGCGACCACGACGGCAAGTGCCGACAAAGCGATCAACCCGAACGCTGCCGCTTTTTCCGAGATGAGATTCAAGTCGAGCGCGCCCTGGATAAATACCAACGCGACTAAGCCGACCACCAATGCGATGACAATCCAAAACTCAGCCGGCTGCTTCTTGGTGCGCGAGTTTGAGTCAAGTTCCATCGCTTTGTCCCTGTGCGGGCGGAGCTATTTCGGAGAGCCTACGTTCAACCGCCCTCCTGCGCCAGCCCACCCTTGCCTTGGCTAGCCCGCACATGAGAAGTAGCCGCGGGCCACTTTGGGACGGGCATCACGCATGACGAAATGGGTCTACGGCTTCGGTGGCGGCAGCGCGGAAGGCGCCGCCAAGATGAAGGACTTGCTCGGCGGCAAGGGTGCGAACCTGGCCGAGATGGCGAACTTGGGCCTTCCCGTACCGCCGGGCTTCACGATCACGACCGAAGTCTGCACCTATTACTACGCGAACGACCGCACCTATCCGGCGAGCTTGAAGGCCGAAGTCGAAGCGGCGCTGGCCGCCGTGGGCCAAAAGGTCGGCCGCAAATTCGGCGACCCGAAAAACCCGCTGCTCGTCTCCGTCCGCTCCGGTGGCCGCGCGTCGATGCCGGGCATGATGGACACGGTCTTGAACCTCGGCCTCAACGACGAAACCACGCGCACCGTCGCCCGCGAGACCGGCAACGAACGCTTCGCCTACGACAGCTACCGGCGCTTTATCTCCATGTACGGCGACGTCGTCTTAGGGGTCGCGCACGACCACTTCGAAGAAATACTCGGCCACTACAAGGAAGAGAACGACCTCGCGCTCGACACCGACATCGACGCTGCCGGTTGGATCAAACTGGTCGACCTCTTCAAGGCCAAGGTCGAAGAAGAACTCGGCAAGCCCTTCCCGCAAGATCCGCACGTGCAGCTTTGGGGCGCGATCGGCGCGGTCTTCGGCTCGTGGCAGAACGCGCGCGCGAACACCTACCGCCGCCTGCACAACATCCCCGACAGCTGGGGCACGGCGGTGAACATCCAGGCGATGGTGTTCGGCAACATGGGCGACGATAGCGCGACCGGCGTCGCCTTCACGCGCAATCCGTCCACCGGCGAAGCGGCGCTCTACGGCGAGTTCCTGGTCAACGCGCAAGGCGAAGACGTCGTCGCCGGCATCCGCACGCCGCAACCGCTGACAAGGCGCGAACGCGAGGCTGCGGGCGGCAAAGAACTCTCGCTCGAAGAACGCATGCCGAAGGAGTTCGCGGAGTTCTTGGGCTACGTGCACAAACTCGAAGCCCACTATCGCGACATGCAGGACATCGAGTTCACGGTCGAAAAGGGCCGCCTGTGGATGCTGCAAACCCGCAACGGCAAACGCACCGCCAAGGCCGCGCTGAAGATCGCCGTCGACCTCGCGAGCGAAGGCAAGCTGACGAAGGAAGAGGCGATCAAGCGCATCGACCCGGCCTCGCTCGACCAGCTGCTCCACCCGACGCTCGACCCAAAAGCCCACCGCACGGTGCTGGCGACCGGTCTGCCCGCGTCACCCGGCGCGGCGACTGGCGAAGTCGTGTTCGACGCGGGCGAGGCCGAACGGCTCGCGGGCGAAGGCCACGACGTCATCCTGGTCCGCGTCGAGACGAGCCCCGAAGACATCCACGGCATGCACGCCGCCCGGGGCATCCTCACCGCCCGCGGCGGCATGACGAGTCACGCGGCGGTCGTCGCCCGCGGCATGGGCCGCCCCTGCGTCTCCGGTGCCGGCGGCCTGCGTATCGACTACGCCAAGCAGCTGTTCACAGCGACCGGCCAAACGGTCAAGAAGGGTGAGGTCGTCACGATCGACGGCTCAACCGGCCAGGTCATGAAGGGCCGCGTCGCGATGATCCAGCCCGAACTCTCCGGCGACTTCGCGACGCTCATGGGCTGGGCCGACGCTGTCCGCCGCATGAAGGTGCGCGCCAACGCCGAAACCCCCGCTGACGCCAAACACGCCCGCGAGTTCGGGGCTGAGGGAATCGGCCTCTGCCGCACCGAGCACATGTTTTTCGACGACGAGCGCATCGCCGAAGTCCGCCGGATGATCCTGGCCGACACGAAGGGCGGCCGCGAGGCGGCGCTGGCCAAGCTCCTGCCGTTCCAGCGCGCGGACTTCGTGGAACTGTTCGCCATCATGGCCGGCCTCCCAGTCACGATCCGCTTGCTCGACCCGCCGCTGCACGAGTTCCTGCCCAAGGAACACGAGGTCGAGGAGGCCGCCGCCACGCTGGGGCTCGAGCCGCGAAAGCTCCGCGAACGGCTGGACGACCTCTCCGAGGCAAACCCCATGCTCGGCCACCGCGGCTGCCGCTTGGGCATCTCGTTCCCCGAGATCTACGAGATGCAAGCCCGCGCCATGTTCGAGGCGGCGGTCATCGCCGAACGCGAGGCGGGCAGGGCGGTAACGCTCGAGGTCATGATCCCGCTCGTCGCCATGAAGGGAGAACTCGACTTTCTGAAGAGCCGCATCGACGCGGTCGCCAAAGCGGTCGAAAAGGAAAAGGGCGCCAAGCTCGCCTACCTGGTCGGCACCATGATCGAACTCCCCCGCGCCGCCCTGAAAGCGGGCGAGATCGCGCAGACCGCAGCGTTCTTCTCCTTCGGCACGAACGACCTGACCCAAACCACATTCGGCCTCAGCCGCGACGACGCCACGAAGTTCCTGCCCGACTACGTCAGCCGAGCCCTCCTCCCCAACGACCCCTTCGTAACCCTCGACACCGAAGGGGTAGGCGAACTCATCCGGATCGCCGCCGAACGCGGCCGCAAGACCAGGCCCGCGCTCAAACTCGGCATCTGCGGCGAGCACGGCGGCGACCCCGCCTCGATCCGCTTTTGCGAGTCGGTCAAACTCGACTACGTGTCGTGTTCGCCGTTCCGCGTACCGATCGCGAGACTAGCGGCGGCGCAAGCTGCTTTGGACTGACTACGGTGATTTTTGCACCAGCGCTATGGTATCGCCTTGCCCCATAGCTGGCGGCCCACCGAGTTCCAACCGATGAATCTTACCGCCGGCAAGCAGCACGGCGCGTGAGGCGCGGCGGATCGTTTCCGGCCGATGCGCGATGACAATACGTGTGATGTTCAGGCTTGCGATCGCATTGCTCACCCGTGTCTCTAACTCCGTGTCGAGATGTGCCGTGCCCTCGTCGAGCACCAAGATCTTCGGCTGGCGATAGAGCGCCCGCGCCAGCAGCACGCGCTGCTTCTGCCCGCCGGAGAGTGCCGCCCCCATATCACCCACGAGCGTCTCGTAGCGCATCGGCATGCGGATGATTTCGTCGTGGATTGCGGCGGTCTTGGCGCAGGATTCCACGCGGTCCGTATCCGGTTTGGGATCGAACAGCGCAATATTGTCGGCGAGCGAACCAGCGAATAGCTGGTCGTCCTGCATGACGGCGGCAACCTGTTTGCGATAGCGCGTCAGACCGAATTTCGTAAGCGGCTCGCCGTCGATCAGCACTTCGCCCGCTTCCGGTTCCATCAGCCCGAGAATAATCTTGACCAACGTCGACTTGCCGCCGGCCGACGGTCCGGTAATCGCCACGTGCTCTCCGGGCGCGATGTTCAGGCTGAGCCCGTCCAACACATAGGGCTCGCTCGGTGCATAGCGGAATTTGATGTCGTCGAGCGCGATTGCGCCCTTAAAGTCGCCCTCGCGCGCCTCGAACGGCTGGCGCTCGAAGCCGCGATCCTGATCGGTCAACGCGATATCGGCGAGCCGTTCGAGATGCAGGCTCAGCATCCGAAACTCGATCCAGCGGTCCGCGAGCGCCGTCGCGCGGGTGACGAATTGCTGTTTGTAGGTCAGGAACGCGAAGATCATACCAACCGAGAAGCCGCCGTCGAACGCCAGCCTGGCAGCGAGATAGATCGTCACGATGTGCTCGATGCCGAATAGGACGTCGTTCACCAGTTGAAACGAAATCGAGAGCCGGCCGAGCGAGAGTTTTGCGTTCGCCGTCTCGGCCATCTTGTTCTGCCACAGCGCGTGGCGGTCGCTTTCGGCACCGGCAAGCCGCAGCGCGGTCACGCCGCGCACGGTTTCGATCAGATAGCTGTCTTGCTTGGCCTGCGTGACGATCGCCTCGGCCGACCGCGCCTTCATGATGGGAAACAGCGCCGCGCGCATCGCCAATGCCACGCCGACGGCGGCTGTGGCGATGAGACCCAACAACGTACTGTAGAAGAACATCAGGATCAGCGTGACGAGAGCCATCAGCCCGTCGATGATCGCGCCAACGATGCCTGTGGTCAGCGCGGATTGGATGGGGATGATCGAGCCGAAGCGCGAGATGATGTCGCCCGCATGCCGCTTCTCGAAGTAGGGGATCGGCAGTTTCAACAAATGCCGCGCCAAATTCGCGGCCATCTGAAAGCCCATAAGGCTGCCGGCCGTCAGTATCAATCTCTGGCGCAGCGCTCCCGCCGCGCCGTTGATCAGGGCGAAGAGGCCGAACCCGACCGCGAGCACGGCGAGCAGATCGAGGTCGAAACGCGGCAGAATGTCGTCGATGACGATCTGCAGATAGAACGGACTTGCGATCACAAACGCCTGCAGCAACAGGCTGAGGAACACCGTCTGCGCCAGCGCGGAGCCCAGCCCCTCGATCCGTGTCCAGAGTTGGGTGATGCGCAACCGCTCGCGCAAATCGGCGGTCTTGAAATTCGAGGTCGGGCGGAGTTCGAGTGCGACGCCGGTGAAGGCGCGCGAGAACTCGTCATTGCCGATGACGCGCTCGCCGCGCGCGGGGTCGGAGATTGAGTATTTGCCGCCGCCTGCCTTCGTCAGCACGACGAAGTGATTCATCTCCCAATGCAGGATCGCCGGCAAATGCAGCTGCGGCACATGTTCAAGATCGAGCCTGAGCGCGCGCCCCGCGAGGCCGAGCTGATCGGCCATGCCGATCAGCGTCTTCAGCGTCATGCCCTTGAGCGACAGGCTGAACTGGCGGCGCAGTCCGCTCAAGTCGCATTGGAGCCCATGGTAGCCCGCCACCATCGCGAGCGCCGCAAGGCCGCATTCCGCGGCCTCAGTCTGCAGGATCAGCGGAACGCGCTTGCCGCCTGTGAGATTAAGCAGATCGGCGCCAAGCCTCATGTGCGCCCGCGCACGGCGTAGAGCGGTTCGAAAATCCAGGCGAAAATCGAGCGTTCTTCGAGCACCAAGTTCGCCTTCAGCGTCATGCCGGGTTTGAGCGCGACCTTGTCGCCGAACGCCATGACCGTGGCATCGCCTAGCGCCACGCGCACCACGTAGACCGGCTCCAGCAATCCCATGGGCGTCGGCATGTCACCGGGCATGAGCGAGCTTTGCGAGACCTGCACGACCTTTCCCATGCCCGAACCGAAGCGTTGATAGGGAAAGGCGTCGTAAAGCAGACGCACCTCTTGTCCCCGCTTGATGAACGCCGAGGCGCTCGTCGGCACGAAGAGTTCGGCCTCCAACGCCGCGCCTTCGGGAACGATCGCCATTACCGGTTTTTGCGCATCGACGGCGTAGCCCTTGCGCACGTTGAGGTTGGCGATACGCCCTGAGATCGGCGCAACGAGCGAATAACGCCGGCGCCCCTCGATTTCGGCCCGGCGTTGGGCGAGTTCCGCACGATCTGATTCCAGCCGCGCGATCTCGGTCGCAAGGTCCATCGGCAGGCGTTCCAGGTCGGCTTGCGCTGACGCGATCCTGGCCGCCAGCGCCGCGCGTTGCTGGCGCAGATTGGCTTCGTCGCGAGCCTGTTCGCTCCACAGCGCGCGCCGGTTGCGCGCCTCGCGCCCGGTGGCAAAGCCGCGACCCACCAGCTTGTCCGAGGCTTCGACATCGCGCCAACTCGCCGCGACGATCGAGGCCTGCTTGGCGAGCTGCTGGTCGAGTTCGCCGCGCTCCGTCTCAAGCCCCGCCAGCAATTGCGCCCGCCGCTCGACCTCGGTTTTGCTTCGCGTGCGTGCGAGGTCGATCTGCGTGTCCAGGCGTTGCTGCTGCACGATCAGAAACGACAATAGCGCCGCTTCCGGCGTTTCGCCCAAAGTTGGTTGCGCCTGCTCGACCCGGATATCGGCAACGACCGCGCCGGCCTTGACGAAATCGCCTTCCTTGAAAGGGAGCTCTTCCAGCGTTCCCGCCCGAATTGCACGCAGCAGAACCAAACCTCGCGTCGTTGTCAGCCAACCAGGTGCCTGTTGAACGCGCGCATAGGACCAGAACAAGGTCGAAAGCAAAAACGGCACTGCAAGCAAAGGCAGCAAGTAACCCGCGAATGCAAACACCCCGCGATCGCGCAAGATCACATCGCCTTCGAGATGCGCACGCGTCGAGTCCAGAAAATCTTTGCGGAACAGAGTCGTCATACTGCCAGGTCCGTCAGTAGTCGAAAAACAACCGTCGATTGCTTTTGATATTTCTCAGCTTATAGTGTTGAATCCTAAAAAAGCGGGTTGAGCGTTGGCGCAACATGCAATGGTACGTACTAAGAGCCTGACTCGGAATTTTACGATATGTGCTTTGGCTTTGTCTCGGCCACGCGCTTGAGCATGAGGTTTATCATGACCAGCTTGGCGAAGCCTTCGGCGATAAGGGCGAGGGCTTCGTATGCGCCCGTCAAACGGCGGTTTCGGCGCACTGTTACGAACAATGATGTCACCATCGAGTCGGGTTCTCGTTCCTTCAATCGATACACGCCGAAAAAGATCGGGCATTCGCAACCGCACACTGACTTTCCAAAACTCACACTAGCTCCGTTGACTCTGAGAAAAAAGCCTCTCATCTATGCAACCAGCTTGACCAGCCGAACTGGGCCAAATTGTGCGGAGGGACGTTCTAGTGCTCACACCTTTGCACCGCGGCCTTCACCTGATAGCTGCCACAGCGATGACTTGTTGGTCGCTCACGATGGTAGGGTGTGTCGCGGCCGCCCCCGTGCCGACTCTGTCTCAGCAAGGCGCCACCGCCCTTCTCACATCTGAATCCGAACTCAACATCGAAGATATCAGTTGGATCAATTGGGCAATTGATAGCAATCCTTCCCAACGTCGCAACTGGGAGAATATCAAGCTATGGCTTGTGGAACGCAAGAAGACGCAGACTCACGCCATGCTGGGTCGCCTTGGCCGCGTTACACGAGGGGAACTCAACATCTCGAAATTGCCGGCAAAGTGTTTCGATGATTTGCTGTGCGAGCAACTCAATACCGTGGTCGAGGTCGTCGAGAAGATTCCGCGCGATCAATTGCGCGATGCCGTTGTTCAAGCGGAACCCTATGTTCGGGCTTACATTGGCGCCGCCGACACAGCAGCTGGGCTAACGCCGGTTCGCGCCTTGCCTGATAGTTCATTGCTAAAGAAAGTTCACTCAAGAAAATTCCGTCAAGCCCTAATAGGACGCCTAATGTTTAGAAATGTGCCAGTGTCAAAGTCGGCGCAGGGGATCGTTCAGGCGTTTCTGACCGCCAAGTTAAGAAAAATATCGTTCGAGGATGTACTTTTCTTGAAGGCCGATTTCCTTAAGCCAACTTGGCCACCGCGCTCGCAGGCAAAGGAGGAGTCATGGAACGCTTGGTATCTTGTCCAGCATGCCGATCATATTCCAGACTTTCAGTTCGAGATGCTCCGTCAAATGGAGGCGCTTGTCCAAAGGGATGAGATGTTTCCCGATCTCTACGCAGCGCTCTACGACAGGGTTCGGCTCAACGTTGGGCTGCCGCAGCGCTTCGGTACACAATTCGATTGTGTCGGCGAGAAACGGGTTCCTGCGCCACTGGAGCAGCCGGATAAGGTAGATGCGTATCGGAAAGGGTTGGGTCTTTCAACTATGGCCGAGTTAGAAGCTCATGGAACCTTCTTTATTGATTGCAGCGCGCAGGCAAGTGTGCCTCGCCCTCAATAAGGTTGACAAGCATTCCCCTGTTCCTCAGAGTTAACTATGCCAGTATTTTTTTTGCTGGCGTCGTTGCGAACGAAAAGGAGAAGTGTTCTGTGAGACGCACCATCTCAAGGTCATTTGCCACAGAGTTGACGGAAGAGCAGCTTTCGCGTGTCTATGGCGGGAGTAGCACGCCTCAAGACGATTGTACCACAGTTGCCGACGACCAAGTCGACACCACGCCAAATCGGGATGACCCCACTGATCCGGGTTGTGACGGTCGGCTCGAAGCGTATTAGGAGTTTCCGAAAAAAAGCGCTGGCCTGAGCAGGCCAGCGCTCCAGGGGGTGGCCGTTGCAAGTCTTGGTAATCTCTTACCCAGCGGATTTTCACGCGAACGCAGTGACTTGGGCTCTGGAAGGGAGCGGGGCTGCAGTTACGCGGTGGGCGACATGGGATTTTCCGGTTCGGCAGACCGTATCGCTAAGCATCGGCGGCGACCGTTGCCGAGGCTTCGTGAAGGCAAATCAAGAACAATTTGACATTTTCGCGTTTGATGCAACCTGGAATCGTCGCCCCACAACGCCGACATTGCACTCTGACCTTTGCCAATCAGACAGGTCTGCCGCGTCTCAAGATTGCTTAACGTTGACGTCTTCGGTTCGCGAAATTTCGAGTCGATACTCATTCTGCGTCAACGCGCTAGGTGCGCAGATTCTCGCGAACAACAAGGTAATTCAGCTGGCTGCAGCTGCCGAGGTCGGTCTGCCAATGCCTGCAACGCTGATATCAAATGACGCGCAAGAGATACGCGAGTTTGCCAATCGCTTCGGCGGGCAAGTCATCGCAAAAGCACTGACGCCTGCTAGCTGGGCTGGCGAAGGGATACAGTTTCACACATATTCAAAGCGGATTCGCCCGGAAGATATGGAAGCGAGCAGCATCGAGAGTGCGCCCGCAATATTCCAGCAGTACATTGAAAAAGCGTTTGAGCTTCGTGTGACTATCATGGGGGACACGTTCATAACAGCTGTGCTTCATAGTCAGTCGACAGATTATGGCAGAGATGATTGGCGCCTAGACCAGGCGGGCCTAAAGGTAACGCAGGGGGAATTGCCGGGTGCGTTGCAGAATAAGCTCACGCAATTGATGCGAAAACTGGGATTGGTATACGGTGCCGCCGACTTGATCGTCACACCGGCCGGGGAGTTTGTTTTTCTGGAAGTCAACGAAGCGGGTCAGTTTTTGTGGGTTGAACGGTTTTGTCCAGAAATTCCGATGCTTGATTGTTTTACGCAGTTTTTGCTCTCGCGTAACCCAAGATTTAGGTATGAGGAACCTGCGGCCCCCCTGCGCGTGCGCGACTACCGGGCAGCAGAGGCAACGTTCTTGAAACGCTTTAGCGCGGAGGAGTTGTCCCGTGCATATAGCGCCAACAGACCAAGTCTGGAGCCTGACAAGGACGGGGCTGCGATGCGGTCGGTTGAGTAACTCTCCGGCGACTTCGCGACGCTCATGGGCTGGGCCGACGCGGTGCGCCGCATGAAGGTCCGCGCCAACGCTGAAACCCCCGCCGACGCCAAGCACGCCCGCGAGTTCGGGGCGGAGGGTATCGGCCTCTGCCGCACCGAGCACATGTTCTTCGACGACGAACGCATCGCCGAAGTCCGCCGGATGATCCTGGCCGACACCAAGGGCGGCCGCGAGGCGGCGCTGGCCAAGCTCCTGCCGTTCCAGCGCGCGGACTTCGTGGAACTGTTCGCCATCATGGCGGGCCTGCCTGTCACGATCCGCCTGCTCGACCCGCCGCTGCACGAGTTCCTGCCCAAGGAACACGAGGTGGAGGAGGCGGCCGCCACGCTCGGCCTCGACGCAAAGAAGCTCCGCGAACGGTTGGAAGACCTCTCCGAGGCAAACCCCATGCTCGGCCACCGCGGCTGCCGCTTGGGCATCTCGTTCCCCGAGATCTACGAAATGCAGGCCCGCGCCATGTTCGAGGCGGCGGTGCTGGCCGAACGCGAGGCGGGCAGGGCGGTGATGTTGGAGGTCATGATCCCGCTCGTCGCCATGAAGGGCGCACTCGACTTCCTCAAAACCCGCATCGACGCCGTCGCCAACGCCGTGGAGAAGGAAAAGGGCGCGACGCTCGCCTACATCGTGGGCACGATGATCGAACTCCCCCGCGCGGCCTTGAAAGCAGGCGAGATCGCCGAGACGGCCGAGTTCTTCTCCTTCGGCACCAACGACTTGACCCAAACGACGTTCGGCCTCTCCCGCGACGACGCCACGAAGTTCCTGCCCGACTACGTGAGCCGCGCCCTGCTCCCGAACGACCCGTTCGTCACCCTCGACACCGAAGGCGTCGGCGAACTCATCAAGATCGCAGCCGAGCGCGGCCGCAAGACCCGGCCCACAGTGAAGCTCGGCATCTGTGGCGAACACGGCGGCGACCCGGCGTCGATCCGCTTCTGCGAGAGCGTGGGGCTGGACTACGTCTCCTGCTCGCCGTTCCGCGTGCCGATCGCCAGACTAGCAGCCGCCCAAGCCGCACTGGGTTGAACCAAATGAGCGTCAACCCGAACACCACCGCAAACAAAGAACAAAAAGCCCTGGGACCGCGGGCGTCCCGCCCGCCCTTACTGACTCGACGCCAGCACGAAGTTCATCGCGTGTCTCCGGAATTTCTGGCGTTCGATGTCTGGGGCATCCGAGCTAGATTGCTAATGCTGATAGGGTGTGCGGCGTTGATTTCGGGCGCCGGTGAGCCGCCAGTGGGAGTGCGCGGCGATCCGGTCGCGCCCGCAAAGATCTCCATCGACGGAGAAACGCTGCGCTACGAGGGGCAGATAGATAATGCGTCGGTTGATGAGGTCGAGCGAGTTCTGGCTGCGGCTTCTTCAGTGTCGACGCTCGTAATCAATTCTCCAGGAGGAAGTGACGCCGGCGTTAGATTCGGCGAGATCGTCTTTGCCCGGAAACTGGCGGTGACGGTGCACAAAGTATGCGCGTCAGCTTGTGCCAATTGGGTCGCGCTGCCTGCGCGCGAGCTTGTGGTGCCGAATGATGCCATCCTCGCTTTTCACGGCGGCACAATGAACATGACAGAAGAGAACGAAAAGTTCTGGAGGGGTACGCTGAAAGCCAGGGGAGCTGGCGAAGACATGATCGAAACGAGTGTTCGACACATGAAGGAGATGCGCACGCGGGAACTGGCGCTGTTCAAGGCGATTGGCGTTTCATACAAGATTCTTGAAGACAGTCAGACTCGCCGGGGGCGGAGTACGTCTCGCCTATGGATGTTTACGCGCGATGTTCTAGAGAACTGCTACAACGTTAGGAACATCAAGCAGTACCCCAAAATTTCCCCCGATCAGACCCTTATTGATGGCTGGGCAGAAGTCATTCGCGAGTGTCCGTCTGGGAAAAAGTGACCGGCGGGTCCAAAGAAAATTTCACCATCTGCCTAGCCGCCGAACGCTGGATCCCCCTATCAAAGGCGCCCAACGGTCCAGTGAAATAACTGCCCGACTCCAGACTAGACCGAGCCGCACTCGTGTCCGGCACTGGTGCGCGGGCGCCAGGCACATAGGCGAGTTCGCGCAAAAGCGATAGCCCTTACCGCACCGAGCACATGTTCCTTGACGAGGTGCGCAACGTCGAGGTCCGCTCGTGCGACAGGTTGACGGCGACAAGTCGCGCACTTACGTTTACATATTCGTATCTTATATTGCAGCCATGTGCGATGCGTCCGCCGCGGATGCGTTGTCCCGTGCGGCCCGGCCGCACGCGGCTGCAACTTGAAAACCGAATCTGAGATAATGGGCACGCCGCCAGCGTGACTCAAGAACGTTCGCGCAGCCGCCCTGCCGGGCGAGCGAGCCTCTAGCGATCAGCGCGAGGCCTCGTTTGGTAGGCATGCAACAAAAGGCGATGGTAACAGAGCAGCGCTCAGCCGCCTTTTCTCCACCTAACTCCCGGGTACATGGGGTTGTTCGCTCAAATTCTGACCCGGTATCCCCCCGCCCAAGCGCTACCCCGCCGTACGCCAACCCCTCGGTGGGGCAGACGTCGGCTGCCGCAGTTGCGCATCATCGACTACGGCAAGGCAGCTGCCAGGTCATGAAGGGCAAAGTCGCGATGATCCAGCCCGAACTCTCCGGCGACTACGTCAGCCGGGCGCTGCCCCCCAACGACCCGTTCGTAACGCTGGACACTGAAGGGGCCGGCGCATCGCCGCCGACCGCGGCCGCAAGACGAAGCCGGCCCTCAAGCTCGACATCTGTGGCGAACACGGCGGCGACCCCGCCTCGATCCGCTTCTGCGAAACGGTCCGTCTCGATTATGTGTCGTGCTCACCGTTCCGGGTGCCGATCACTCGCCTCGCAGCCGCACAGGCTGCTTTGGGCTGAATCGACACAAGCCGCAGAAATCAGCCATTTCCCCTGAGAGGCGCAGCCGACCGCGGCTGTCCGCGCCCTGCGTGCGCTCGATTTTCCGCCAATCCCCATATTAAATCTCCGTCATGACTAGGGATAAGTGTCGCAGAGACACAAGATATAGAGCCACACGAATTCAGAGCAGTTTCAGGGAAACATTTCGAAACGTCAGAACAAACCGCATCGAATATTTTATCTAGACTGAAAAGCCGAAATAGAGCGCACAGTTAACGCCAAGAACAACCTGTCGCAGGGGGCCATGGCCTATTTTGTCACCCCCCGGATGACACGTTAGTACTTGATCCCTATACAACCCGCAGTTTGTTGCACCGCACTGGGACAGTTCGTACCCGTGCAATCCCACCGTGCGAGGGGGTTTCCCGCACTAGTTGTTTTCCGAGTGGGCTCAGGTTTACCGCGTTTGGGTCGGACCTGCGCCTTCCAGACAGTTACTGGCCCGATGGGTGCAACCCATCAGGCCATAGAAACGATGAGAGGCCCCGCCAAGGGGTCCGGCCCTAAAGGGGTGTTGAGACGCCACTAACCATGGAGCTCCCATTGGCGAAGACGTTTGGACTTGTTCGACTGCTCGGCCGTAACGACCGCATC
Source organism: Alphaproteobacteria bacterium (assembly GCA_013140995.1). Taxonomy (GTDB): domain Bacteria; phylum Pseudomonadota; class Alphaproteobacteria; order Micropepsales; family Micropepsaceae; genus SZUA-430. The sequence goes on along the minus strand of JABFRX010000072.1, from coordinate 3,284 downwards.
CTGCGCGTCGGCTTTGGCGGAGCCCTGCTTTACGCGCTGACGATCGCGATCGTCAGCCCCGTGGTCACCAGCGCCGCGACAGCGCCAACCGCCCAAATGGGTGGCGGCAAAGCCGTCGTGATGCGCCTGGCGAGCCTCCGGCCAACCCTTTCCACGCTTGAAGCCCCTGGCTCCAAGCCCTTACCCGTCACGGTGGTGCGCGCCGACGTCGTGAACCGCCCGGCCTACCAAGCTTACCTGCGCGAGAAAGACTGCCTCGCGACCGCCATCTACTTTGAAGCCCGCGGCGAAACCGCCAAGGGCCAAAAGGCCGTCGCCGAAGTCGTCCTGGCCCGCACCCGCGTCCCCGGCCGCCCCAAAACGGTTTGCGGCGTGGTCTATGAAGGCTCCAAGCGCCGCACCGGCTGCCAGTTCTCGTTCACCTGCGACGGCATCGCCGACCGCGTCGTGAACAAGGACGCCTGGCGCCAGGCGGCCCGCATTGCGGCGAACGTCATGCGCACCGGCGGCCGCGTAAACGCCGTCGCCGGCGGCGCCACGTTCTACCACGCCGACTATGTGAGCCCCGGCTGGGCCAGCCGCATGGTCAAGGTGGCCGAGATCGGCACGCATATTTTCTACCGCCCACAACGCGGCCGGAACCTCTAACCGGCCCGCGCTGGAATTGACCCATGAGGCCGGAGAGCGATCTCCGGCCTCATCTCATTTCTGCGCGCCGCCAAGCGCCGGAAAAATCTTCATGATCCGCGACCGCATGAACGACGGCGCGATCCCCTTGATCCGGTCGATCCAAGCGATGTCGTCCGGCACGTAATAGTGCAGCTTCGTCTTGGGCGCATGGTAGGCCGCCCAAACGCACTTTGCGACGCTGTCGGCGGGCATCAGCCGGAACATCCCCTTCTTCGGCGCTTTCGCATAGAATTGCTCCTCCGTCGGCTTCGGCGCATCGCCCGACCGGTTTGGCGTCTCCCGCAAAATCGCGGTGTCGATCAACCCCGGCAACACGTCGGCAACGCGCACCCCATGCCGCGCCCACTCCACCGACAGCGCCTCCGTCATCCCCTTCACGGCATGTTTGGTCGCCGCGTAAACCGCAATCCGCGGCATCCCATAGGTCGCCGACGACGACGATGTTGAGAACAACAAAGAGTTCGTGGTCTTCTTCAGATAGGGCAAGCCCGCATAGGCTCCGTTCAGCGCCCCCACAAAATTGATCTGCACGACCCGCATGGCCGCGTCATAGGGCACGTCCTCGAACCACCCGGACTCGCCGATCCCGGCGTTGTTGAACAACAGATCCAGCCGCCCCGCCTTGGCGTCGAACGCGGCGAGCGCGGCATCGAACGCGGGCTTCGACGTGACGTCCAGTTTGCGGGTCCAGCAATTCTCCGACCCCAGCTCTTGGGCCAGCGTGCCGAGCCCCGCCTCGTTGACGTCGCTCGCCCCGACCAGCCACCCCTTTGAGGCGAACAGCTTCGCCGTTTCTCGCCCCATGCCCGAGGCCGCCCCTGTGATGAAGATCGCCTGCCGTGAACTCATGTCCGAACCTTTCTAAGTAGCAATGTCTGATAGGCCAGGTTCCTAGCACATCCCACTTGCAAGCGGCCCGGCCGCCGGGGCAGTTTCCCGGCCTTCGTTGCTTCGACCCTCTCGGGAGTTCGTTCATGCGTTTCGGCCGTATCGCCGCAGTTTCCGTCATCGCGCTCACCAGCGTCGCGCTCACCGGTTGCGTCTTCTCGCTCGGTGGCGGCGACGACGAGAAGCCCAAGGTCCGTGCCACCGATGCCTGCCCGCAGCGCGACCAGGCGAGTTGGGCCAAAATGACCGCCTACCTCGAAAGCAACAAACAGCTCGAAACCGTAAAGGTCACCGAAAGCGGCCTGCAATACCGCGTGATTTCGAGCGGCAAAGGCACGCGTATCCCGACCTGGGCGTCGACCGTCCAGGTCCGCTACCAGGGCAAGCTGATCGACGGCAGCGTTTTCGACGAAACCAAGCCGTCCGAACCGCCCGCCGAATTCGAAGCCGGCGGCGTCATCAGGGGTTGGCAAGAAGCGCTGACCATGATGAAGGAAGGCGACAAGTGGAACATCGTCATCCCCTCCGAACTCGCCTACGGCTGCAAAGGCAAAGGCCCGATCAAAGGCGACCAGGTGCTGACCTTCGACATCGAGCTGCTGAAGATCAAATAGCCGCCACACCCCACCCGTTTCAGCCGGCGATTTGAGACAAGCGAGCCGCACTTGCGCGTGTGCCACATCGCGGGCCATTTCGGAGCTGTCTCCCATCGTTTCGCGGCAGCTGACCGCCATTCGATGCGAGACATATGAGACAGGGGTCGCCTGTGCCAATTCGCTGTGCCGCTGTCTCACATCGCACGCGCGTGGCGCGGTACAATTCGGGGACACGAAGCTCTCGCTGCAGCAAAACAACATCAAAACACCCGCTACGCCGCTACATCGGCTCAAGTCCGCCATTTCCGGCGCTACAAAGGCGCTACATCAGGCGCTACATGTAGCGCCTGAACCGTGGGCGCCGGTGTACCGCAAATCACGCTCACGGCCTCTCAACGCAAACGCACCGACCATACACCAAAAGGAATAGAGAAATCACCCCGGCTTATCGCCGCGCACAACCTGTCGCAGCGTAGGCTCGAGCCCTGGGACCGCCGGCATCCTGCCGGCCCTTGGCTGAATCTCAACCGCACGAAGAGCCGGCTAGCCGCCTTCGCTAAAGCTACTGCGCCCCTCGTTGACAACACTCGTCCCCCGAAGCCTTGGCGAAGGGGGGAGCCGGCGGTCCCAGGGACGCAAGCTCACTCGCCAGCAAACACCGCGGCCTGCGCCGCGAACGCGCGTTGATAGGCGCCGCGCGCTTGGGCCCGCGCGACATAGGCCGCAAGGTTCGCGTGTTCCTCGAGCAACCCCGATCCCGCGAGCCGGAGCAGCGTGTGCACCATCAAAAGATCGCCGGCGCTGAACGCCCCGTCGATCCACTCGTTGCCGCGAAGGTGCGCGGAAAGCTGGCGCAGCCGCACGCGCACGCGCTCCTCCAGCATCGGCATGCGCGCCGCATACCAGGGCTTATCGCGCTCCACCAACATCGCCATGGAACGCTCGACGATCGGCGGCTCCACCGTGCTCACCGCCGCAAACATCCACGCGATCGCGCGCGCACGCCCGTCAGGCTCGCCCGGCAACAGCCCCGCGTGCGCGGAAGCGATAGCCAGCACGATCGCCCCCGTCTCGAAGAGCGCAAGCCCACCCGCCTCATACGTCGGAATC
>JABFRX010000258.1 GCA_013140995.1 Alphaproteobacteria bacterium | reverse complement strand
GTGCGGCCGCAGGGCTCGGCTATGGCTTCTGGGCGCGGCAATCGGTGCTGGCGGCGCCCGCTGGCAATGCGCGGATGCAAGAAATCGCGGCGGCAATTCAAGAGGGCGCGAAAGCGTTCTTGGATCGCCAGTACAAGACGATTGCCGTCGTTGCCGTGTTTGTCGCCTTGATCGTCGCCGCCGCGTTCCAGAGTTGGGTTCAGCCGCTCGGATTCATCATCGGTGCAGTTTGTTCGGGCCTTGCCGGATACATCGGCATGAACCTCTCGGTGAAGGCGAACGTGCGCACGACGGAAGCGTCGCGCAAGGGCTTGGCCGAGGGTTTGGCCATCGCGTTTAAGGCGGGCGCCTCAACGGGTATGCTGGTTGTCGGCCTCGCGCTCATCGCGATCGCCGGATACTACGGCCTGTTGACGGTCATCGGTTTCGACATCAATGACGCGAAGCAAAACCGCACTGTGATCGAGGCCTTGATCTCGCTCGCGCTCGGCGCGTCGGTGATTTCCATCTTCGCCCGTCTGGGCGGCGGCATCTTTACCAAGGGTGCGGACGTCGGCGGCGACATGGTCGGTAAAGTCGAGGCCGGTATTCCTGAAGATGATCCCCGCAATCCCGCCACAATTGCCGACAACGTGGGCGACAACGTCGGCGACTGCGCCGGTATGGCAGCGGACTTGTTCGAGACTTATGTAGTCACGATCGGCGCGACAATGGTGCTTGCCTCGATCTTCTTCGAGGCGGATCGCGGGCTCATGATGCTCTATCCGCTGCTAATCGCGGGCGTTTGCGTTATTGCGTCGATCATCGGTGCGTTCTTCGTGCGCCTAGGTGCATCGAAGAACATCATGGGTGCGCTGTACAAGGGCCTCATCGTCTCAGCCGTTATCTCGCTCGGGCTGATCCTTGCGGTCACGTACCAGGTGATCGGCTTCGACCGGATGCTCACGACGTCGGGCGGCTTCAGCTTCAACGGGTTCACGCTGTTCTTGTGCGGGGTTGCAGGCCTTGCGGTGACCGGTCTGATTGTTTGGATCACCGAGTACTACACGGGCACGGGCTACCGCCCGGTGCGCTCGATCGCGAAGGCGTCTGTGACCGGCCACGGGACGAACGTCATTCAGGGCCTTGCCGTTTCAATGGAAGCAACGGCGTTGCCCGCGCTTGTCATCGTGTGGGGCATTGTTGTGACCTACATCCTTGCCGGCCTCTTCGGGATCGCGATCGCGACGACGACGATGCTGTCGCTTGCCGGAATGATCGTGGCGCTCGACGCGTTCGGTCCGGTGACGGACAACGCGGGCGGCATCGCCGAGATGGCGGGCCTCGACAAGGAAGTGCGTAAGACAACCGACGCACTAGACGCCGTCGGCAACACGACGAAGGCGGTGACCAAAGGTTATGCTATCGGTTCCGCTGGCCTTGGCGCCCTCGTGCTGTTTGCGGCGTACACCGAAGACCTAAAGCACTTCATGCAGAACGCAGGCGAGTTCCCGTTCTTCAAGGACACGATTGTCAACTTCGGCCTTTCGAACCCGTGGGTGGTCGTCGGTCTCTTCATCGGCGGTATGCTGCCGTACCTGTTCGGTGCGATGAGCATGACGGCGGTGGGCCGCGCAGCGAGCGCGGTTGTCGAGGAAGTGCGGCGTCAGTTCAAGGAAAAGCCCGGCATCATGAAGGGCACGGAGAAGCCCGACTACGGCCGTGCAGTCGACATGCTGACGAAGGCCGCGATCAAGGAAATGGTCGTGCCGTCGCTTCTGCCGGTGCTGTCGCCGCTGGTGCTGTTCTTTGCGGTGATGCTGATCGCGGGCAAGGGCGCGGCCCTCTCGGCGCTTGGTGCGATGCTGATGGGCGTGATCCTGACCGGTCTCTTCGTCGCGATCTCGATGACGTCGGGCGGCGGCGCGTGGGACAACGCCAAGAAGTACATCGAAGACGGTCACTTCGGCGGCAAGGGCTCCGACGCGCATAAGGCGGCGGTCACAGGCGATACCGTCGGTGATCCGTACAAGGACACGGCTGGTCCCGCCATCAACCCAATGATCAAGATCACGAACATCGTGGCGCTGCTGCTGCTAGCCGCGCTTGCGCACATCTAAGCGTGGCACGATACGCATAAGAAAAAGGCCCCGGGAAATCCCGGGGCCTTTTTTTGTCTCTCGAAAGAATTATTTGCCCTCGCCGCCGGTGCGGCCTGGGCCTTGCTGCGAGCCGGGGGCACCGGCCGGCATCGCGCCCATGTTGCCGAACAGCTGCTGCAAGAACGTCATTTCCTTACCGCGGCTCGGCGTCTCGCGATCGACGAGTGCGAACACCTGACCGTCTTCGATGCCGTATTTGCGGATATCGTTTACCTTGCCGTCGTCGGCGAATTGGATGGCGAGAATTTGGCGCTTCGTCACGTCGGGTTTGAAGAACGCGTAACGCTCCTGCTCCGTCGAAATGTAGTACCAGGTCGGGTCGCCAAACGTTGCGGTCGAGGACGGCGTGCCCAATTTCTCCTGCACGCTGTCGCGGGTGTCGGCGCCGAGCGAGACGGTTGCGACCTTTTCGTCGTCGGGCACATAGCCGCGGACGTCCCTGATGGGCGCACAGGCCGCCAAGCCCGCAACCGCCAAAATCGAACCGGTGAAAAGAACGCGCGATACCATTGGACGACTCCCAGCCTCTTTGGGCCTGAAACGGACAGTTGACCTACCGCCAGGCTTGCCTAATTTCAAGCGAAAGCCAAAGACCCCGGAAAGCCAGGCCCTCCCCGTGCGCACACTTCTCTCATTTCTTTCGCGCGGGCGCGACCGGGCGCGCCAGGGGGCGTCGATCTATAACGCCATCGTCGAGCAGGCGCGCCGGCCACAGTTCTACGAGTCGTTGGACGTGCCTGACACGATCGACGGGCGGTTCGACCTGATTGTCCTTCACGCGGGTTTGTACCTGCCGCGTCTCAAAAGCGTGCGCACCGAGGGCAAGGCCCTGGCGCAAGCGGCATTCGACCAGATGTTCGTAAATTTCGAACACAACCTGCGGGAACTCGGCGTCGGCGACATGGGCGTTCCGCGCAAAGTGAAGGGCATGCTATCCGCGTTCTATGGCCGGGTCACCTCTTACGACAATGCGATCAAAGACGGCGACACCGCAGCGCTCCGTGCAGCGCTGCAGCGCAACGTCTATCGCGGTGGGGGTGTTGCGCCGCCGAAGCTCGATGCGCTTGCGACCTATGTGCGGGCGGCGCATGAAGCGCTAAAAGCCGCCGGCGACACCGACATACTGGCCGGCACGTTTGCGTGGCCTGCGCCATGACGGAAGCGCACGGCTTTCGCCGCACCGTGTCGGTGTCGAAGATCGGCGATGCGGGAGTGCGGCAAACGGTGACCGCGCGCGCTGAGGAACTTCCGGCGATCGAGCGTTACCTCGAACTCGCAGCCGCCAAAGCGCTGAAGGGCGAGTTCGTGCTGGAGCGCTGGAGGGGCAAAGGCGTGCAGGTCACCGGCACAGTCGTCGCCGACGTCGTGCAAACCTGTGTCGTTACGCTCGATCCGGTCGATGCGCACGTCGAAGCGAGTTTCGAGCGGCAGTTCCTTCCGCCCGAAAAGCTGCGGGCTGAGACCGAAGACCAGAAAGAGGTGGTTATCGATCCGGCGGCGCCTGATCCGCCTGAACCGCTGGGGCATGAAATCGACCTCGGCGAAATCTTGATCGAGGAACTCGCGCTCAACCTCGATCCCTATCCGCGCAAGCCCGGTGTTGCGTTTGAGGGCGAGGCGCAGGGCGAGCAGCGCCCCAATCCGTTTGCGGTGCTGGCAAAGCTCAAACCGAAACAGCCCTAGTCCGCGCAGAGCGTCCCCATGATTTTGCCGTCTTCGACGAGGGTGAAGCAGCCGCACGGGTCGCTTGTTGCGTGGCATTTTCCGGTGGCGGTGCGGCCGTCCATATCGGGGCGTTCCTTGCCTTCGTAGCGGCATTGCCGACTTTGGCATTCGTCGCCGTCGCGGCAGGTTTTACCGGCGTCTTTGTGCTCGATCACGCAGGCCAGCGTTCCCATCATGCAGACAGGCCGCCAGGTGCCGCCTTCGGCGCGGCAGGTTTGCTCGTCCTTCGGGATGACCGTGGCGTTGGAGGCTGTGGCCGTGGGGCCGCTTTCGGCGGGGTTGCAAGCGGCGAGCCCTAAGGTCACGAGCAGCAGAAGAATGTGGCGCATGGGCTTCGCTCTTGTTTGAGTCTTCGAACGGCATCTGACCCGAGGGCACATTACCGCGCAAATCCGTCGCGCCTGCGGCTCAAAAGCGCGGATTTCCAGGGGTTGAACTCTCAGGGGCTTTCCTATTCTATCCGCGCCTTGCTTTCGGCCCAAAAGGCCGACGAATGATCAGGAGCGGTGGCCCATGGCGGTCCCTAAAAGAAAAGTCAGCCCGTCGCGGCGCAACATGCGCCGTTCGCACCACGCGCTTGGGCGTCCGTCCAGCAACGAATGCAGCAATTGCGGTGAGCTACGGCGTCCGCATCACGTTTGCCATAAGTGCGGACACTACGACAAACGTGAAGTGGAAAAGTCGCCGTCGCGGCGGCCCTAGCCATTGTCCGGGCTCCCGGCGCATAGTTGGCGGATTCGAGGTCGCCGACCGCCTTCAGGGACAGGGACTGCGCTGGCGTGAATAGCGAAATCGTCGTTTCGGTCGATGGAATGGGGGGCGACAGCGCTCCCCAGGCGGTGATCGACGGCCTCGCCATCGCACATGTGCGGCACCCGAAGGTCAAGTTTCTGCTGCACGGCGATCACGCGCGGCTACAGCCCGTGCTGCTCGGCAAAGCCGCGCTCAAACACGCCGTCCAGGTGATGCATTGCGACGACGTGGTCGCGATGGACGACAAGCCGGTTCAGGCGCTGCGCCGGGGCCGCGCCACGTCGATGTGGCGCGCAGTCGATTCCGTGCGCTCCAAGGACGCCCAGGTCGCGGTCAGTGCCGGCAACACCGGCGCGCTGATGGCGATGGCGAAGGTGCAGCTGAAGACGGTGGCGGGGCTCTCGCGGCCGGCGCTTGCCGCCTTGTGGCCCACGATCCGCGGTCAGACAGTGGTGCTCGACGTTGGCGCGAACGTCGATACGGATGCGCGCCAGCTCACCGACTTCGCGATCATGGGCGAGGCTTATGCGCGCGTCGTGTTGGCGCTTGAGCGGCCGAACGTGGGCCTGCTCAACATTGGCGCGGAAGAGATCAAGGGCAACGATGCGGTGCGCGATGCGGCGGCGGCGCTGCGCGCGTCCGGCTTGCCGATGCGCTTCCACGGGTTTGTGGAAGGCGACGACATCAGCGCAGGCACGGTCGACGTTGTCGTGACGTCGGGCTTTGCGGGCAACATTGCGCTCAAAGCCGCCGAAGGTACGGCGCGGCTGATTCAGCATTATATACGTTCCGCCATGGCACGGTCGTTCCTGTCGCGCGTCGGCTATTTGCTGTCGAAGCCGGGGTTTAACGTGTTGCGCCAGAAGATGGACCCGCGCGCCGTCAACGGCGGCGTGTTCCTGGGGCTGAACGGCGTCGTGGTGAAGAGCCACGGCGGCACGGACGGCGTTGGCTTTGCGACCGCGCTCGACCTTGCGATCGAAATGGGCGAGAGCGACTTCGTCGCCCGCATCGCGGATTCGATGGCGCATCTGCCGCCGTCGATCGCGGCGCTTGGTGGGTCAACACCGGCGCTGGCGGCGCCGGCGCCCGAACCGATACCGGCGGCAGCCTCCTAATGGGCGTGACCCGCGCGCAGGTGACCGGCGTCGGCGCCTATTTGCCGAAGCAAGTGCTGACCAACGCCGATCTTGCGAAGAAGCTGGACACCAGCGACGAGTGGATCCGCGAACGCACAGGCATTCGCGAGCGGCGCATCGCGGCGGAGGGCGAGTTCACGTCCGATCTGGCGATTGCCGCGTCACAAGAGGCGCTGCGGGCGGCCGGTTTGAACGCAAGCGCGATCGACATGATCGTACTCGCGACCGCGACGCCCGACGAGACGTTCCCGGCGACCGCCACCACCGTGCAGGCTCGGCTCGGCATCAGCCGCGGGGCGGCGTTCGACGTGCAGGCGGTGTGTTCGGGTTTCATCTACGCGCTCGCGGTCGCGGACAACTTCATCAAGGCGGGGCAGGTGAAGAACTGTCTGGTCATCGGGGCGGAGACGTTTTCACGAATCATCGATTGGGATGATCGCACGACAGCCGTGCTGTTTGGCGACGGCGCAGGGGCGGTCGTTCTTTCCGCCGCGCAAGGCGACGGCACGGTGAAGGATCGCGGTGTCCTGTCCACACATCTTTTCTCCGACGGGCGGTTGCACGATTTGCTCTATGTCGACGGCGGACCGTCGAAGACGAGGACCACGGGTTTGCTCCGCATGGAGGGGCGCGAGGTGTTCCGCCATGCGGTCACGAACCTGTCGGAGGCGATCGAGCTTGCGATGCGTTCGAACGGCGTCGAGGCGGCCGACATCGATTGGTTTGTGCCACACCAGGCGAACCAAAGAATTCTGGACGCAACGGCCCGCAAGGTTGGTGTCCACCCTTCGCGCGTAATCTCTACGGTTGCAATTCACGCGAATACATCCGCTGCGTCAGTGCCGCTCGCGCTCGCCGCAGCGGTTAATGATGGCCGCATCAAGCGCGATCAACTTCTGGTGCTGGAAGCGATGGGTGGAGGTTTTACCTGGGGCTCTTCACTCATCCGCTGGTAGCAATCTGATAGCCTCGCCGTTTATCCCACTGATATTGACGGCATTTTCGAGCGCGCCTACGGTTTGCGCATCGAATCGCGGATCGGCGATTCCAAAAAAACAATGAGGCGGCATGAGCGAGACGTTGACCCGGCAGCATTTGGCCGAGGCGGTCTATGCGCAAGTCGGCCTCTCGCGGAATGAATCGTCGGAGCTTGTCGATCGCGTGTTGGAAGAAGTGTCTCAACGCTTGATCCGCGGCGAGACGGTGAAACTTTCGTCGTTCGGGACGTTTGCCGTACGCTCGAAAGGCGGTCGAATCGGACGCAACCCGAAGACGGGCGAAGAAGTTCCGATCAGTCCGCGGCGCGTTCTGGTGTTCCGGGCGAGCCACGTGTTGAAGGCGATGATCAACGAAGGGCATGGCGTCCCCGTAAACGGCGCCGCTCAGGGTGAGAAGAAATGACAGACGTAAACCGCATCGAAAAAGCACCCGACGCCTTTCGCACGATTTCGGAAGTGTCCGAAACGCTCGACGTGCCGCAGCACGTGTTGCGCTTTTGGGAAGCGAAGTTCGGGCAGGTGAAGCCGCTGAAGCGCGCCGGCGGGCGGCGCTATTACCGGCCGGACGATATCGACCTGCTTAAGGGCATTCGCGCGCTGCTGTACGGCGAAGGCCTCACGATCAAAGGCGTGCAAAAGGTGTTGCGCGAACAAGGCGGAAAGCACGTGGCCGAGATCGGCCGCATTGGTGCGAAGGCCGCGACCGCGAAGCGCGATCTCATGCCTGAGGACGTGGCGCCGATGCCCGCCCCGCTGTTTGGGCGTGCGCCGTCGGTCGAACACGTCAACATGGCGGGTGACAACCCCAGCGACAAAACCGTCGCCGAACAGCGCGAGCGGCTTGAGACCGTGCTCGACGATCTGTTGAACCTGCGCGATCTGTTGCAACGTGGGCCGAAGCGGGCCGCGAAAGTGGCGGCGGCGCAGTAGGGGCGCGTGCTCTACGCGGTCATCAAGGCACTGCTCTCCGGCGTGATCGTGCTCGCCGTGTCGGAAGTGGCGAAGCGCTATCCGGGCTGGGGCGGGCTCATCGCCTCGCTGCCGCTGATTTCGATCCTGGGTATCGTCTGGCTTTGGCGCGATACGTCCGACACCGCGCGGATCGCGGCGCACGCGGAGGCGACGTTTTGGTTCGTGCTGCCGTCGCTGCCGATGTTTTTGGTGTTACCCGCACTGCTGCGCGGGAACGTTGCGTTTTGGCCGGCGCTTGGCGCGTCGTGCCTGCTGACAATCACGCTCTACGCGCTGATGATCTGGCTTTTGCCGCGGTTCGGCATCACGCTTTAGACGCAGGCTTGGTGCATTGCATCAACGTGGGCCGCCTGCCTATAGTGCGGCCCCCAAACGGACCCGGCCCTTTTTTTGTCGCGGGTCCGCTGATCAAGTGTCGGAGCGTAGCGCAGCCTGGTAGCGCATCAGTCTGGGGGACTGGGGGTCGCAGGTTCAAATCCTGTCGCTCCGACCAATTTCACGCAATCGAACGCGGTTCGGGAGCGCGGGCGTGACGGCCGCGCTCCCAGACTGCGCATTGCCAAGGGCGAACGCCGTCGCTTAGCGTGGACGTAACAGAGAGATCCCAATGACGATTTCCCTCACCACTAAAGCCGGCATCGTCGAAGGCACGTGCGATCCGAAGTTTTCCGGCGTGCTCGACGCCTTCGTGACGAACTTCGAGGCTCGGGGTGAGGTCGGCGCCAGTTGCTCGATCACCATCGAAGGCAAAACCGTTGTCGACGTTTGGGGTGGCAAGCGCGAGCCTGGCGGCGCGGCTTGGGATAGGGACACGATCTCTTGCGTCTTCTCGTCCACCAAGGGGGCGCTGGCGCTGACGGCGCACATGCTGGCCGATCGGGGACAACTCGATCTTGATGCGCTGATCACGAAGTACTGGCCGGAGTTCGGGCAGAACGGGAAGGAGAACGCGCGGGTGGCGATGGCGCTCGATCATTCGGTCGGCGTGCCGCACGTGCGGTCTGCGCCGAAACCGGGCGGGTTCTACGATTGGGACTACATGGTCGACGTGATCGCCAAGGAGGCGCCGTTTTGGGAGCCCGGCACGCGCAACGGCTATCACGGGATTACGATGTCATGGACGGTGGGCGAGATCGTGCATCGCGCCGCCACGAAGCGCATGGGCGTGTTTTTCCAGGACGAAGTAGCAAAGCCGCTCGGCCTCGACTTTTGGATCGGCTTGCCGGAGGCTCAGGAGCACCGCGTCGCACCGATGCTTCAAGCGATGCCGACGGCGGAGGTGATGCAATCGCGTTTCTTCCTGAAGGCGATGAGCGACATGACTTCGCCGTCGCATTTCTTCATGCGCGATTTTTTGGCGTTCAATCCGAACGCGCGCGAAGGCCGTGCGGCGGAGATCGGCGCGGGCAACGGTATCACGAACGCGCGGGGGCTGGCCGGCATGTACGCGCCGCTTGCGAACGGCGGCTCTCTTAACGGCAAGCGCTTCGTCGGCAAGGACACGCTCGCGCGGATGAGCCGCATCGCGATGGGCACGCATCAGGACGGCACGCTGATGATCCCGACGCGCTTTGCGCTGGGTTATATGAAGTCGATGGACAATCGCTGGCTGCCGGGCACGGACAGCGCGAGTTGTTTGTTGTCCGATAGCGCGTTCGGGCATGTGGGCGCGGGCGGCTCCGTCGGCTTCGCGTGCCCGGAGACGCGCATGAGCTTCGGCTACACGATGAACCAGATGGGGCTTGGGCTGCTGCTCAACGACCGCGGACAGAGCTTGGTCGACGCGGCATATAAGGCGCTGGGCTATCGCTCGAACGCGGGTGGGGTTTGGATCACGTGATCGCGCCAACCCCCACGGCTGTCATCCCGGCCAAGCGGAGCGTAGCGCAGCGCGAGCCGGGACCCAGGGGATAGTGGCACATGCGCTTGTTGGGGTGCTCAGTTCGCTCTCCTGGGTCCCGGCTCGCAAGCTGCGCCTCGACGCTACGCGCCGGGCTTCGCTAGCGTCCGGGATGACAGGATAGGGTTGCGCTACGCGAATTGCTCCGCCTGCTTTTGTGTTGGCCGCACGAACTCCAGGTACGCATAGGACATGAATGCCGTCCACGTCACTACGCGGGCGAAATTGAGGAATAGTGTGATAGCGTAATTTACAGTCGCTTCGAGAGAGCCGGTGTCGTCGCCCGGGATCGCCGCATCGGTGGCGAAGGATAGAATGTTCCAAGGCAGGTCGCAGGCGAGCAGGCCGAAGAAAATCGCGGCTGTTCGGCCGCGCGTGACTGTGAGCGATACGCGCACGGTCGTTGCGGTGTCGCCGATGGCGCTCGCGGGCAAGACTAGTAGCAGCCGTGCCAGAGCGGCATAGATCATCGACGTTCCGGCATATGTGGCTGCATTGAGGGCAAGGCTGTCGCTGTCGTCGCGGTAGGTCCATGCGACGGCAATGAAGAACGAGAGCGGCAAGACCAAGCTTGCCATCGCGCGTACCGTGTATCGGCCGACAATGTCAGTGGTGGGCACGATGCGTGTGGCCGGTTCGCGTAAGATAACGACGCGGTGCCAGACGATGCCGAGACAGATCGATCCGGCGCTGGCGAATATGATGGCCAGAAAGAAAGGGCTTACTTGGATGAGGACCTCGTACTGCTTCATAGAGGGGGCATCTTCAACAAGGGTCAGTGCCCGCGGGACTGTGGCGAGCAGCGTCCAAAATGTGGCCGCGGCGAGGAACGCGCCGAGGTTGGCAAACAGCAGACGGTAGGAAGCGCTAACGGTTTCGGCGACGCGCATGGTGGTTTTGGTTTCCTCGAATCTCTGCGACAGGTTGAACGCGGCAAACTGTCTGCGGCTAGCGGCAAATGTTTCGGTGCCGCTTGAAGTTGGGTGTGTAACGGACGTCTAATGCGGTTGCCCGGGTTCCGGCGGGCTTTCGCTTTGAACGTGGCCCACTGCCTCGTTGGGCATCTGTGTCAGTCGCCCATAGCCGTCTCGCATGAAACTGGTACGCAGCCAGCATTGGCGCATTTGTGCCGTTTGCAGCAGGTTTTGGGTCGTGGCCTCGATCCCTGGTCGAGGCCCCAAGGAACCCTATGGAGACCCGCTCATGCGTTACATGCTCAACACCCTTCGCATCACCCTGCTCGCGCTCTTCACCGCCTTGTTCGGTATCGCGCTCATTAACACGCCGAGAATGGCGTATGCGAACGCTGGGCTCGATTGGCCAGTCCGGCTGCTCGTGCAGCAGGATCAGCAGGGCCAGGTTTGGCTCGCCTATACCGACTTCGCGTATATCGCGCGCCGTCATCACATTACCGATCGCGACGCGGCCTTCACCATGGCCTCGAACGTGATCGCATCGATCGTATCGAGCGCCGCACCGGCGACCAACTGACCAACTCGACGTAACTCAGACCAGGAAATCATCATGACACTGCTCAAATCGGCTACCGCAGCTTTCATTGCGCTCGTGTTTACGGCCTTCACTGCACACGCGCGCGCGAACGACACCTACACCGGATTGCTTTCGTCTCTTGCCGTCGGCGGCTACGACACGGTCGCTTACTTCAAGGTTGGCAAGCCGGTGCTCGGCAGGGCCGAATTCGCGACGGAATACAAAGGTGCGACCTGGCACTTCTCGACGCGCGAAAATCTCGAAGCATTCAAAGCAACGCCCGCTGCATACGCGCCGCAATACGGTGGCTACTGTGCGTGGGCGGTCAGCCAAAACTACACGGCGTCCGGTGATCCGCAGTTCTGGAAGATTGTGAACGGCAGGCTCTACTTGAATTACGACGGCTCCGTGCAGGCGAAATGGGAGAAGGACATCCCCGGCTTCATCGTCAAGGCCGACAAGAACTGGCCGGGCGTATTGAACTGAAGACGCGGTCTATCGCCACCACACTTTGCGGGCGCCGAGGGTGACCTTGGGCCCGCTGATCCAAAGAGTAAGACCCATGGCCAAAGACCTTCACGATTTGGAAGTAACGACGGCCCGAGCCGAGACAGTTGCCGCCTACAACGTCTTCGCGACCGATTGGATCGGCTATGGACCGCGCGTGCGATCGATCTTTGCTGCGGCGGATGATGATGCGGACTGCGCCCTCGTCAATGCGCACGCGGCGGCGGTTCATATGGCGCTGGAGGCGGCGCCCGGGTTCAAGAAAGCGCGCGGATATCTTCGGCGGGCTCGGAAGGTTCTGCCGGGCGCGACAGCGCGCGAGCAAGCGTTCCTCACGGCTGTCAACGATTGGTGGCGCGGTAACGTGCCCGCTGCACTCCAGCGGCTCAAGACCGTCGTGGCGCAACACCCGGCCGATATCGTGTCCGCGAAGTGGGCGCAGTATTTGGCGTTCAATCTGGGCGATGCGCCCGTCATGCTGGAGGTCGCGAAGGCTGTTTTGCCGGCGCATTCCGAGACCGCCAGCGCGTGGAGCATGCTTGCCTTCGCCCACGAGCAGAACAATGCGATCGGCGTTGCGGAGGAAGCCGCGTACCGGGCGCTGGCGATCAACGCGCAGGATCCGTGGGCGCACCACGCGATCGCGCACGTGATGGATACGCGCGGCAAGGTCGATGACGGGGTCGCGTTCATGACGAAGCATTCGGCAGGTTGGGCCGATCGCAGCATCTTCGTACGCGAGCACAATTATTGGCATTTGGCGCTGTTCCACATCGATCGCAAGGAGTATGCGCGCGCGCTTGAGATTTTCGACAAGCATCTGTGGGGTGAGTGGCGCGAGTTCGCGCAGGAGCAGATCGGCGCGATATCCGCGCTCTGGCGGTTGGAGATGCGCGGTGCGGATGTCGGCGCGCGCTTCGAGCCTATCGTCGAAAAGGTGATCGAGCGTTGGCACGAGCACATTCTGCCGTTCAACGATTTGCACTTTATCTACGCGTTGGCGCGCGGCGGGCAAATGCAGCAGGCGCAAGAGTTTCTGGCTTCGATGAAGCGGCATGGTGCGCAGGACGTGAGCGGCGTGTGGGAGTCAGTCGCCATCCCGTGCGCCGAAGGTTTGATCGCCTACGCGTACGGCCGATTTGCGGCCGCGGCCGACGCGATCGGGCCGGTTTTGCCGCGTCTGCATCTGATTGGCGGCAGCCACGCGCAGCGCAACGTGTTTGTGCAGACGTGGACTGACGCAGCTCGGCGTGCGGGTCAGCATTCTGCGGTGTCCGAAGTGTTGGCGCGGCGCCAAGGAGAGCAGCTCATCGGCGTAGCGGCCTGAGCTCGTAGAGGATAGGTTAGACGAGGAGGTTCCAATGCCGGTCGAGTGGGCGCAATCGGTCGTAAACGCGGTCGGAGTCTATTTCGCGATCGGCGTCGCCTTCGCATTCGTGTTCCTGGGCTTCGGTTTGCGGCGGTTGGATCCGATCGCCGCAGCAGGTCCCCTTCGCTTCAAGCTTTTGATCGCGCCCGGCCTCGCGGTGCTTTGGCCGATCATGATCATGCTTTGGGCCCGCGGAGGCGATCGATGAAACGTGCGCAGCGACGTTTTCACGCGAACGTTTGGCCGATCATTGCTCTCATCATGCTTGCTGTCGTGGCGGTTGCAATCGTCGCGCGTGAGCATCCATCTCCGTCCGCAAACGTTGAGGTACGCTGATGGCGCACGAATACAAGGCGGTGCAGTGGAACCGATTCAAGCGCCGTTACGACGCCGTGCTGTCCGTCGGTATCGCCGGCTATCTATCCGCCTTCGTCGTTGCGACGAATTTCGCGTTCGCGCCGGGTCAATCGATGACGATGATCCAGGTGCTGATGCGCGCTTTCGGGTCGTGCGCGTTCGGTTTGTTGACACTGATCTTGCTCATTGGACCGCTGGCTCGGCTCTCGCCGCGTTTTCTGCCGCTGCTTTACAATCGCCGACACCTGGGGGTTGCCTGCTTTTTTCTGGCGCTCGTCCACGCCGTGCTTGCCTTGATTTGGTATCAAGGGTTCTCCGACGTGAATCCGTTCGTGGCGCTACTCACGTCGAATCCGCGTTACACGTCGATCGACGGGTTTCCGTTCGAGATCTTGGGCGCGGTCGCGCTTGCGATTCTCTTCGTTATGGCCGCGACGAGCCACGATTTCTGGAACACGAACCTTGGGCCACGTTTTTGGAAGACGCTGCATATGGGTGTCTACTTCGCTTACGCGCTGCTCGTCGCTCACTTGGCGCTCGGCGTCATTCAGTACGAGAAGAGCCTGCTCTATGTCGTGATTATCGGTGCCGCGGCTGTTTTGGTGCCTGCGCTTCACGTCGTGACAGGCGGCCGCGAACGCAAGCGCGACCTTTCCCCAGATGCGAGGTCGAACGACGGTTGGATCACGGTCGGGCCGGCGCGCGACATCCCCGACTGCCGCGCCCGCATCGTGGTACCGCCGCGCGGCGAACGCATCGCGGTCTTTCGTGACGGTAGCAAGATCTTCGCCGTTTCCAATGTGTGCCGTCATCAGGGCGGCCCGTTGGGCGAGGGCCGCATCGTCGACGGTTGCATCACGTGCCCTTGGCACGGGTTTCAGTATCGGCCCGAATCCGGCACCTCGCCGCCGCCATTTACCGATAAGATTGCAACCTATCGCACCCGCATCGTGGACGGCGCGGTGC
The DNA here is from genome assembly GCA_013140995.1 of Alphaproteobacteria bacterium. GTDB lineage: Bacteria > Pseudomonadota > Alphaproteobacteria > Micropepsales > Micropepsaceae > SZUA-430. Next base: position 7,032 of record JABFRX010000258.1, on the reverse strand, counting down.
ACGTGTATGAGAAGGCTATGCCGCCCGGAACAACCGTTGCACCGTCGATCATCGCGCCATGACAAAACAGTCTAAAGACGTCGGCTTCTTTATTGGTTGGGGCGAGACACCGCGCATAGACCGGCGCTTCTTGCTGCTGTCGTCGTTGGTCCTCGTCGCTGCGGCCGGTGTCGGCGGGGCGCTCGTTGCGTCCGAACAGACGCCCCCTGGAGACGGGGTCTGGAACCCAGACGATGAGCGCGACTGGCCGGGCATGTTCGTGCGCGCGCCTTATCCAATGCTCAGAACAGTCGCTCTCGATGGCACGCCGCGCACGGCCTATCTCGTCTCGTCGAACAAGCAAGGCGTTCAACACCGTCTTGGCAGCGCGGAAGAGGGACCCGTCGTCGTACGCGGCAGCCTGATCGCGCGCGGTAAGAACGCGATGATCGCGGTGGCCGATGGCGATCGATGGCTGCGCGGTGCGACCGCAGCAGACATGCAGAAGGTCGGCGACCGTCTCTCAGGCTGGCGGGAGCAAGAGCTCGGTGCGGCGACCTACGCAGGTGAGATCCTGGATTCAAAATGCTGGTTCGGAGCGATGCAGCCGGGGCAAGGCAAGCCGCACAAGTCGTGCGCAGCGCTGTGCATCAGAGGCGGACTTCCCGCTGTGTTCTGTCCGGAGGGTCTTTGCGGCTCAGGTGAGACGGCGCCGTTGCTGACGGATGAGGAGGGAAATGCGCATGGTCCGGGGGTGCTGCCGTTCGTGGCCGATGCGATCCTTGCCACTGGGCGGCTCATCAGGGTGGGCGACGTGACGCAATTCCGTGTCGCGCTCGGCGACATTAGGCGGCGCTGAGACGCGCCGCCTTTCCGTATCGCTCAAGTTGTTACATCGAGGCGGGGCGGCGTCCGGCGAAGCGCGATCGCAAGAAGGCGAGTAGCGCCACCACGGCACGACGTTCCAGCCACAGGATAAGCGCGCTCGCAAGCCAGACGCCACATGCAAGCGTGAACAACAGGCCGCCGTCGCCTTTGATTTCGACGCCAAGGGGCGTGAACAGATGGAAGAAAATCGCGCCCGAGATGATGCCGAGAGCGAGGCCCGCGCCGTAGATGCGCGTGGCGGGAATGAACAGGAGGATCGAGGCGATAAGTTCCGCCGAGCCCACGGCCCAGCGTCCAAACGGCTCGAAGAGGCCAATGCCGGACCAATCGCGCAAGGTCGAGAAGATGAAGATACTTTCCTCCGAGCCGCTGAACTTGAAGAACAGCGACTGCACGAAGACGAAGGCGATGTAGACCGACAAAACGAACAGGACGATGGACCTGGTGCGAGTGGTGGTCATTGCGTTTCTCCTTGGGTTTTCGGTTGCATGCGGGCGCCGCTATGGCGGTAGACCGCTTGACGTTTGATGCGCGCGCCGTCGAGCGCATCGTCGTCGCCCTGGAATAGATTGCGGATATCCAGCGTCGACTTCTTGCCCAAATCGTCCGCGTTGGTCGAGATCCACCGCTCGGCGGCGGCACGGCCCTTGGCAAACAGCATGTCCAGAAACTCATGCTCGGTGTTCATCTTGGACGATGCGCCGAGCGCCGACAGCGACAACTCGTCTTCGACCATGTGAACCAGCACGCGGCGGTAGCCCGTGCCTTCCAGACGGCCCTCCTCCATCAGGTTGGTGACGAAGTCGATGGTCCGAAGTTCGCGCAGCAACGAGGCATTGAACGTAATCTCGTTGACGCGGTTCAGAATGTCGCGCGCGGTGCGCGGCACGCCCATGCGCCGGATCGGATTGATCTGCACGAGCATCACGTCGTCGCTGCTCGAATGCTCGAACAGCGGCCACAGCGGCGGATTTCCCATATAGCCGCCATCCCAGTAGGGCGTCCCGTCGATGATCACCGACTGGAACATGAATGGGAGGCACGCCGACGCCAGCACGTGATCGACCTCCAATTCCTTGCTCTGAAACACCTTCGTGCGGCCGGTCTCGACGTTTGTCGCCGAAACGAACAGCTTCAGCATGCTGGCGCGCACGCGATCGAAATCGACATGCTTCTTCAGCAAGTCGCGCAGCGGGTTGGCGTTGAACGGATTGAGGTCGTATGGGCTTGCGACGCGCGACAGCATGTCGATCCACAAATACGCCGGCGACGAGTCGAGGCTCCAACCCCCGCGCAACGCTTCGAATGGGGTCCGCCGCAGCGGGCCGTATTTCCCGGCATCCGAGATTGCGTGCCAAAACTTACTGAGCGTTCGCCGGGCGTGCTCCTTGTCGCCCGTGGCCATACCGTCTGCGAGGACCACGGCGTTCACCGCACCGGCGGAGGCGCCGGTGATCGCCTCGATCTCGATATGCGGATCTTCGAGCAGCCGGTCGAGCACGCCCCAGGTAAAGGCGCCATGCGAGCCGCCGCCTTGCAGGGCGAGATTGATTCGCTTCACGCCGCCGTTCGCGGCGCCATTGGGCTTCGGTTGAACTTTGCTCATCGGCCGCGACCTTTGAGGTTTTTGGCGTCGAGCCACGGAACGGCCGCCTCGCGGCCCATGAGTTCGCTCCACGTCGCGATAGCGCTGTCGGCCGTGCGATACGACCGGCGGTCGAATTGGCCGGCAAACGCACCGCGGCCGGTGTGCCTCTTGTCGGAATGACGGAATATGCGGATCATGGCTTTCTCCTCGTTTCGAATATCAGTGTGCGGTCCAACCGCCGTCGACGGGTAACGCCGTTCCTGTGATTGACGCCGCCATGTCGCTCGCCAAGAACACGGCCAACGCACCCATTTCTTCGACGGTCGCAAACTTCTTGTTCGGCTGATTGACGAGCAACACGTCGCGAATGACCTGCTCGCGCGGAATGTTGTGCGTCCTCGCTTGATCGTCGATCTGCTTTTCGACGAGCGGCGTGTATACATAACCCGGGCAAATCGCGTTTGCCGTGACGTTGACTTCGGCGCCCTCGAGCGCGGTCACCTTCGTCAGGCCCACGACGCCATGCTTCGCGGCGACGTAGGCCGACTTGAACGGCGAACCGACAAGGCCGTGCGCCGAAGCGACGTTGATGATGCGGCCGAACTTGCGCAGCTTCATGCCGGTGAAAACGGCCTTGGTGGCGTGAAAGACCGCGGAAAGATTCAGGCCGATAATCGCGTCCCACTTGGAGTCGGGGAACGCCTCGATCGGCGCGACATGTTGGATGCCCGCGTTGTTCACCAGGATGTCGACGCGCCCGAACATCTCCTGCGTGCGCTTGACCATCGCGACGGTCTCAACCGGGTTCATCAAGTTCGCATCATCGAACGCGACGGTGACGCCGGTCGATTCTTGCAGCGTTTGGCGCGTTTGTTTCACCTCGTCCGAGTTGCCCAAGCCGTTCAGCACGATGTGGGCGCCGGCTTCGGCGAGCGCACGCGCGATACCAAGGCCGATGCCGCTGGTCGAGCCAGTGACGATCGCGACTTTGCCGGCAAGCAGCCGTTGCATCTTCGAGGCGCTGTCGAGTCGGGTCGTGGTGTTAATCTGGTTCATGGCGGTGGTCCTTTTCGGGTCGGTTATCGCTCTGCACGCACACTGCCGGTCCCGCTGCACGATCGGAAATGCCGTTTGACTGAGGTTTGGATAGTCGCGGGCTATGGGCGAGGCTCGGCAAGCTGGAAAGTCAGCAGGACAGCGAGCGCAAGCGCGATTCCCAGTACCGCCACCGTCTCCGGCCAGCCGAACATGTCGAAGACCACGCCCAATACGGCGCTACCGGCGAGGCCGCCGAGGTAATAAGAGGCAAGGTAAATCCCGCTCGCTGCGCCGCGTTCGGTTGTGGCCGTGCGGCTCACAAAGCCGGTCGCCGCGGCTTGCGCAAAAAACGTGCCGGCCGCAACTAGGACCAACCCCGCTAGCACGGCGGACAGATCGGTGATCAAAAGCAGTGGCAAGCCTGCCGCGGCAACGGCGAATGACGCCCAGAACGTCGGACGCGTACCGATCGCGGCGACCGCGCGGCCGGCGAGCGGCGTTGTGAACAACGACGGCAGGAAGACGAAATAGACGAAGCCGAGCGACATCGGGGACAGCGCAATCGGCGCGCGCGCGAGCACGAAGTTGACGTAGGTAAACGTGCCCAGGAACACGAACAGCACGATGAAGCCAAGACCAAACGCGGCGCGCAGGGGCGGGTTGCCGAAATGCGCGACCCAAGCCGCAAACGGCGACTTCGCCATCGACGCGTTCATCGGCGCCATGCGCTGCAGCGTGAAGTAGACGAGCACGGCGCCGGCGAGATTGAGAGCGGCAAAAACGAAGAAGGTGACCTCAAGCCCGAACGAGCTGGCGAGCGAGGCCGACATCAGGCGGCCGAACAGGTTGCAGGCGACGTTACCGGTCACGTAGGCGGCAAGCGCGCTCGCGACGTCGCTCGCGCTGTAATGTTCCGCCAGATAGGCCATCGTCAGGGTGAAAGCCGTCGACATGAACACGCCCTGCACGATGCGCAGCGTCGTGAACGTCGCGAGATCCGGCATCGTGCCGAGCAGCATCGTAGGCACGGCGAGGCACGCAAGGCTGATCCAAATGCCGTTGCGCCGGTCGATCCGCCCCGCCAGAAGCGCGATCGCAATCCCGGCGACCGCCATCCCCAGCGTGCTGGCGTTGACCGCGAAGCCCATTTCCGCCGGCGTCACGCCGTAAGCCTTGGTCAGCGAGGGCAGGATCGCCTGTGCGGCAAACAGATCGACAAGCGTCAGAAAGCTTATGACGCCGATAACGAGAAGCCGAAACGGCAGGGCGGCGCTTTGGGCGCCCGCGCGGGGTGCGGCGTGTTGCATCGGCTTGTTCCTTCGTTAGGCTGAAAACAGGAGCGGCGTCCGCTTCGGGGAGGAGCGGACGCCGTCATTTGGACTCGCGCTTGTCTGGGAGAGAGGGGCCAGCGCGAGACCTAAGGGGGTTACATCCCGCCTTCTTTGGCCATCGCCGCTGTCGGCACGATGTCCGCAGAGATGAGGACGGTTTGCTTCGTGGTGTTGTTCTTCCACCAGTGCGCGAGGTCGCCGGATTCAACGGCTACTTCGCCCGCGTTGTGTTCGATCGGTACCGCGCAGGTTGAGCGGTATTCGGTCACCGACCCTTCGACGACGTAGATGTTCGCCGGACGCTCTGCATGGCTGTGCCACGGCACGACGCCGCCCGGTTGAACGACGAGGCGGCGCAGACGCATGGTCTTGCCCGCGATGTTGTAGCCTTGGCCGAGATCGATCGAGCCGATCACGTTATCCGTTACGTCTTTGGGGGCCATCGGGCCGGGCTTCATGGCGCCCGCCATGGTCTTGCCGGTGGGGCATTCGCCCGCCAGCGCTTGGCCCGCGAAGGCGAAGCCGGTGAGCGCAAGGGCCGCCGTGGTCATCAGGTGCAGGGACTTGGACATTTGGTTCTCCTCAGGGTGGGCTGAACGTTCGTGTTCAGCGTCGAGGACGAACTTCGCGGACGGTGGGCCCGAACTGAAATGCCGTTTGCCTTGCGATTGGATAGCTGGGCGCTATTGCGATGTGATTGTCTGTGGCGTGGTCGACGCATTACATTGGGGTGATGACATCGAAGTCGTTAACCGAAACCCTTGCCGATTTGCGTGCGAAGATCGGCGAGCCGTTCAAGTCGCTGAGCGACGGCGTGGTACGCCGTCTGATCGATGCGCAGTCCACCGAGCACGCGCTGAAGCCCGGCGACAAGTGCCCGGTCTTCGCGATGCCAAGCGCCGATGGTGCGATCGTGACGTCGGCCGACTTGCTCGCGAAAGGTCCACTGGTTCTGAGCTTTTATCGCGGCAAATGGTGCCCGTTCTGTTCGGCCGAACTTGAAGCTCTGCATCAAGCATCGGGCGAAATTCGCGCGGCCGGGGCTGCGCTCGCCGCGGTGACGGCCGAAGTTGGAGGGCGAGCCGTTGAAGTGAAGCGAGAACGTGGCTTCACCTTCGACATCCTGTGCGACGTCGATAATGGCGTCGCCCTGGAGTTCGGCATCGTGTTCCGTGTGACACCGGCGATGGTGGAGACGTTCTCCCAAAGGGGTCCGAAGTTTCCTGAAATCTATGGCAATCAAAGCTGGTTCTTGCCTATCCCCGCGACGTACATCGTCGCCCGCGACGGCACAATCGCCGAGGCGTTTGTCAATCCGGACTTCCGTTATCGCTTGGATCCGGCCGATATCGTCCGTGCATTGCGCGGGGTTGCGTAAGCGCATGGACGAGAAAAAGCTTTCCGAACGACTCGCTGAAGTCCGCGCACGATCAAGTGCGCGGTCCACGAGCCTGTACGATGCGCTGGTCAAGAAATTGATCGACAGCGGTGCGATGGACGGCGCTCTCATGGAAGGCGCAACGTTCCCTGATTTTCAGCTTGCGAGTGCCGATGGCCGCTTCGTGCGTCGAGCCGACGTCCTGGCGCATGGTCCCGCAGTCGTCAGCTTTTATCGCGGCGCCTGGTGCCCCTATTGTTCAGCCGAGCTCAACGCACTGGCCCAAATCACGCAGCCGGTGCAAGCCGTCGGCGCCAACCTCGTCGCCATCACGCCGGAGGCAGGCGGCATCGCCTTGCGGACCAAGGTCGACCGCGGCTTCGCCTTTGAAATCCTTTGCGATCTCGACAATGTGCTCGCTGCCGAATGCGGGCTCGTCTTCCCTGTGCCCGACGATGTGCGTAAGGCCTACCTTGAGAACAAGCTCGACCTCGCGTTGATGTATGGCAACGACGCTTGGATGCTGCCGACGCCGGCGACGTATGTCGTGCAGCGGGACGGCGTGATCGCAAAGGCGTACGTCAATCCGGATTTCCGCTTTCGCTTGGAGCCGGCCGAAATACTCGCTGCGCTCGCCGCGTTGCGCTAGGCACCCTTCGACCAATCGCGCGTGCGCGCGAGCTTGATGAAGGCGTCGCTAGCAGCGGAGTACTTGCGTCCCGCAACAGTGCCGAGCGTGATCGCGCGGTCTAAGGTCATGCTCTCGATCGGCTTGGCAACGATACCCGCCTTCGACCATGGTGGCAGGCAGGATCGCGACGCCCAAACCT
>JABFRX010000167.1 GCA_013140995.1 Alphaproteobacteria bacterium | reverse complement strand
AACCACGGGGTGCAAAAGCCCACCTCTGAAACCCGCCAACCCACCGCTCACAATCCCGAAATAAACGAGCACGAACACCCCATGGACGAACGTAAAAATCCCATAGTGCATGGCGAAGAACGACGTCGTACTCCAACCGTCGGCAACGCTGTTCGTCCGCGTCGCGATGCCAAGGCGCACCGCGTGCGCAACCCCGATCGCCACATTCTCGAACCAATAGAGGAGCAACACCTCGAACACGCTCCAGCCCAGCCAAACGACGCCTGCAAGCGGGATGGCGTTAACGGCAAGCGTGCCTAGAATCTGCAGAACGCGGAACATCCGGGCTTGATAGGGGATAGTTCCCCACCCGCCAAGGTGCGCTTGCCGCCAATGCCCGTTCGAACTACGTTCCGCGTATTCGCAAGTGCACAAACGGGATCGTCTTATGCTGGGCCGCTTGAACCACGTCGCCATCGCCGTCCCGGACATTGCGGCGGCGGCGGAGATTTACCGCTCTACCTTCGTCATGGGCGCAAAGGTGTCGGAGGCGGTGCCGCAGCCGGATCATGGCGTTACAACCGTCTTTGTCGAACTGGAGAACACGAAGATCGAGCTTTTGGAACCGCTCGGGGACAAGTCGCCGATCGCGAACTTCTTGAAGAAGAACCCGTCCGGCGGCATCCATCACGTTTGCTATGAGGTCGAAGATATCCTGGCCGCCCGCGATCAGATGCTGGCGAAAGGTGCCACGATCACCGGTACCGGCGAGCCGAAGATCGGCGCGCACGGGAAGCCCGTCATCTTTATGCACCCGAAGGACTTCAACGGAACACTTATCGAACTCGAGCAAGTTTAGCGCATGGGTCTCGCCGGCTCCTTAATGGTGATCTCGATTACGTGGTGGCTCGCGTTTATGGCGATGCTTTCCGTCGGCGTGCGGTCGCAAATCGAGGACGGCCATGTGGTTCCAGGAACCGAGCCTTCTGCGCCTACGCAACCGCGCCTCTGGCGCAAGGCTGCATGGGCGCTTGTCGTTGCGCTGATAGTGTGGGCGGCGCTTTACTGGCTGATCGAAATTTCGGGCGTTTCGATCGACGACATTCCCGTGCCGTCCGGCCTGCGCTGGAATTAACCGAGCGCGGGAGTTTTCGGGAACAATTCGCCCCTCTGGCGCATTGACCATTGCAAGTGCGGTTTCTCGTCATCAAGTCGTCGCTTTTCGGCATCTTCTCCCGTGGCAGAAGCGCGAGGGGGAATTGCGCGAGCGGCGAATTTTCGCAACAGTCGTTGCCGCTCCCTCGCGGCCCAGGAACCGGTATGTTGTTGCGTGTAATTCTTGCTCTGGTTGTCGTGTTGTGGGTGAACCCCGCTTGGGCGAACCAAACCTGGCGCGTGACCAAACCGGAATGGACCGCCGAGGATGAGCGCGGCTACTCCGATTTCATTCAGAAGATAGGCGAAAGCGGCTGCGAAACGCCGGATGACTGCATCAACTCGAACGCCAATCCCTATCGCGGGACGGACGGGCGGGGCATCAACTTCAACGCCGATTGCGCCGACCTGGTCTACATGCTGCGCGCCTACTACGCCTGGAAGAACGGCCTGCCGTTTACCTTCGTGAACGGCGTCTCGCCGCGCGGCGGCGGCGACGTGCGCTTCTCGACCAAAGGCAACCGCGCGGGCGGGCGCAGCCACATCACCGGCGGCGAGAGCGGACGAACCGTCATCAACTGGGTGCGCGACGCGGTCTCCTCCGCGACCTACCGCATCGGTCCCGACATGGACGAAAATCCGCTGACCGATCTCTACCCGGTGAAGATCCAGCCCGGTTCGATCCGCCCTGGCACTGCGATCTACGACGTGAACGGCCACGTGGCGCTCGTCTATAAAGTGGGCGAAGACGGCCGCGTCTATTACATGGATGCACACCCAGATTTCACGCTGACGCGCAGCGTCTTCGGCGCACAGTTCGGGCGCGACCTGCCTGCGATGGGTGCCGGCTTCAAGAATTTTCGTCCGATCCGATTGGAGAAGGGGCGAATCACGATCGCCAAGAACAACCAGATCGCCGACTATTCGATCGAGCAGTTTTATGGCAACGTGAACTCGAACCCGCGCGACGATTGGCGCAACGGCAAGTTCAGCTACAACGGCCTTGAAGTCGGTTTCTACGAGTACGTCCGCATCGCAATGGCCGGCGGTAAGGTGAGCTTCAACCCACTCGCCGAATTGAAAGCGACGATGAAGACGCTTTGTAACGATCTTTACGACCGTCAGCGCTTCGTCGAAATGGCAATCGAAGCGGGCGTCGACCGTAAGCCGCATCCCGAGCGCCTGCCCGTCAACATCTACGGCACCGACAGCATGGAGTGGGAAGTCTACTCCACGCCGTCGCGCGACGCGCGGATAAAGACGGCATTCCGCGCGTTCCGTGACGACATGGAACGGCTGATCGGCATGTGGATGAAGCGCGATGAGCGCATGTCTTACGACGGGTTGAACCTGAAAGAGGACCTGCAAAAGGCCTACGCGTACGCCGCGGACGTCTGCACGGTCGTCTATACGAATTCGGCCGGGCGACGGGTGTCTTTGCGTTACCAAGACGTCGTGGACCGCCTCTTCCGTCTGTCGTTCGACCCCTACGACTGCATCGAACGCCGCTGGGGCGCGTCGAGTCCCGAGGAGCTCGCCTCCTGCCACAACACGTCGGGGAAAAATCGCTGGTACGAAGCGCAGCAACGCCTGCGCAATCAAATCGACCGCACGTACGACGCGCGGATGGACTTTACAGCGAAGGACTTGGAAGCCCGCGCACCGGGTTCGGGCGCTGACAATCCGCCGGACGTCGACGTAAAGCGCACGATCGACAATATGGGCTATCGCACGCCGATAACGACGATGCAGCCGCCTGGCTACTAGCCACATAGTAAACGCGGCCCTGTAAACTTCGCAGGGTATCGCGCGCCGCTTGGCTTCATGCAACATTCTCGCACGAGGGGGAGAAGTTCGTGGGGGCTCGGCCATCCAGCGCGGCAAATTTGCGCGGCATCTTCGCGATGTTGATCTCGCAGGCGTTGTTCCTGATGAGCGATAGCATCGTGAAACTGGCCGGCGAAACGCTGGCGCCCAGCCAAATCATGGCCGTGCGCGGGATGATGGCGGTTTACCTCGTCGGCGCCATTCTTGTCGCAACCGTCGAGTGGCGGAAGTGGTACATGGTGCTCCGTCCGCTCGTTGTGATCCGTGGCGTCATCGAGGGCGCGGTCGCGGTGTTCTTCCTGATCTCGCTCCCGCATTTGCAACTCGGCCAGATCACCGTGATCTCGCAAGTGACGCCGCTGATCCTGACTGTCATGTCGGCCGTGCTGCTTGGCGAAGCCGTGGGCCGCTCACGCTGGCTTGCAGTCGCCGTCGGCTTCGTCGGCGTCGTGCTTGTGGCGCAACCTACGACGAACGGCGTCAGCATCCACGTCGCCGGTGCGCTCATTATGTCGTTGCTGGTCGCAGCCCGCGATCTCGTCACGCGGTTCATCGATCCGAACGTTCCGACCGGCGTGGTGGCGTTCACAAGCACGGTCGCAGTCTGTGCGTTGGGTTTCGCGGGTTTGGAACCGCAGCCCTGGGCCCCGCTGACGACGAACGCGGTGACGATGCTCGCCGCGTCCGCAATTCTGGTAACGCTCGGCATCGTTTTTGTCGTCATCGCCTTCCGCGACGTGGAAGTCTCGGTGGTGTCGCCGTTCCGCTACTCGGCAGTGGTGTGGGCCACGCTCTACGGCTACCTGCTCTGGAACGAACAGCCGAACGACATCGCCCTCATCGGCACCGCCCTGATCGTACTGGCAGGACTATTCGCGATGCAGCAGGAGGCGCGGGCTTTGCGGCAGCGTTCATAGTCGCGCCCATGGTGTAAGCTAGTCCGATGCGATTCCGGATAGCTTCCTTCAACGTAGAGAACCTAGTCCTGCCGGGCGTGCGTTACTACGACCGGTACCCGGAGACGCGCGAGCAATACGACGCGAAGGTCAGTTGGATCGCGGAGACGCTGACGCGCGCCAAGGCCGACATCGTCGGCGTGCAGGAGGTGTGGTTCGAAGAGGCGCTGAGCGACGCGGTCAAACGCAGCGCTCACTTCGCGGCCGGAGCCAATGTCGCCGCCCCCGGCGCATCACGCGCGGACAATCTGGTGGGCGACGCGGCCAAACGCCCGCGCCTTGGTCTGATCTCGCGCTACCCGATCAAGGCCGTGACGGCCATTACGGCGTTCCCGGCATCGGTGGACTTGACCGTACCGCTCCGCACCGACGCGGGCATCAACTCGGTCGCCATCGCCGTGCCCGTGTTCCAGCGACCCGTCTTGCGCGCCACAGTCGACGTGAACGGTCTGGAGATCACCGCCTATGTCACGCACCTGAAGTCGAAGGGCCCGATGATCGGCGAAGGAGAGGACGGCAACGACCCGTTCGCGGCCTCGCTCGGCCAAGCCCGCGCGACGATCGTGCGCGCGGCCGAAGCGGCGGCGCTGCGTCACGTCATCCTCGCCGACTTGAAGGACAGCCGGAAACCGGTCTTCGTGCTCGGCGATTTGAACGACACGCCGGAGGCCGCAACGACGCAAATTCTGCGCGGCCCCGCGCCGCGCAAGAACATGGACCATGACGAGAAGCGCGCGTTGTGGGACGTAGTGCTCTACTCGTCCTACCGCATCGCGCTGGAGCGCAGCCCTTCGCTGCACACGCACATCCACGACGGCGAGCGCGACATCCTCGACCACGTGCTGGTGTCGGAAGAGTTCTACGGCCGCAACCTCGCGCGCATCGGCGACGTCGTGCGGCATGACGTCATCAACGACCACCTGCGCGACAGCCCCGATGACATCTGTCCCCAAGGCGCCTCGGACCATGGCGTCCCCATCGCGGAAATCAGCCTGCTGCAACTGGCCCCCTACACGAACGGGTGAGTTGCGGGGCAGGGGAGCCCTCGCCTAGGGTCGCGCCGCCAGCTCTGGGGAGTCGCATGAAAATCCTGTCCGCCGCAGCCGTATCCGTGCTTGCGCTGTTCGCCGCCGCCTGCTCCGACTCCTCGACGACCACGCAGCCGCCGCAAGCTCCCGCTGCGCTGAAAGTCGAACCGCTGAAGTTCACCGAGCGCATGCTCGCGAACGGGCTCAAGGTCTATGCGATGCCGGACCCGAATACGGCGAATGTCTCCGTGCAGGTTTGGTACGACGTGGGCTCGAAGGACGATCCGGCCGGGCGGTCCGGCTTCGCGCATCTCTTCGAACACATCATGTTCAAGGCGACGAAGAACATGCCGCCGGAAACGCTCGACCGTCTGACCGAAGACGTCGGCGGCTTCAACAACGCCTCCACCTACGACGATTTCACGAACTACTACCAGGTCGTGCCCGCGAACCACCTCGAACGCCTGCTCTGGGCCGAGGCCGACCGCATGGGCTCGCTGGTCGTCGACGAGGCGATCTTCAAATCCGAACGCGACGTGGTGAAAGAGGAATACCGTCAGCGCATTTTGGCCTCGCCTTACGGCAAACTCTTCGGCCTCTATCTGGCCCAAGCGAACTTTGCGGTTCACCCCTACGGTCGCCCCGGCATCGGCTCCATCGAGAATCTGGACGCCGCAACCGTTGGCGACGTGCGCGCCTTCCACGCGACCTATTACCGCCCGGACAACGCCGTGCTCGTCGTCTCCGGCAACTTCGACCAAGCCCAGTTCGACAAATGGGTCGACCAGTACTTCGCCCCGATCGCGACGCCGAAGCGTCCGATCCCGCGCGTAACCGCGGTCGAACCCGCGCGCACGGCGCCGAAGGAATACACAGTCTATGAGCCGAACACGCCGCTGCCCGCGATCTCGATCTCATACCCGCAGCCGAATTCGCTAAGCCCCGATCTTGCGGCGCTAACCGTGCTGGACGCGATCATGGCGAAGGGCGAAAGCTCGCGTCTCTATCAGTCGATGGTCTACACGCAGCAAATCGCCGCTGAAGTGTTCACGAACTTGGAAGCGACGCGCGATGCCGGCGCGTACACGCTGGCCGCCGTGCTGAGCGAAGGCAAATCGGCCGACGACGGCGTCAAGAGTCTGCTCGCTGAAATCGCGAAGTTGCGTGACGCACCGGTCTCCGCTGCCGAACTTGACGAAGCCAAGAACGAACTCGTCTCCGAAACGCTTGAAGGCCGCGAAACCGCCTTCGGAAAAGCGAACGAGCTCGCGAACGCGGCGATCCGCTTCCGTGACCCAGCCTACGCCGACAAGTTGCTGGCGAGCATACAGGCCGTCACCGCCGCCGACGTGCAACGCGTCGCGAAGACGATTCTCGACGACACCAAGCGCGTGACAATCAAGTACCTCTCGGCAGAAGCGAAGCCGGCGGACGCGAAGGCCGATA
>JABFRX010000204.1 GCA_013140995.1 Alphaproteobacteria bacterium | reverse complement strand
GAACGAGACCGCGCCCTTGCGCGACGGCACGAACGCGTCGGGCGGCGTCATCACACCTGTCATCCGCCCGTCTGCCGCGCACGCATAGATGTTGGCGGCGAACTCGTCGCTGATGAAGAACCGCTTGTCGGCGCAAAGCGCGAGCCCCTCTGCATCGACGGAAAGCCGCCCCGCACCGGTGCCTTTGGTCGGACTGGGCAACAGCGCTTCGAACTGTCTTGTCGTACCGGCGCCCGGATCGAGCCCGGTCGTGAGCCCGCCCTTTTCGTCGCGCACATACCGCGTCGCGCGCGGCGTCAACGTCAGCGTCGTGCCCTTGAGTTCGAACGCGATGCGGTGAACTCGCGTTGCATAGTCGCTGAACTTGCCTTCTTCAGGAACGTTGAAGCCGCGATCACCCAGCGTCACGAACACGCCGGAGAACCCATGGCCCTTCGCGCGCCAAGACCCGGGCTCCAGCGCCATCGCCGAAAGCGACCCCAAGGTGTCCCCCATCGCGTCGCGCGTGGCAGCGGGCAGCCGGCCCAGCGCAATCAGACGATAAGGCTTCGGCTCAACGCGGCGGAATGCAGGCAGGGCGCTCATGTGCAGCTTTTTTCTTGACTTTGAAGGGCCAAAGTTCTACATTTGTTCTCAAAGCGCGAACCGCGCCACTAGACCCGCTACATCTCGATCACTTACCCCGCTACAAGTAGCGGCGATGTAGCATCCGTGTGGCGCCGTTTTTCGCGGAAGTCCGCCAATGTAGCGGCGTAGCGCCAGAATTGATGTTGTTTTCGTGCAAACAGAGGCTGAGGCCTCAGAAATCGCTGACGATTCCCTTGCGCTCCCAGTCGCCGTACCGCGTGGGCTCGGGGCCCTTCGGCCCGCCGATTTCCTTCGGCCGCGCCTTCTCGGATTTCGCCTCGTGGGCGCGCCGTGCCTCGGCCTCGGCAAGCGCGCGTTGTGCGGCGGCGGCAATCCGTTCGGCGATCTCTTGTTCGCTCGGCATGGCTAAGAAAATAGGAGCAACCGCGTCGCACCGCAATGCGCGTCAAGCCTGCGTGAGAAGCTCTTTGTCGCGCGCCAAACCGCGCCGCCTCGCCTATGCTGAGCCCAAGCTTGTGGGGGGCTTCATGCTAATTCGCACTGTTTTGTTGTCGTTGCTCGTGCTGCCGCTTGCCGCCGCAGCCCATGCCGCAAATTTCGATCCGAACGCCGCAACCGAGGCTTACCTCGCGACGATCACGGGCGAAGCCAAAGCAAAATCCGATGCCTATTTCGAAGGCGGCTACTGGCTGATCCTCTACGACGCCCTCGTCTCGATCGGCATCGCGCTTCTCTTGCTTTTCACGCGCGTCGCCGCCGGTCTGCGCAGCCTTGCCGAATATCTGCCCTGGCGCTGGCTACAAACCTTCGTCTTCTTCGTGCTGTTCATCGCGCTCACGACCGCGCTGACCTTCCCCTACTCGATGTATGTCGGCTTCACGCGCGAGCATGAATTCGGCCTCTCGAACCAAACCTACGACGCGTGGTTCAGCGAGTACCTGACCGGCGGCGCCGTCGGCCTCGTGATGGGCGGCATCTTTCTGACCATCCTCTACGCCATCATCCGCCGCGCGCCAAACACATGGTGGATTTGGGGAGCGGGCGCGACGTCGGCTTTCTTTGCCTTCGCCGCGCTGATCGGCCCGGTCTTCATCTCGCCGTTGTTCAACGAGTACAAGCCCATGCGCGACGGCGAACTGAAACAGGAAATCCTGTCGCTCGCCCGCTCGAACGGCATCCCCGTCAAAGACGTTTTCGAAGTCGACGCCTCCAAGCAAACGAAACGGATCAGCGCGAATGTTCAAGGCTTGTTCGGCACGACGCGTATCTCGCTGAACGACAACCTCTTGAACAAGGGCACGCCCGCCGAAGTGCGCGCCGTGATGGCACACGAGATGGGTCACTACGTCCTCGCCCACGTCAACGAGATGATCGCCTATGCCGCGATCCTCTCGCTGATCGCCTTCGCAATCGCGCATTTCGGCTTCCACGCGCTGACCGGCGTCTTCGGCGGGATCTGGGGCATTCGCGACATCACCGATCCGGCGGGCTTCGCCGTCATCTCGATGATGTTGTCGATCATCGGCCTCGTCGGCACACCGATTACGAACAGCATGGTTCGCATGAACGAAGCCGAAGCCGACATCTACGGCCTGAACGCTGCACGCGAACCGGATGGCTTTGCCACGATCGCGCTGAAGCTCGCCGAGTACCGAAAACTCGATCCCACCCCGTGGGAAGAGTTCGTCTTCTACGACCACCCCTCGGGCCGCTCCCGCGTCTCGATGGCAATGCACTGGAAGGCCGAGAACCTGCCAAAGGAAGCGCCGCCGCCAGCTGCGCTTGAGCCTGCGCCACCGCCGGATTCGGATAGCGGAAACGAGGTGCCGCCCGCCGCTCCACAGGCAGCACAGTAGCGTGACTTGATGCCCTCGGCCGACGCACCTATTGCTGCGCCGGCCATGACCAAAGGGGCTTGCCGATGAACTGGACGAAATCCGCGCTCTTTGGCGCGTTAGCGATCGCGTTTTGCGCGCATGCCAACGCCGCCGAAACGTTGCGCTACGTCGCAATGGTCGACAACGGCAAGAAGGCGGGCCACCAAATCGTCGAACAAGGCGGCGACGGCGTCACCCGCGTCGATTTCATCTTCAAAGACAACGGCCGCGGCCCCGAACTGAAAGAAGAATTCACGCTCGGCCCCGACGGCACCTATGTGCGCTACGCCGTCAAAGGTACCTCGACCTTCGGCGCCCCGATCGACGAAACCTTCCGTCGCGATGGCGGCAAGGCCAAATGGAAGTCCACCTCCGATGAAGGCGAAATGACCGTCGAAGGGACCGCGCTTTACGCGCCGCTCGGCGGAACGCCGGCCGGCTTCTCGGTCGCCTTTGCCGCCATCGCCAAGCGCAGCGACGGAAAGCTGCCGTTGATCCCCGGCGGCACGCTCAGCATGCGCAAAGTCGCGGGCGCGAGCGTTAGCCGCGGCAGTGAGCGCCGCAAGGTCGCTCTGATGTCGATCACCGGCGTCGGTCTCACCCCCACATTCGCTTGGGCAACGACCGAGACGAAACCGCGTCTATTCGCGCTGATCTTGCCGGGCTATCTGCAATTAATCGAAGAAGGTTGGGAGACGAACGCGAACGCGCTTGAGGCGCAACAAAAGAAGGTTGAGGGCGACGTCATTCTCGCGATGCAAAAGCGCCTGGCGCACCCCATGAAGGGCACCACGCTCATCCGCAACGCCCGCGTCTTCGACAGCAAGGCTGCAAAGCTCGGCCCCGCGTCCGACGTGCTGCTACGCAACGGCCGCATCGTGTCCGTGACCGCCACGAACAAGCGCCGCGTCAAAGCCCGTCACGTGGTCGATGCCGGCGGCCGCGTGTTGCTGCCGGGCCTATTCGACATGCACGGCCATCTCGGTCAGTGGGACGGTGGGCTGAACCTCGCCGCCGGCGTGACCACCGTGCGCGACATGGGCAGCGACAACGCGACGCTGCAGCAAATCATGGCGCAAGAGCGTTCGGGCGCGCTGATGATGCCGCGCATCGTGGCGGCTGGCTTCATCGAGGGTAAGAGCACGAACTCGGCGAGCGGCGGCATCACGATCGCCACGTTGCCCGAGGCGAAGAAGGCCGTCGACTGGTACGCCAAGCACGGCTATCCGCAGGTCAAAATCTACAACTCCTTCCCCAAGGAGCACCTGCGCGCGACCGCGGCCTACGCGCACGCGAAAGGCATGCGCGTCAGCGGCCACGTGCCAGCCTTCATGCGCGCCGAAGAAGTTGTCGAACAGGGCTACGACGAGATTCAGCACATCAATCAGGTGCTGTTGAATTTCTTCGTCACCGAAAAGACAGACACAAGAACGCTCGAGCGTTTCTATCTACCCGCGGAGAAAACGGCGACGCTCGATTTCGACAGCAAGCCGGTTCAGGACTTCATTGCTCTGCTGGCCGCCAAGCAAACCGTGATCGACCCCACGCTCACGGCGTTCGACTTCCTGCGCCACCGCGCTGGCACGGTCTCGCAGACCCTCGCCGCCGTCGCCGATCACCTGCCGCCGGACATTCAGCGCGGTCTGCGCGCCGCCGAAATGAAAATCCCGGATGACGCGACCGCGGCGCGCTACGAAAAGTCGTACCAGAAGATGATCGAGTTCACCGGCCGACTCTACAAGGCGGGTATTCCGCTCGTGGCGGGGACCGACGACGTGCCGGGCTTCACGCTCCATCGTGAAATCGAACTCTACGTCCAAGCAGGCTTAACACCTTCGCAGGCGCTTCAGGTCGCGACACTAAACGGCGCCCGCTACGCTGGCGTCCTCAAAGACCGCGGCACGATCGAACCCGGCAAACGCGCGGACCTGGTGTTGTTTGACGGCGACCCGACGGTGCAAATCGCGGACGTCCGCAAGGCCGCCCTCGTCATCAAGGGAACGACCGCCTACTACCCCAGCGAAATCTACGAAGAACTGGGTGTCCGGCCGTTCGCTGCGCCGGTTAAGCTCACTGGAACACGGAAGTGATGGTTCCTTGATGGAGGCCCTCCCCGCACCTAAATCATGGGACCATGACGCTACCGCTTTAAAGGCCTACCGATGAACTGGACGAAAACCGCACTTCTGCTTGCCTTCATGACCGCGCTGTTCGTGGGTGTCGGGTCGCTGATCGGCGGCACGACGGGCATGGTGATCGCGTTCCTCATCGCGGTCGGCATGAACGCGTTCGCGTACTGGAACTCCGACAAGATGGTGCTGCGCATGTACGGCGCGCGCGAGATTGCGGAACGCGACGACCCGGAACTCTTCGGCATGGTGCGCGAACTCGCGCGCCGGGCACAGATCCCGATGCCGAAAGTCTACGTGATGGACAACGCGCAGCCGAACGCATTCGCGACCGGCCGCGATCCCGCGCACGGTGCGGTCGCGGTGACGACCGGCATCATGCAGCGCCTAAGCCGTGAGGAATTGGCCGGCGTCATCGCGCACGAACTGGCACACATCAAGAACCGCGACACGCTGACGATGACGGTGACGGCGACGATCGCGGGCGCAATCTCCATGCTCGCCCAGTTCGGCCTGTTCTTCGGCAGCGGCGACAACCGCAACAACCCGATGGGCATCATCGGCACGATCGCGCTTGTTATCCTCGCCCCGATCGCGGCTTCCCTCGTGCAGATGGCGATCAGCCGCTCGCGCGAATACGAGGCCGATCGTATCGGCGCCGAAATCGCGGGTCAGCCGCTGTGGCTCGCCTCCGCACTAGACCGCATCCAAGCGGGTGCTGAGCGCGTTGTGAACCCGGAGGCCGAGCGCAATCCGGCGACCGCGCATCTCTTCATCATCAACCCGCTAGCGGGGCAGGGGATGGACAGCCTGTTCTCGACCCACCCGTCGACCGCGAACCGCATCGCAAAGCTGCAAGCGATGGCGCAAGGCATGGAAGGCGCCGCGCAAGAAGCCCCCCGCCGCGGACCGTGGGGTTGAAGCCGCGCGCCAAGCAGCCTGACGCGCAAGGCATCGGCGCACGCGCAGCCGCACTGGCGGCGATCCAAGCTGTCTTCTTCAGCGAGCGTCCGCTGACCGAAGCACTCGACGCCTCGCTGAGCCAAGCAAAGCTCGAGGCCCGCGACGCCGCCTTCACGCGCGCCATCGTCATGATGACGCTCCGCCGCCTCGGCGAGATCGACCACGTGATCGCAACCTTCCTGCGCGAGCCGCTACCGGTACGCTCTGGCCCCGCCGAACTGATCCTGCGCTTGGCCGCGGCCGAACTGCTGTTCCTCGACGTCGCGCCGCACGCAGTCGTCAACTCCGCGGTCGCCCTCGCGGATAAGGACCACCGCGCGCGCCACTTCAAAGGCCTCATCAACGCCGTCGCCCGCCGCATCGCCGGCGAAGGCAAAGCGATGCTGCCGTCGCTCGACGCCGAACGCCTGAACACGCCACCGTGGGCTTGGGACAACTGGCTAACCGCTTACAGCGAAGAAACAACGCGCGCCATCGCGAAGGCACACAGCATCGAACCGCCGCTCGACATCAGCGTGAAAAGCGACGCCGAAGTTTGGGCGGAGAAACTCGAAGCCAAGCTGCTGCCCACCGGCACGCTACGCCGCACGGCCGGCGGCCGCATCGAAGACCTCCCCGGCTACGCCGACGGCGCCTGGTGGATCCAAGACGCCGCCGCCGCGATCCCGGCCCAGTTGCTCGGCCCGATCAAAGGCAAGACCGTCATCGACCTCTGCGCGGCCCCCGGCGGCAAGACCGCGCAACTCGCAGCCGCGGGCGCGAATGTCATCGCCGTCGACCTCGCCTTCGAACGCATGAAGCGCGTGACGACAAACCTCACGCGCCTGAACCTCAAG
>JABFRX010000309.1 GCA_013140995.1 Alphaproteobacteria bacterium | reverse complement strand
GGACCAGGCGCCGGCTTCCATGTCGCCGTCCTTCATGATCTTCGGGTAGACGCCCGCGACTTCGCCGATGATGTCTTGGAATTGGATCTTCGCGCCTAAAGCCTTTTCCTTTTCGAGTAGGCGGTCGACGGCGGCGTTTTTCAGCACGCGCTCGGTGTTGCGCAAGGCGCGCATGATCAGGCGAGTGTCGAGTTCGCTCGCTGCCACGATCGCCTGCTTCACGTTGTCATGCACGGGCGCTTCCTTCGTCGCGATGAAGCGCGTGCCCATGTTCATGCCGTCGGCGCCCATCGCAAGCGCCGCGACCAGGCTGCGGCCGTCGGCCATGCCGCCGGAGGCCACGAACGGGATTTTCAGTTCGTCGGCGGCGCGCGGCAGCAGGATCATGTTCGGCACGTCATCTTCGCCCGGGTGACCGCCGCATTCGAAGCCGTCGACCGAAACCGCGTCGCAGCCGATCGCCTCGGCCTTCAGCGAGTGGCGCACGGACGTGCATTTGTGGATGACTTTGATGCCGTTCTCCTTCAACACGGGCAGCCACTTTTGCGGGTTGTTGCCCGCCGTTTCCACGTACTTCACGCCGCCGTCGATGATCGCCTTGATGTAGCCCGGATAGTCCGGCTGCGTGAGTGCGGGCAGGAATGTGAGGTTCACGCCGAACGGCTTCTTCGTCATTTCATGGCAGCGGCCGATCTCTTTCGCGAGGTTCGCGGGCGTGCCTTGGGTGAGGCCGGTGATGATGCCGAGGCCGCCTGCGTTCGACACGGCGGCCGCCATCTCGGCAAAGCCCACGAAGTGCATGCCGCCTTGGATGATCGGATGCTCGATGCCGAACATTTCAGTGATACGGGTTTTCATGGGGTGAGGCTCCGTGTGGTTGGAATGGCTTGGTCTCCATTCAATCGCACGGCCGGGATATCGCGTCCAGCCGATCAATGCATTACCCTGCCTTCGCTTTCATAGGGTACCGCGCAATGCTAATGGCAGAGACGCCCGCGATACGGGATATCACCCCGATACATTGCTTCAACGCGACCGGTGACTGTTACGAGTACGACTGGCTTTTCCTACGAGCATCGGTGTTGTTCATCCTTGTCGCGGGCGGCTTCGCGGCTCGGCGTTGGAGTGAGACTCTTGTTGTCGCAGTTATCGGCGTCATTGCCACCTATGTGATGTGGCAGGCGCGGTTTTATGGACTCGTCGGTGAACTGTCCAATGAGCCGTTCATGTCGCCAATGCACCTCGGCATGTTCGCACTTTACTTTGCCGGGTGTCTGTTCATTTCAAGCGTCGCTTACTTCCTGAAGCGTCTGCTGCTAACGCTGTGGACTCGCACCGTTGGCGCCAATGATCAGTAACGCAGGAAGGGCCGCCGCTCGGCGGTCCACGCTTGCTCGTCGAGGAGCGTGAGTGCGTCGAGGTCGTTTGGCGTCGCACCCTTATCATCCACCCATTCGCGCAGGAGCGGGCTGCCGTTGATGACGTCGATCGCCAACTTGCCGAGCTCGTATTCGTAAGGAAAGTCGCGCCAGAGCGGGTAGTCGCTGTAGAGGTTGCGGATCGCTTTGAACGCGAGCGATTGCAGGCGCCAGGGTTTGAAGTGCTGGTGGTCGTAGAGTTTTGGGTCTTCGGTGTGGATTTGGACGCCGTTGCAGAGTTTGCCGGCGTGCTTGTGGAACGTGGGTTCGAACCAGCAGTCGCGGAGCGTGCAGCCTTTGAGCCAGTGGGCGCCAAGGCGGTGCATTTCGGCGATGACCTTCTTCGCGTCGATGTCGGGAGCGCCGAAGAGTTCGAGCGGCCGCGTGGTGCCGCGGCCTTCGGAGAGCGTGGTGCCCTCGAGCATCACGGTGCCGGCGTAGGCGCGCGCCATCCAGAGGTTCGGCGCATTCGGGCTTGGGTTCACCCAGGTGCGCGTGCCCAGCGGCCAGCCGTAGCCGGGCGCTTCGTCGGGACGGTAGCCTTCCATTTCGATGATGCGGTAGTCGACGTCGAGCTTCTTCGTTTTTATGAACCAGAGGCCCAGCTCGCCGAGCGTTAGGCCGTGGCGCATCGGCATGGGGCCGGCGCCTACGAAGCTTTCCCAGCCGGCACGCAGGCGCAGACCTTCGACCGGGCGGCCCGCCGGGTTTGGGCGATCGAGTACCCAGACCGCCTTCTTATGTTCGGCGGCGGCTTCGAGCATGTAGAGCAGCGTCGTGATGAACGTGTAGATGCGGCAGCCCAAATCCTGCAGGTCGACGAGTACGACGTCGAACGTGCCCATGCTTTGCCCGCTTGGCCTGCGGACTTGGCCGTAGAGGCTGAACACCGGAATGCCATGGATGGGATCGGTGAAGTCCGGAGACTCGACCATGTTGTCTTGCTTGTCGCCGCGTAAGCCGTGCTGGGGCCCGAAGGCCGCGGTGAGCTTTATGTCCCCGGTCGCGGCGAGCGCGTCCAGCGAATGCGTCAGGTCTTGCGTCACGGACGCGGGGTGCGCGACGAGCGCGACGCGCTTGCCCTTCAACGGCGCACGCAGCGCGGGGTCGGCGATCAGGCGGTCGATACCGAATTTCATGGGCTATCAGCGGGGAGTTCGAGGACGAAACAATCGGGGTTGTGAAAGTCAGGCTTGGTCGCGGGATGTGCAAGCGCCCAGTGAGATTTGTGGCCGCTCGCTTCTTCGATGACGGCGGTGAGATTCAGGTGCCAGGTGGCGTCCGCGGGCAAGTTTGGCTGAGCGTCTAACTTCAGCGCGGCTTGCAGGGAGTAGGTCTCCGCGCTCTGGTGGCTTTCGATGAGTGGTGACGGCATGTCTTCGACCGAGACCATCCCTTCGCGGTAGCCACGAAAGCGGTAGGCGGCCCATTGTGTGGATGGCGCGAAGTTGAACTCGTAATAGCGCGGGCTGGGCGTCTTGCGCACGAACGCTTCGAAGCACGTGCGTTGCCAAAGGCCGTCCGTGCGCGCGCGCGCGGCCGGTGCCGGCAAACGAAGGTCCGCGATCTTGCCGGTGATGAAGTAGGTGAGCGTCAGCTGCCCGTGGTCGCGCGCGACGGCGACGTCGATGTGCGTGACAGCGGCGCAGCGCGAGTCCGGGTGAAGCTTCAGCGTGTGGTGCATGACGATTCGGAGTGTAGCACTTCCTGGGAGCGCGGGCTGGGCCGCCCGCGGTCCCAGGAAGATTGTGCTCCTTCAGAGGATCGCGCGGGCGCGTTCGCTGTCTTTGGCGATTTGCGCCTTCAGCGCGTCGAGGCCGGCGAACTTTTGTTCGGCGCGGAGGTAGGCTTCGAACGCGACGACGATTTGTTGGCCGTAGAGGTCGCCGTTGAAATCGAAGATGTGGACTTCGAGGAGGACGTCTTTTTTGTCGAAGGTGGGTCTGCGGCCGAAGTTGGCGACGCCGTTGTAGGTTTGGCCTGCGATCTCGACGCGGACGGCGTACACGCCCAGGGCCGGTTCTAAGTAGCCTTCGAGGCTGACGTTCGCTGTTGGGAAGCCGATCGTGCGGCCGCGTTTATCGCCTTGCTCTACCCGGCCTTCCACCGTCCACGCATGGCCAAGCAGCGATGCCGCGACTTCGGGTTTGCCTTCGCGTAGCGCTTCGCGGATGCGAGTCGAGGAGATTTTCGCTTCGGGGCCTGCGCCGATCAGGTCGAATGTCGAGACGATGAAGCCAGTTTGTTGCCCGCGTTGCTTCAGCACGTCGATGTTGCCGGCCCTGCCTTTGCCGAATTGGAAGTCTTGGCCGACGACGATGTGTTTTGCGCCGAGGCCCTGCGCCAGGACTTTCGTGACGAAGGCGTCTGCGCTCAACGCGGCGAAGGCGGCGTCGAAATGGAGCGCGTAGAGGACATCCACGCCGAAGCGTTCGAGCAGGCGGGCCTTCGCGCGGAACGGGGTTAGGCGGAAGCGTTCGCCGCCGGGTTTGAAGAATTCTTGCGGGTGCGGTTCGAACACGAGGACGCCGAGTTTCGCGCCAAGCGTCTTCGCGTGCTTCAGCAGCGCTTGATGGCCCAGATGCACGCCGTCGAAATTGCCGATCGCGACCGTCGCGCCGCGCGCGGCCGCAGGCAGATTTTCGTAGTGGCGGAAGATCTGCACGCGGGTTCGCTTACTTGCCGCGCGAGGGGACCATGATGAGTGCGTCGCCCTCAATCACGACCGTGTCGCCGACTTTGCAGATCGTGGAGAGCACGATGCGGCGCTTCTCGGCGATGATTTCCGTGATCGTGCAGGTGGTTTGCACCGTGTCGCCGATTTTCACGGGTGCCTTGAAGCGCAGGTTCTGGCTCATGTAGATCGCGCCGGGACCCGGCAACTTCGTGCCGATCACCGTCGAGATGAAGCTTGCCGACAGCATGCCGTGCGCGATGCGGGTTTTAAACGGCGTTTTGGCCGCGAATTCTTGGTCGAGGTGGACGGGGTTCGTGTCGCCGGAGACGCCCGCGAACAGCACGATGTCGGCGTCGGTGATCGTCTTGCCGTAGGAGGCCGACATGCCCGTCGTTAGGTCTTCGAGGAAGTAGCCGTTCGTCATGGCGGCGTTGTCCTTGTTGTTCGGGGTCGCGTTGGCGCGCAATCTATGCGGGGCGGCGTTACCAGAGCAAGCGGCGCATGGCCGCTACGGACCTGAGCTTCCGCTCAGCGAAGAGGCGGTCGATCTTTGCAGGATCAGGCGCGCCGTCGACTTGCGCCAGTTCACTTTCGTGGATGCCGCCGGTGATGAGCAGCGAATCGATGCCCGCTTGTGTGGCACCGGCGATGTCGGTTTTGAGGCCGTCGCCGATGGCCAGCCATTTCGATATCGGCATGTCGTGGCCCTTAAGTTCGCGCAGGCGGTCGGCGACGAATGCGTAGACAGGCGCGTGCGGTTTGCCGAGATAGACGACGTCGCCGCCTTGGCGTTCGTAGTCCTCCGCCAGCGCACCGGCGCAGTAGATCATCTGGTCGCCGCGCTGCACGACGAGGTCTGGGTTCGCGCAGTAGAACGGCAGACGGCGCGCTAGCGCGTCGTGCCAGTAGTCGCGGTAGTCGTCCGGGCCTTCCGTCGTGTCGTCGAACGGGCCGGTGCAGACGATCGCTTGCGCTTCTTTCAACGGAACACGGGTCACGTTCAGGCCTTCGAACAACGGCAGATCGCGGTCGGGGCCGACGTGGTGGATGTTCAGCGGCGCGCGCTCGATCAACAGGCGGCGCGTGAGGTCCCCGGAGGTGACGAGTCCGTCGTACGCGTCAGCCGTGACCGAGAGGCTTGCCAGTTGTTCGCCGATCGGGCCGTTCGGGCGTGGAGCATTCGAGAGCAGGAGCAACGTTCCCTGCTCGCGGAAGCGGCGCAGCGTATCGACGACGCCGGGGTACGCTTCGCGGCCGTTGTGAATGACGCCCCAGATGTCGCAAACGAGAACGTCGTAGTTCGCTGCGATCTCGCGCAGGCCGGAGATGATTTTCATGCGATCTTGCTGTAGCCCCAGCGTTGCACCCACGGCGCGAGAGCGGGGAGTACCGCGCCCATGTGACGTTCGTACTTCTTCCATTGCCCGGCGCCGGTTTCGTAGAGGCCCTTCTTCACTTGCAGGCCGCTTGGCGTGGCCGACAGGCGCGTCGTTTCGGCGAAGCTCTTCATTTCGTCCGTCCACCCGACGCCTATGACGGCGCACAAGCGGCGCGCCTCACCTTCGAAGTTGGCGACAACGTCTTCGTAGCGCACGTAGCTCACGTCGAGGGCGAGCTTCTTGGTGTAGGTGTCGAAGAGGTCCATCACGGCGCCGTAGAAGCGCGCCGCGCTGTCGATCGTCAACAGCTCGAACATCGACGGGTTCAGCCCTAAGCGGCGGCGAAAGCAGCTCAGCACCACGTCGCGGGGGTCGCGCAGCGCGAAGACGATCTTCGCGTTCGGAAACAAGCGGCGGATCAGCGGCAGCTTGATCGTGTTCAGCGGCAGCTTGTCGAGGAAGACGCGGCCCTTCACGTTCGTGCCGCAGCTCGCCACGCTTTCCCAGTAGGCGCGGCGGAAGCGGCCGGCTTCGACCTCCGACAGGCGGCCGAACTTCGCGATGACGCCGGGGCCTTCGAGCAGGCTTGCGGCTTCGCCGAGGTGGTCGCGTTCTTCGGTGGATACGATCTGCGGGTTTGCGGTCAGGATCGCTTCGAGCAACGTCGTACCCGAGCGCGGGAAGCCGAGGAGGAACACGTGCGCTGCTTCGCCGTTCATCGAGCCAAGCGTGGACGGGCCCATTGGAAACGTTGTGACGGCGGCGAATTCGGCGGTGAGTTCGCTGACCTGTTCGTACGCGCTTTGGCGGTTCGCGAATTGCGGTGTGTAGGCTCGCACGAACAGCGTGCCGGCATCGGTGTAGGCTTGGAAGGCGGCGTCCGCGTCGCCTTGTTCGTCGAGCGCGTCGGCGAGAACGCTCGACGCGTTGG
>JABFRX010000317.1 GCA_013140995.1 Alphaproteobacteria bacterium | reverse complement strand
GACAACATGCGCCTCGGCGTTGCGGCGGGTTATGCCTCGACCGACACGAACGTCGTTACCCCGACCGGGATCGGCGACATGAACGGCGATGCGATGATGGGGCAGGTCTACGCGTCCCTGCATCACGGCAACTTCTTCGCCAACCTGTCGGCCGGCTATGTCGCGATGGACTTCCAGTTCGACGGTGCCGTCTCGGCCATGCGTGAAGGCGATGTCGAAGGCGTGATCGGCGGCCTGCAACTCGGAACCAAATGGTCCGTGTGGGACATGTGGCATCTGGGGGCGATCGGCGAGATCAACTACGACGGCCTCGACTGCGACAACCAATGCCTCGTGGCCGGCACGCTTGCCGACACGTCGGATTGGAGCGGCCGGGCCACGTTGCGCCTGGACGGCAACCTGCATGACGGCCAGTTCCTGCCGTACTTCGCACTGTCGTTCTCCGATCGCTTCGGTGACCTGACGGTCACGAACGGCACGGCGTCGCTCACCTCGGACACGGCATCGAGCCTGCTCGGCGCGAAGCTCGGTGCCACGGTCATGATCGACAACGGCTGGGCGCTGTTCGTGAACGGCGGCATCTCGGAAGGGATCGACAACGACGTCAGCGCTTGGGACGGCACGGGAGGCGTCAAAGTCATCTGGTAGTCCACTGCGGTTGGCCGTTGCGCGGGCGCCACGTTAACCAACCAATTTCACTACGGTGCGCCCATTTTCTTGGAAAGTGGCTTGGTCCTGGGCTCAATAGAGCGGGGGCCAAGCCTTTTTTCTTGGGGTGGGGGAAATAATGACGTCGTTGAACGGTGCGCCGTCGCGCGGACTTGCGCGTGGGAAAGCCCTTGTCGCGGCCCTGATGGCTTCGGCGGCGTTTGTTGGGAGCACCGGTACCGCGGCGGCCGCGACCTGCAACGCGACGAGTAGCGGCACCTACGACTCGTGCGTGCTGCTCCACATCGCGGGCGATACCGTCAACTTGGCCGGCAACGCGACGACCGGTCAGTCCTGGACGACCGGCGGCATCTTGAACATCAATTCGGGCACGCTAACCGATACGGCGGCGTTCAATTTCGGCGCGGGGAACGTCGCGCTGACGGTTGCGACCGGCGCGACGCTGACGCTGGCCGACTTCGAGCAATTCGGATCGCTCGCGGGCGGCGGCACGATCAACAATCCGTCGCAGATCAATTTCGGGTTCGACAATGCGAACACCGCGTTCGGCGGCACGATTGCAGGTGCTGGGACTCTGGAGAAGTACGGAACCGGCGCCTTCACCGTCAACGGTATGACGATGACCGGCAACTACATGACGGTCCGGGCGGGCTCTATCGTTCAGTCGTCGTTAACGACGACTCTCAACGGCGTGTTTCTGGGAGCGTTGGGCGGTTCGCCGTCGGCGACGATTTCGGGCGGCACATTGAATATTGCCGGGAGCCCGTTTGGATTCGTCGTCGGCTACGGCAACACGACAAACTCCGTGGTCACGCAGACGGGCGGGATCGTCCAAATAGGGACGGCGTTGGTCGCAGCGCCTCTGGTGATCGGCGATGACGCAGGCATCGCAGCGACGACAACGTCCGGCACCTACACGATCTCCGGGGGCACGCTGAACCTGGGTGCGACCGGCGGACCGGGGGCGACAAACGCGCTCGGCAACAGCAGCGGCGCGGGCGCGAGTTCGACTGGGGTGATGAACATCTCCGGCGCTGCCGTCGTGAGCCTCAATGCCGGCAGCCTCGTCAATGGCGACGCCGTGATCGGCGGCGGCGGCACGACGTCGAGCACGATCAACATGACCGGCGGCACGCTGCGCATCAACGCGGGCACGACGCTCTATCTCAGCGGCGACGACAACACGAACGCGATCGACAGTGTGTTCAACCTGAACGGCGGCACGTTGCAGGTCGGCGGCACCGGTCTGCAGTCGGGCTTCGGTGGCGGTACCGGCGCTTATCAGTTCAATATGGGCAACG
Source organism: Alphaproteobacteria bacterium (assembly GCA_013140995.1). GTDB lineage: Bacteria > Pseudomonadota > Alphaproteobacteria > Micropepsales > Micropepsaceae > SZUA-430. The sequence continues at coordinate 19,968 of JABFRX010000317.1, read as the reverse complement.
GCACGATCCAGGTCATCGGCAGCAACCTCACGACGTCGGTGGACGGCATCCTGACTGGCGCCACGGCGGCGACAGGCACGAAAATCGACACGAACGGCCTCACTGCGAACTGGAACGGCGTGCTCTCCGGCGTGGGTTGGCTTGTGAAGACGGGAGCCGGCACGCTGAATCTCGGCGGGGTCAACACGTACACCGGCGGCACCGCGTTCAACGGAGGCATTGTAGTTGTCGATGCGCTGAGCGACTTGGGCGCCGCATCGGCGGCGATGTCGTTCAATGGCGGTACGTTGCGGCTCGGCGCGGCTGGTGTGCTGAGCGCGCGAACCGGGGCGACCGCGATGGCCGGCTCCGGCACGATCGACACGAATGGCTTCAGCACGATCTACGACGGCGCCATTTCAGGCTCCGGCACGCTGACCAAGGCGGGTGCCGGCACACTCAACTTGGGCGGCAACAATAACGCGCACACCGGCGGCTTAAACATCGCTGGGGGCACTGTCACCTCGTTCAACGGCAATGCGATCGGTAACACCAGTGCGGTCACGATGACGGCCGGTACTGTGCTAAACCTTGATGGTGCGGCAAGCATCAATGAAACAATCGGATCGCTGGCCGGTACCGGCACCGTCAACCTAGGTGGCGGCTTTGCGAACACGCTGACGACCGGCGGCAACAACGCGACGACGGCGTTTACCGGCAACATCAATCAAGGCGCAGCCGGGAGCCAATTGGTCAAAGCCGGTACGGGCGCGTTCACGGTGAACGGGAATCTGACCTACACCGGCCTCACGACGGTCAACGGCGGCTCGTTGCTGTTGAACGGCATCATGTCCGACAGTCTTCTCGTCGCGGCGGGCGCCGCGTTCGGCGGGAACGCCACGATCAACGGCAACGTGACGAACAACGGTCACATCGCACCAGGCAACTCGCCGGGGACCGTGACGATGCTGGGCAACTACACGGCCGGTCCCGCCGCTTTCTTCGACATGGAAGTGCAGTTCGACAACGCGGACGTGCCCGTCAACGGCACGACGCATGACTTCGTCACGATCGCGGGCAACGTCACTGGCACCACGTTGATCAACGTCCTTCCGTTTGCGCCGTCAGACGCGCCGGATCCGACGGCAGGCAACGGTATCGAGCTCGTTCGCGTGGCGGGCGCGGTTGCGGGCAATCAGTTCGCGCTCGCGGCGCCGGTCTTCCAGGGGCCGTACCAGTATTTGCTGACTCACCGCCCGAATTATGCCGGCGCGCTTGATGGTTGGTTCCTGACGTCGCGGGTCAGCGAGGTGATGAACGGCGAAGCGGCGATGTTTGCGGCCAGCCAAACGATGCTGAACGCGTGCTTCCGCAGCGACGACGCGCTCGTCACGGACGGCCGCGTACGCAGAAGCCGCGGGTGGGCCAAGGTGGTCCACGGCGCGCGCGACACCGGTGCCGACACCGGAAATGAAGTGTCCCAAGACTACACCTGCGGCGCAGGCGGCATCGACGCGTGGGCGGGCGGCGCGTATCGCGTCGGCCTGTCCGGCGGTTGGGGCACAACGAGCGCCGACGTGACGACGCTGGCCGGCGTGGGCGACCTCTCCGGCACCGGCGGCATGATCCAGGCGAATTTCGGCCTGCAGAAGAAGACGTACTTCGCCAATGTCGGCCTTGGCTATGGAAGCACCGAGTGGACCTTCGACGGTCCGCTGGCGGCGCCGGTCGAGGCGACGTTGAGCGGCTTCCTCGGTTCGGTCCAGTTGGGCGCCGTGCTTCCGGTCGGCAACGACTGGCGCTTCGCGGCGATCGGTGAGGTCCAGTACGACGGCATGGTCTGCGACATGCAGTGTTTCCTGGCCGCCACGACGGCCGAACCGGCGAACTTGTTCCTGAAGGGTACGCTTCGCATAGACGGCGAGATAAGCGACGGCGACATGCTGCCGTTCGTTTCGGTGTCGTTGACGAACGGCGATAGCAATACCGTCAAGAACGGTGCGGTGTCGCTCACCACCGATACGTTTGCGGCCCTCATCGACGCGAAGGCCGGCCTCTCCGTCAAGGTGAGCCGCCACATGGCCGTCTACGTCAGCGGCGGCATGACCGAAGGGCTGAACAACGACGTTAGCGGCTGGGATGGCGCAGCCGGGTTGAAGATGACCTGGTAACGGCGAACCGCCCGTCACGACATAAAGCGCCCCGGCTGCAAAGAGCCGGGGCGTTTTCGTTTGTCGCGCGACGGGCGAGGGTCTGCGCCGCTTAGTCTCCCGGCAGGCGAGTGGCTGCCGGCTGCATTGCGTATCGGGGTCCGGGCGATCACGTGGTAGAGTATGCGAACCTGTATCTCATGGTCTCCCCATGAAGGTTTAGGTAGGCCCGCCGCTTCAGCTTGCCGCTGGCGGTGGGCCGCTTTGCTTTGGGCAAAGAAAAAGCGGCCCGCGATGTGCGAGCCGCTTACGAATGTAACGCCGGCGTCAGTCTAGTCGTTGACGGGCTTCATTGTGATCGTCCCCGTTTCCGTCTTGATCGTTCCGGGACGTGGACCGGCCGTATCGGTGCCGGGCGCTGAGGCGACAGGCGCCGGGGTGAGCGGCGCGGTCTGCGCCAGGGGGGCGCTGGTACCGGCGCCTAAGCTCACCGCCACCTGCTCTGGGTACGAGTAGTTCGCACCGGTTGACGCATCCACGACGACGCCGACCACACCGCCGAGGAGGATGTTGCCGAGCGTCGCGCCGTTAAACTTCGAGTCCACGGTTTGTGTTGCGGGTGCCGCAAACTCGGGCGCCTTTGTGCACGAGACAACGAGCGCTGCTCTGTCGCGGCTGACCTGCACAATACCAGGCGTTTGCGCGATCATCGCAACCTCGGCACCGTTGCGCGAGACCATGCAGCTGGCACCGGGCGGATCGGTGCTGATGGCGACGTCTTGCTTTGTACCTTTGACGACGGTCGCGCAGCCACCCAGTCCGAGCGACGCGACCAAAAGCAGTTTCGATGCTGTATTCATGTCCCTTCCCCCAATAGGTGAACGGACACTAGCGAACTCGCCTGCCCGAAGACGAGCGCTCGGCGCCAAGTCTTTGCGACTGTCGACTTCGGGCAACAGACTCTGGGTTGGTAAATGCAGCTACTCGGCGGTTACAGCGGCGCGCCCTGTGAACACCACCAGGTCTCCGGTTGCACCCGACAGAACTAATCTACCGTCGCTTTTGAACGTGTAGGTTTGCGACGCTTGCAGCGCGGTCAGGTAGTCGTTCTCCTGCTGCATCAGGCCGTCGCGCAGGCAGGCCATTTTCGTGGCGCCGACTTGAGCGATCTTGAGTTTGCCGTTGCCGTGTTCGGCGGCGCCGAAATAGCGGTTGCAGCCGCTGCGGCCGGTGACGCGTTCTTCCGCGAACGTCATGGTGACACCGCCGGGTTCGATCACGGGTTTGCCGTTGATCGACTCCGCGATCCAATCGACGCCGGTCAGGCCGCGAGCGGCATCGTCTTGTACCTTTTCATCGCACGCCGTCAGTGCCAATGCGATTGCGATTAGAAGTGCGCTGCGCATGTTGCGTCCCCTCACCGTTTCAGAAGCGAGCCCAGCACCCCGCGCACGAGAGCGCGCCCGATGCTGCTGCCGATGGATGAGGTAACCGAGCGCGCAGCGCTTTTTGCGATCGCTTCGCCCATCGTTTGGCGATTGGAGCCGCCCGCTCGCGCGCGCGGTTGCGGTTCGTCGCGCTGGCTTTGGGGCATCGGGTAGGAGGAAGCGCGCTTACGCTCCGGTTCTGCCGCTGGTGCGGGTTCCGATTTGTTGCCCCAGCCCCAACCCCAGCCGCCGGATTTTTGCGCGGGCGGTTGCACGGTCGGTGCGGCTTGTGCCGGCGTCTCATTGCCTTCGGCTTTCGCCATCAACATTTCGTACGCGGACTCGCGGTCGATGGCTTTGTCGTAAGAGCCCTTGAGAGGACTTGCGGTCAGCACCGCGGAACGCTCCGCCGGCGTGATCGGGCCCATGCGGCAGGTCGGCGGCGTGATCAGCACGCGGTCAACGACGGAAGGGATGCCCTTTGCATCGAGCGTCGAGATCAGCGCCTCGCCGACGGCGAGTTCTTGCACCGCGTCAGCCGCATTGAAGTTCTTGTTCTCGCGGAAATTATCGGCGACGGCTTTCACCGACTTGCGGTCCTTCGGCGTGAACGCGCGCAGTGCGTGTTGGATCTTGTTGCCGAGCTGGCCCAACACGTCGTCCGGGATGTCGAGCGGCGACTGGGTGATGAAATAGACGCCGACGCCTTTCGAGCGGATCAGGCGCACGACCTGTTCGACCTTATCGACCAACGCCTTCGGTTGATCGTCGAACAGCAAGTGCGCTTCGTCGAAGAAGAAAACCATCTTCGGTTTGTCGAGGTCGCCGACCTCCGGCATCGTTTCGTAGAGTTCGGAAAGCAGCCAGAGCAGGAACGTGGCGTAGAGCATCGGGCTGCCGAATAGTTTTTCAGCGGCCAGAACGTGGATCGCGCCGCGGCCGGTGTCGTCGGTGATCATGAGGTCTGCGAGCTTAAGCGCGGGTTCGCCGAAGAACGCGTCGCCGCCCTGGTTTTCGAGCGTCAGCAACGTGCGCTGAATCGCGCCGACGGAGGCAGGCGCGATGTTGCCGAATTGGGTGGAGTAGGTGTCGGCATTCTCCGCCACGTGCACGAGCATCGCGCGCAGGTCTTTGAGATCGAGTAGCAGCATGCCTTGCTCGTCCGCAACGCGGAACACGATGTTCAGCACGCCTTCCTGCGTGTCGTTCAGTTGCAGCATGCGGGCGAGCAGGGTGGGGCCCATCTCGGACACGGTGGCGCGCAACGGATGGCCGAGTTCGCCGAACAGGTCCCAGAAGACGACGGGGAAGTTTGCGGGCTTCCATTCGGTGTTGCCAATCTTTTGCAGGCGCTCCGTGATGAACGGCTTCACCTCCGCAGGTTGGCAAAAGCCCGCGAGGTCGCCCTTGATGTCCGGCACGAAAGTCGGAACACCCGCGTTCGAAAAACCCTCCGCAAGGACGCGCAGCGTCGACGTTTTGCCGGTGCCGGTCGCGCCCGCGATCAAGCCGTGGCGGTTGGCGATCGAGAGCAGCAGGCTTTGCGGCAACTCGCCTTTGCCGAGGAAGATTTGACCAGCTTGTGCCATGGGGGATCCTAGAGTTCGCTTAAGGGGATGCGACGCTACTATAGCGGCGCCGGGGGTTCGTTCGACTTTTTATCGTCGGCCTTGTCAGGATAACGCGTATGGCCCGCGATCCGGTCGAGCAATGCCAAGAACACGGCCGACGCAATGAAAACGACGTGGATGATGACCTTCCAGAAGATGTCGGCGTCGGTGTAGTCTTCACGATCCATGAAGACCTGCAGCAGTTTGACTGCCGAAATGGTCAGCAGGGCGGTCGCCACTTTGACTTTCAGCGAGCCGTGGTCGAGGCGGCGCAGCCACTCCGGCGAATCGTCGAGCGAGTCTTCACCGAAGCGGCCGACGAAGTTTTCGTACGAGCTCAGCATCACCATCACGATGAGGCCCGACACCAGCGCGCCGTCGATCAGCTCCAGCACCGGCATGATCATGTTCTTATTGCCCGGCGGGAAGAACGCAACTTCGGCGAGGTGGATCACCTCGAAGATGAACGACACCGCGTAGATCGCGAGCGCGACGGCGAGGCCGATGTAGAACACGACCAGGATATAGCGGCTGTAGAGGATGATCCGCTCGACCGCCGTTTGGATGCGGTCCATCGGGTTCGCACCGGCTGCGTTGGCAAAGAACTGTTTGATCTTCGACATATCTACCCTTGTCCGGCGTCGCTTTTGCCCGGCGTGTTCATCCAGACGATGAGGTAGCGCACAGGTATCACCCAAGCCAACCCGGCCACGGCGTAGAATACGAACTCAAGTAGTCCGCCCGCCTCCGGCAAGACGGCAACCGCCACGCGCATCACCAGAAGCGCGTAGATCGCGATGATGCCGATCAGCAAAAATACGCCCAGCAATTTCTTCCAACGCATACTCATGGGGGTGTGATTAGCAATTGCGTGGGTGGGGGGCAAATGGCCGGAAACGCAGGCTTGTGCGTTCGTGCGATTCGACGCCAACGTGCCGCAGCGGCGGCTCTCTTGCCGCGCAGGGCCACGCGCCATATCAGGCTCTTGCCCACGCCCCGTGCGTTGATGAAGTTCGTGGTGCGCTGGTGTGCCTCGCCAATTGCGCGGCCGAGGCCGCCTTCGCGATAGGCGCACTGATCAACCATCTCGACGAAGATGGGTTCGCGAAAGTTGCCGCGTTTGGATGGGCGCCCTTGAGCGCTTGTTGGGCTCGGTTTGGAATTACCTGCGTCCCGGCCTAGTATGACCTGCTGTCCGCACGACCCAGCCGAAAGTTCGCATGACCGGCGACGTCCAAGCCCGCAAGCTCGCCACCATCGTCGCGCTGGACGTCGCGGGCTATTCCGCGCGCACCGAAGCGGACGAAGCGAAAACAACCGCCGACGTCGCGCGCTTGGGCAAGGTGATCGAAGGCATAGCCGCGCGCCACGGCGGGCGCATCTTCAACACGGCCGGCGACGGCTTCATGTTGGACTTCGGTTCGAGCCTTGCCGCAGTCGAAGCCGCGTTCGAACTCGCCGAAACGTGCGACCCGAAAGTGCGCGTCGGCGTACACCTGGGCGACGTCGTGGTGCAACCGAATGGCGATCTCCTCGGCCATGGCGTCAACGTTGCCGCGCGCCTCATGGCGCAAGCGTCGCCGGGCGCAGCTTTGGTCTCAGCCACCGTCCGGCAAACGATCCGCGGCCCGCTCGCCGATCGCCTGCAGTCGCGCGGCCTGCTCAAGCTCGACAAGATGGCCGAGACGATCGAGGCGTTTGGGCTGACTGCCGCGGCATTGGCGGCTGGGGCTGCGCCGTCGAAGGACGCCGAGCCCGTCCTCACCGTCTTACCGTTCGACAATTTGTCGACGGATCCCGAGATGCAATTCTTCTCCGACGGGGTCAGCGAGGAGATCATTCAGCGCCTGTCGCGCGGGGCAAAGCTGAAGGTCATCGGCCGCACATCGAGCTTTCAGTTTCGCGGCGAGAAGAAGAGCGAGGCGGCGCGCGTGCTGAAATGCAGCCACTTGCTCGACGGCTCGGTGCGCCGGGCGGGCGCGCGCGTGCGGATCGCCGCCCATCTCGTCGAAGCAGCGTCGCACACCACGCTGTGGTCCGAGCACTACGACCGCGGTCTCGACGATACGTTCGCCGTGCAAGACGAGATTTCCGAAGCGATCGCCGGCGCCCTGCACCAAACGTTCACGAGCTTCTCGACCAAGGCTATCGACCCGGCGACCTACGACCTCTATCTGCGCAGTAGCGTCAAGTTGTATGCGCCGGCGGAGTTGCACGCGAGCATTGGACTGTTGGAGGCCGCTGTCCAGCGCGCGCCCAACTTCGCGGAGGCATGGGGAAGGCTGGCCTATATCCGCGCCTGGGCGCGCCTTTATCTGCCGTTCGCCGAACGCGCCGCATTCACCGCCTTGGTGGCGCGCGAAGCGGAACGGGCTCTGGCGCTCGACCCTCACAACGTAGATGGCCTGACCGCCCAATATTTCATCTTGCCGCCGTATGGCAGTTTCATTGCGGCGGACGCGGCGATGGAGCGGCTTCGCCGGACGCCGGGCCGCGGCGAGGGGCAGATTTACATCGGCTGGCATGCCCGCACGATCGGACGGGCCCGCGAAAGCGCCCAGATCATGGAGGAGTTTTATTCGTCGGATCCGCTGAACCCGATGCTGGTGGTGATTACGTCGATGGCCCGAATGGCCGCAGGACACGTGGCCGAGGCGATCCCGCTCCTCGAAGACCTCTTGGCGCGTTCACCGGGAATGGTCTATGCGCAAGTTGTTTTGCTCCGCGGCTTGGCCCTTCTGAACGACTGGCCGGCGGTGGACAGGTTGATCGCAACGGCGGCGAACTGGCCGGCGCGCGCGTTCGACGATGGCATGATGCTGGCCCGCGCCGAACGCAATCCAACGGCGGAGAACATCGGCGCGATGCGCGATGCGCTTGAAGCGCATGTCGCAAAGACCGGCGCGGTGGACGTCACGCGGCTTGTGTATGCAGCTCATCTGGGCCTTGTGGACGACGTTTATCGCATCGTCGAAAACGCCCACCTCGGACCGCAAGGCACCGCCGACGACATGATCGGTGCCGACGCCTACCGCACCGGCATGCTGTTTTGGAAAGGGATGCCGGCAATCCGGAACGATCCGCGCTTCGTTCGTCTCTGCGCACGCCTCGGCCTGGTCGAGTTCTGGCTCACGACACAGAAATGGCCCGACTGCGTAGACGAGGTGCCCTACGACTTTAAGGCCGCGTGTGAAAAAGCGCGGAGCATTCCAAAGGAGGCTTTCGCGTTTTGAGTGACACGACCGGCAATCTCACCACCGTCGCGCCCCCTCGCCGGATCTCCGTGTTTCGACGCTAACGTGCCGCAGCATGCGGCCTTGCCGCGCGGCCGCCCGCGCCATATCAGCCATTGTAGCCATGACCACCGTTGCGCTTCCCGATCGAGTTTCGCCGACGCCGCGTCAGATTGCGGCGCGGCGGAATATTGCGATGTGGCTATTTGCCGTCGCTGGTTTGATCGCCCTGATGGTGGTTGTCGGCGGGCTCACGCGGCTCACCGACTCGGGGCTTTCGATCACGTCGTGGAAGCCGATCCACGGTGCGCTGCCGCCGCTCTCCATTGCCGAGTGGCGCCAAGAATTCGACGCCTACAAACAGATCCCGCAGTACCAGCAGCTGAACAAGGGGATGTCGCTCGACGAATTCAAGGCGATCTTCTGGTGGGAGTGGTCGCACCGCAATCTTGGGCGGCTGATCGGGTTTGCGTTTCTGATTCCGTTCCTCGTGTTTCTCGCGCGCGGCATGGTGGAGCGCGCGTTGATCCCGCGCCTTGTGGTGCTGTTCGTGCTCGGCGGGCTGCAAGGCGCTATGGGCTGGTACATGGTGGCGAGCGGGCTGACCGAACGGGTGAGTGTCAGCCAGTACCGGTTGGTTGCGCATCTGGGGCTCGCGCTTGTGATCTATGGCGCGATCCTCTGGACGGCGCTGCCGCTGTGGCGGGAGACATGGCCGATGCGCAAGGCGGCGCATCCGTTGTTTGCGGCGGCGGTTGCTGTGGTTGGGTTGACGTTCTTTCAAATACTGCTCGGCGGCTTCGTTGCGGGGCTCGACGCGGGGCTGACCTACAACACCTGGCCGTTGATGGACGGCAAGTTCGTTCCGGACGGTGCTTACGCGTTCTGGCTGGCGCCGTTTGAGGACGTGACGACGGTGCAGTTCAATCATCGCATGATGGCGTATGTTTTGAGTGCGGCGGTGGTTGGGCTTTGGGTCGTTGGGTGGCGGCGCGAGCTTACTGGCTTTGCGTCGACGACATCGAACGTGCTGCTCGGCGTATTGGCGTTTCAGGTGCTTATCGGTATCTGGACGCTTATCGAGGTCGTGCCGATCCCGCTCGCCGCGCTGCATCAGTTCGGCGCAGTTGCGTTGTTGACGGCGGGCATCGTTCATGCGTTCGCACTCAGGGTGGCGGCAGAGAAATGAAAGGGAAGAGATCGAAACCCTACAAGCTCTACGCTACGAACGGGTGCGGTTCGATGATCGCTGAGATCGCGTTCGGGATGGCGAAAGTGCCGTTCGAGATCGTCGACGTGCCGTGGGAAGATACGGGCTGGAAGAGCAAGGCGCTGAAGAAGCTCAATCCGCTCGGCCAAGTGCCATCGTTGGTGCTGCCAACCGGCGACGTGATGACTGAGACGGCGGCGATCGTCATGCATGTGGCCGATACGGTCTCCGGTTTCGATTGGGTGCCGCCGGCCGGGCATCCGTCGCGCGCGGCCTATTTGCGTTGGCAGATATTTTTGGTGTCGGCCGTCTATCCGACATTCACGTACGGCGACGTGCCGGAGCGGTGGGTCGGCGAAGACCACGAACACGGCGCGGGCAAGCTGCTGCGCGTAAGCACGCACGAGCACCGCAAGGCGTTGTGGCAGTTCGTCGAGAAGCACATCGATAGTCCATGGTTTCTCGGGGACACATTCTCCGCGCTCGACGTCTACATCTGGGCAATGACGCTGTGGCGCCCGGGCCGCGATTGGTTCAAGGCCGAGTGCCCAAAACTCCACAAGATCGCCATGCGCCTCGACGGCCATCCGGTCGTGAAGAAAGTGGCGGCGCGCAACAAGCTCTATTCGATCACGGCCACGTGATGCGGCTTTGGTTTGCTGCCATGTGCGTCTAGAGTGTTTGTTCATGTGTCCTTGGGGAGCTGTCATGCGCCATTTCATGTCGTCTTTTGCCGTCGCGGTTTTTGTCGCGATCACGCCCGTTGTTGCCGCCGATGCTGTTCCTGCTTACGTCGCCGCGGCGGTGGCGGACAAAGCCCGTCCGAAAGACGACACCGACCGCGACGCCGACCGTCATCCGGCGGAGATCATCACGCTTGCCGGCGTGAAGCCCGGCGATAGCGTTGTCGACGTGGGCCCCGGCCGGACCGGCTACTACACGAAGATCATGAGCCGCATCGTGGGTGCTACGGGTAAGGTCATCATGTTCAATCCGACATGGGTGGCCGACAAGTTTCCGGTCGCCAAAGAAGGCCCCGCGATCCTCGCCAAGGCCGGCTACGCAAACGTCGAAGGTTCGATCCAGCCGATGGCGGAGATCAAGTTCGAAACGCCCGTCGACGTGATCTTCATGAGCCAGCTCTATCACGATCAGATCTGGCAGAAGGTCGACGTCGCGCAGATGAACAAGGCAATCTTCGATGCGCTCAAACCGGGCGGCGTGTTCTTCATCATCGATCACGTGGGCCCCGGCGTCACCACGGTCGAGCAGATCGACAAGTCGCACCGCGTTGAGCCCGCGCTCGTGAAGCAACAAGTGCTGTCCGCGGGGTTCAAACTCGAAGCCGAAAGTGACCTTCTCAAGAACCCCGCCGACCCGCACACGGCCAACGTCTTCGACCCGTCAATCCGCGGCAAGACGGACCAATTCGTCTTCAAGTTTGTGAAGCCGAAGTAGGCGACTACTCGGCGGCGGCGGCAGCGTGGCTATAGCGTTGCCATGCGAGAGGGAACCAGGGATCGCAGAGTTCGGCGCCGTCGAGCCAAGTTAACGGCCGATGAGGCTGTGGAACGGCACCGGGCCGATTGCGGAAGCGAACCTGTTCGCCGACATAGCGGAAGGAAGCGGCTCGTCTTGTGCGGGTTGTCGAAGAGTTGCCATGGGACCCGTGGATCGTGCGCAGGTGATGTATGACCACGTCACCAGGCTCAGCCTCAAAGAAGGCGATGTCGTAGTCGCTTTCGTTGTTGTCGATATCAGGCAATTCATCTCCCTCTGCGTCGGGCGTTGTGAGGCGGGACATGAAGATATTGGGTTTGAAAGTTCTGCCCCAACGGTGGGAGCCTTTGACATAGCCAAGTGCTCCAGTCGATCGGTCCACGTGGTCCACTGGAACCCAGACGACGCAGCCTTGATCGCCGTCGATGTTGAAGTAGCTCAGGTCCTGATGATACGCGGTACGGTCCACCGTGCCGGGCTCCTTAACGAATATCTGATCGTCGTAGAAGCGAATCTGGTGGGCATCTAGCAACTCTCCTGCGATCCCCGGGATGGTGCTGGTGGTGGCGATGTCGCGAAGCTGACGATCACGGGTCCAAGTTCCAGTCTCCACGAAGAAGTGTCCGTTGTCGGCACCTTCTTGGGGGCTTTCCTTTAGCCGCGTTGCCCCGGTTGCCTGCACATAGGCAGCGAGCAGCCCCAGGTCATACTGACGGTTTTCACTCACCGGGAGTTGTTCGTTGGCTTCTTGCCAAACTGTGTTGGCAACACGCGTGATGTCGTAGCCCGTGGCAGTCGTTCCAATTCCAGCTACGGCGGAGTCGATCGATTTGGTCAATCGAGCGACCTCGCTTTGCGTGAGGACGCTGCGCAAGCAGATCACTCCATCGCGCGCAAAAGCCTCCCGTTGGGAGTCGGTTATGAGCGTCATTTCGGTTTCCTTTGGTTTCGTGGGTCGCGAGCGAGAACCCGGATTAGCCATTCGATGCTGTCCCGCTTGATTGGATCGTTGATGCGGGTAAGCGCACTTACGAAGGCGGCCACCTGAGGGTCGCGCAAAAGGTCAAGACGGTCGTCACCCGTGCCGGTCCCTTCGATGCGATAAGGGCCTCTGCCGCGTTTGTCGTCAGTGGAAGACATGCTCGTCTTGGCGCACGTACGCAGGTTGGCGCCCCTCAGTTGAGGTGTCGATGTCGAACAGCACACTGTCGTGGACGCCTCCGCGTGCGGCGCGTAGCTGCTGTACGTTCACGGGCATGTAGCAGGCGATGCAGGTGCCTTCGTCGTACGGTGTGGGAATGCCGAGAGGTTTGATCTCGATTCCCGCGTCCAGTACGCGCGGGAGGAAGAACGTGTCGCAAACGACGCTGATGCCTTCGAGCTTCTTGAACAATCCGAATTCGAAGAGTGAGCAAAACACTTCGCCCGTGACATTGCGGCGATTTGCAGAGCTGTGCCCCCCGCGAGCCGTGAATAGGCGCGTAAGTTCCCAGACGCGCGGACTTTTCGGCACTGAGGCAAACGTCACAATGTGCGGAAATACCTCGGACATTAGGTGCGGTTTGGTTGTTGGTATCAACCTTGCGCCGCCGACGACTTCGCCTGCGTCAGCCCAGACGAGGTACGTTGCCGCCGACGTGTCGAATTGATCGAGTTCGCGTTGATCGGGCCTATCGAGGGCCTTCCAGCCGCGCCCCTTTACGTATTGGTCGTAGCGCACCCGGTAGGAGGCTTCGAGAAGACGATTGAAGAACAGCTGATTGCGATTGTTGGCATCGATAAGATGCAGCATAAAACGCTCCCATGTTTGCGGGAGCACCTTTGCATTTGGGCCAAAGGGCGATGCTGCCTGATCAGGTACTTGACTTGGAGGCTACAGGTGAAGTTGCCCGGTCCGAATCGCCTCTACCACCGCTTGGACGCGGGTCGAAACGCCGATCTTTCGCTTTGCATTTTCCACATGCTTATGCGCGGCACTTTCGGAGATGCCCATGATCTGCCCGATTTCCCAATCTCCTTTTCCTGCGGCCACCCACTGCAATGCTTCTCGCTCTCGTGGTTTAAGCAAGGGAACGGGATCGAGTTGCCGCCCGGCAAGCCGTTTAGCTCGTCCGTAAGCGTAGATCGACATCAGGAGAAGCTCAGAGCGCGCTTCAGAGTCGATGCGTGGCGTGGGTCCCGCCATCGTTATCGCGTGGACCTGCCCGCCGATCCCGTAGAGCGGAATGACAAACCCTTCGCGCATTCCCCACGCAGCAGCATCGAAGACAATCTTTCGATCTGCTTCTGAATAGCGTCGGCTGTTGAGGATTGTTCTCCACGTGAATGCATCCGCCGTCCGGTATAGTTCTTGCAGCATTGGATCGCGAACGTAGTAGCGCCGTTCCGTATATCGCTGGCGCCAGTCTTCAGGCCACGCACCGAACAGCACTGGATCGATGCCTTCCTCACCCGGCCGCGGCGGAGCGGAGCAAAGGAATGACTCGTATCCGTAGTCGTCTACGGCAGAACGAAATGCCTCTGTTAGCTTGAGTAGGCTAGGGGCCTGCTCAATGACACGCAGAGAGTCCTGAATTTTGTTGCTCGGCTCCAACATATTCCTCGCCATCGTTCGCGTGCGATTCGTTCGCTCGTCAAAGTCTTTTGCTTCAATAGATTAGCTTGGCGCGGACCCATTTGGTAGCGCAAGGGCTGGCGGTATCGTTGGAGGCGTCCCGTTGCTATTCCGCCAGTGCCTGGTCCAGGTCGGCGATGATGTCGGCTACGTCTTCGAGGCCGATCGAGAGCCTCACCACTTCGGGGCCGGCGCCTGCGGCTGCGCGTTGTTCGTCGGTGAGTTGGCGGTGTGTTGTGGAGGCCGGATGGATAATGAGCGAGCGCGTGTCGCCGACGTTCGCCAGGTGGGAGAATAGGCGCACGCTGTTGACCAGGTTGACGCCTGCGTCATAGCCGCCGCGGATGCCGAACGTGAAAACGGCGCCGGCCCCTTTTGGGCAATAGGTTTGTGCAAGTCCGTAACACGGGTCGTTCGTCAGGTTTGCATAGTTCACCCAACTCACGCGCGGATGCCTGCTCAAATGCTGAGCGACCGTGCGCGCGTTTTCGCAGTGGCGCTGCATGCGGAGCGGCAATGTCTCCAAGCCGTTCAGAATCAAGAACGCATTGAACGGCGAGATCGCGGGGCCGAGATCGCGTAAGCCCAGCACGCGGCAGGCGGTGACGAACGCGACGTCGCCGAACGCTTCGTGCAACTTTACGCCTTGGTAGGACGCGCAAGGTTCCGACAGGACCGGGAATTTTTTCGTGCGCGACCAATCGAACGAACCCGCATCGACAATGATACCCCCGACGGCCGTGCCGTGGCCGCCCAAAAACTTCGTCAGCGAATGCACGACGATGTCGGCGCCCCATTCGATCGGGCGGATGAGGTAGGGCGTCGCCAAGGTGTTGTCGACGATGAAGGGCAGGCCTGCCTCTTTCGCCACCGCGCCGATCGCTTCGATGTCGGTCACGATGCCGCCCGGATTGGCGATGCTTTCGATGAAGATCGCCTTCGTCTTCGCGGTGATTTGGCGGCGGAAGCTGTCAGGGTCCTGCGCGTCGGCCCACTTTACGTGCCAGCCGAAGCTTTTGAACGCTTGGCCGAACTGGTTGACGGAGCCGCCGTAGAGCTGCTTCGCCGCAATGAATTCGTCGCCCGGCTGCATCAGCGTTTGGAAGACGAGAAGCTGTGCAGCGTGGCCCGAGGCGGTGGCTAGCGCCGCCGTGCCGCCTTCGAGGGCCGCCACGCGTTCTTCGAGCACGGCCTGCGTCGGGTTGCCGATGCGGGTGTAGATGTTGCCCACGGCCTGCAGGCCGAACAGCGACGCCGCGTGGTCCACGTCGTCGAACACGTAAGACGTCGTCTGGTAGATCGGCGTCGCGCGCGCGCCGGTCGTGGGGTCGGGGGCCGCGCCAGCGTGGATCGAGAGCGTGTTGAAGCCATAGTCGGTGAGCTTCGACTGCATATTCATGTGCTTTGACCCTTTCGTTCGCCGCTGATTCGGCCAGCGCAGTTGTGCGCAGGTTTAGCCTAGAAGCCGCGGGATTTCGATCTTCGGACACCTGTCCATGATCACCGTGACGCCTACGGCTTCGGCGCGTTTTGCAGCGGACTCGTTAACGACTCCAAGCTGCATCCACACGACTTTGGCGCCGATAGCGACCGCTTCGTCGCAAACGCCGCCTGCGGCCTCCGAATTGCGGAAGACATCGACCATATCGACTTTGTCCTGGATCAGCTTCAGGCTCGCGAAAACTTTTTCCCCAAGCAAGGTTTGACCGCTAAGGCCCGGGTTCACCGGGATGCAGCGGTAGCCCTTGGCCTGCAGGTAGCCCATCACCTCGTGGCTGTCGCGCGCGGGGTTCGCAGAAACGCCAACGACAGCGACCGTTTTCACGGTCGTCAGGATGCGTTTGAGAAGGTCGTCGGGGTATCCGGGCATCGTCTCTTGCAACAAAACACGTTCAAAAGTGCCGCTACGCCGCTACATTGGCTCATTCAAGCCGTTTCTGGCGCTACGCGGCCGCTACTTCGGTGCTACTTGTAGCGTGCTCACTGGAAAAGATGTAGCGGGCAAAGGCGACGGCAAGGTCGCCCGCGCGATAGCCGCGCACGACATCCTCGCCAGTGCGGATGGACACGGGCTTCAAGCCGAAGCGGGCGAGGCGCCGGGCAAGGTCCTCAGGCTTGAGCGCGGCATCGCCGCGCAAAGCGATCAGGTCGTCGATCATGCAGGCTGTCGGGATGTGGTCTTCCGTGGTGACGTAGAGGGTGTGTAGGTCTTGCAGCAATGCGGTGGCCGCGGTGTCTTCGTCGAGCGCCGCCGATTGCGCCGCGAGCGAGACTTCGGCGGGCAGCCGGCCGATGGCGTTCGCCAAGCCCATGATCGGCGCCCAGGTCTCGCGCTGCAACGGCGGGAATTTGCGCAAGGCCTCTGGCGGCGCGGCCATGATTTTGGGTGCGATTGCATTTGCCGCCGCCTGAAGCTGCGCGCGGAGTTGCAAGATGTCGTCCGGCGGGTCGCCGGGCGGCGGCAACGGCACGGCATCCGGTGCGGGTGCGCTAAGGCCCAGGATCAGCGCGCGCCGGCGCACGTCGTCCGGCAGCGTTGCGAGCGTCGCGATCGCGGTAGGTGCGAAACACGCGGCACGGCCGGTCGGGTTGCGGCGCGTGAGGGCGCTCAAAAACACGCCGTCGCGCGAGGCACCGGCAGCGAGAAGCGTGCGCATGTCGCGCCGGTAAAGCATGCCGCCCGCGATGTCGTCGAACAGCAGCGTCGGCTGCTCGGCGGCAAGCACCGCCAAAACGTGACCTGCGACCGCGCGCGAGACGACGAGCGGCGCCGGTGTCATCCAGGCTAAGATGCGGAGAGCGCGTGCGTGTTCGGCGCGCGGGTCCTGCCCATGCAAGATCAGTCGCGGCGAAAACTCGATTGGCGACTGGGGTGCGCGCACGCACCAGGCATGCAGGCTCCACAGCGCCATCGCGCCTGCGAGATTCTGGGGCAGCTCGAGATGACGGACGAGGGCCGCCGTTGTGTCCGCGAGCACCGTCCCCGGCTTGACGGGCGCCGTCCACGGCAGAACGGCGCGGGCCGGGCGGCAGCCTTGTTGCGGCATCGCGCGGGCGAGCGCCTGGGTGAGAGCTTTGTCGAGCGCGGCATCCGTGTCGGCGGGCGCATCGCCATCGCGCGCGGCGACCCCGATGGCGGCGACTCCGGCGCCGGCGATCATCTCCGCCCGGCGTGTGGCGCGCGCGAGGCCCTGTGTTCCAGGCGCCGGCCAAACGACGACGGCACGCCCACGAAGCTTACGCATCAACGGCGCGAGCTGTCCGACACCAAGCCGGTCCGGCAACTCAACAACCGCAAACCGCTCCGACGGCCAAGCCCCGGTGCCCAACGCACGCCGCGCCGCTTCACCATCGACGGCGAGAACGGCGGTGGCAGCGGGACCAACACTGCGGCGGGAGGGCAGGGCGCGGATTTGAGGCATAAGGCGTAGTATAGAACAAATAGTGAACAAATGTCAAGTTGGAAAACATTGCTCATCGCGCGCTGGATAGCTCAGACCCTTAGGTTTTCCGGGATGTTTTGCCGTACTAGATTGTCCCGCCGAAACCTGGGACGCGGCCGCAGCGCGCGCCGAAGTGCTCCGGCGGTATGCCGCGCGCACAGCGACGTGACCTGCAGGTTCGGCGGCTCCCGCGGTTCATCGACGATCTGACAGAAGCGTACGCCTATCTGAGCGAGCGGAATCCGTGTGCCGGAGACCGTCTGCTCGACGTCGTCGAGGCGACGATCGAGATGTTGTCCGCGTTCCCCGAACTCGGCCGTCCGCGCGACGATCTGCGAACGGGCGTACGCTCGTTCAAACTTCGGCGGTTTCAGCACATACTGTTCTACCGTCTGGATGCGCAAGAGATGGCGCTGTTGCGCCTGCTTCACGGCGCGCGCGAGCGGAGGCGGAACTTGTGATCGTGGGGCGGCCGAAGGATTCATCGTATGTCCCCGAATTTCCATAAGTAGGATTATAGAACAAAACAGGAACATGTCAAGCGATAATGGCTGCTTTGTGACCGCTCGCGGCATCAAGGCGATCGGGCCGCACTTGCCGTCCTTGACGCAAAGTCTTGCCGCGAGACGCCGTCCAAAAAAGGGACGGTAAGAGACTCGCCGACCGCCTCACGACGACGAGAGATAGTGGACCGTCAACGAATTAAACGGCGCCACCCAAGGAGGCGCGATGTAAGCCGCAAGGCCGCGTCAGTCCGAGCACCGTTTGCGCATTTCGCGCAAGCTGCTAACGCTGCCCGCGCCATCAGCGGAGGGCGCGGTGCAACGTTGGATCAGATACACCATCTTGGCAGCGGTGCTCGCGGCGCTTGTCATCTTCCGCCCCGATCGCGCGTTGCAAGTCGCATCGGGGATGGCCGCACACACCGTATGCTCGGCGGCGTTCGTGTCGAAGCTCGATCCGCAAGAGGCGTTCGTCGAAACCGTTCAGCCGATGGCGTCGGTTGCGGGTCCATTCTTGCGCTACAGCATCGACCAGGATGCGAGCACGGTCGAGACCTCCATCGCCGGCATCTTTAGCGCGAAGGCCGCGTACCACCCGGGCTACGGATGCCGCCAGGAGTACGCGGACAGCATCGCTTTGCCAACACCGTCGACGCAAAGCGAGCCGCTTGCTGAAGACCCTGTGTTCGAGACCGCCAACGCCGAACTGCGTGCAGCGCTGGACCACATCTTCACCGAGCTCAAAGACGAAATCCCCCGTCACATCAAAGCCGTCGTGATCGTCAAGGACGGCCGCATCGTCGCCGAGAAATACGCGGCCGGCATCGGCCCTGAAACGCCGCTGCCCAGCTTCTCGATTGCAAAATCGGTGACGAACGCACTCGTCGGCATTCTGGTGCGCCAAGGCAAGCTGAACGTCAACGCCCCCGCCGTCGACGCATGGCGAAACGCGAACGATCCCCGCGCCACGATCACGCTCGACAATCTGATCCGCATGGCATCGGGCCTGGCATTCGAAGAAAACGGCTCCGGCTTCGATCCGGTCTCGCGGATGCTCTACCTCGAGAACGACATGGCGGCTTACGCGCAAACCGGCACGCTCGCCACGCCGCCAGGCTCGACATTCGATTACACCAGCGCGAACACGCTTATCGTGGCCGGCATCGTAAAGCGCGCGATCGGCGGCGGCCAAGCAGGCTACGTACGTTTCGCCCAAGACGAACTCTTCGTCCCCGCCGGCATGCGCCGCGTCACGCTGGAATTCGATGGCGCAGGCACGCAAGTCGCCTCGACCGCCATCCTGGCACCCGCGCGCGACTGGGCCCGCTTCGGCCAACTGTTCCTGAATGGCGGCATCGCCGCCGACGGCAAACGCATATTGCCGGAAGGCTGGGTCGCGTATTCGAAGACGTCGACCGCCGACTCAAGCTACGGCGCAGGCTTCTGGACGAACGACAGCGAGGACGAGTTCGCTGAGCGGCGCATCAAAGCTGGCATGCCCCACGACACGTTCTTCGCCTCGGGCAACCGCGGCCAACGCATCTACATCATCCCGTCCGAGCGCATGGTGGTCGTACGCCTCGGGATGACCCACCGCCCACCCGACTTCGACATTGCCGCCGACCTACGCCTCCTGCGCGAAGCCATCGCGGCGCTGAAAGGCGGGACGCCCGCTGTTAGCGCGCCTCTCCGCTAAGCAACCTACTGATACCGCAACGCCTCGATCGGTTGCAGTCTTGCGGCTTGCCGTGCCGGGTAGAAGCCGAAGAAGACGCCGATGGCTGCTGCGACGGTGAAGGCGAGCGTGACTGAAAAGAGGCTGACCTCCGTGGGAAGGTCCAGCGCTTGGCCGGTCAGGATCGAGAGGCCGGTGCCGATCAGCACGCCGATCAGGCCGCCGCCGAGCGAGAGGATCACGGCCTCGATCAGAAATTGGAGCAGGATGTCGCGTTCCCGCGTGCCGACGGCTTTGCGGACGCCGATTTCGCGGGTGCGCTCCGTTACGGTGACGAGCATGATGTTCATGATGCCGATGCCGCCGACGAGAAGGCTGATGGCGGCGATCGAGCCGAGCAACAGCGAAATGGCGCGCGTGGCGGACGCGACGCTTTCGGCGATCGCGGCTAGGTCGCGGATCGAGAAGTCGTCATCGGCCTCCTCGCTCAGGCGATGACGGTCGCGCAGCACGTCGCGCATTTGTTGTTCTAGGATTTTCATAACTTCGGGCGCTGCGGCCTGCACGAACATGGTGCGCACGGAACCCGGAAAGGCGGAGCCGAACAGGCGGCGCTGTGCGGTT
>JABFRX010000161.1 GCA_013140995.1 Alphaproteobacteria bacterium | reverse complement strand
CGTGTCGGTGGGCGATGCCGGCGGCGTGGCCGACGAGGCGTCGGCGGTGGTTACCGGCGCGGTGTCTGTTTTCGACGGTTCGCTTGCTGCCGTGTCGGCTTTATCCGGCTTCGATGGCTTCGACGGTTTGTCGGGTTTCGACACGGGTGCTGCGGCGTCGATGCCAGCCTCGACAGGATCGGCCGGCGTCGCCACGTCCGCCGTGTCGTAGCTTGGGGCCTTCACGCGCTTTTTCGGCGGCGTGTAGCTTGCAACCGCTACATCGCCGTCGTCGGCAACGACCGGGCCGCGTACGATGCGCGACTCGGCCGGCGGCGCGGTGTACGTCGTCTCGACGGCGACCGGTTTCGACGGCGATGTGTCGACCGCTTTCGTCGACTCGCATGCGGCCAGGGCGACGGCCGCGACCATCAGCAATGCAATCCGCGCTGTCATGGCTTTACAGACTCCACAGGAAAAATTCGTTGCAGGGCCCCCTCGCACGGAGAAGGTACCTGCGGACGCTTGGGTTTGCCACGCACGCAGACCTGTAGAGTGAACGCCCCACAACCGTTCACGAGTGTTACCGGGGCCACGAATCGCCCTGGTTTGGCTTTGATTCAGCCGTTTGAGCGGCGTTCAAAATGCTGTCGGGCGGTGTGTCTTTCTCTCCTCGCGCCCCGAGATTTTCCCGTCAGGCGGGCTTGAGCATTGTGCGCAGAGATTTATCGAAGGCGGGGAGGTCTTGGGGTAGGCCTTGCGGGGTCATGAAGTAGCCGTTGTGGAACATGGCCGGCGTCCTCGTGATGCCGAGCAGCTGGCCGGCGAGCAGGTCTTCTTTCACGCTGCGCCACTTTGCTTGATCGGCGTAGGCGGCTTTCAGCGTTGCTTGCGTGCCGCCTTCGGCCTTTGCGAACTCGATCAGCTTCGCTTCGTTCAAGGTGCCGAACTCGCCCTTGGCGTTGTAGACCTCGGTCAGCACGCGGAACATGAAGCCCCAAAAACGTTCGCCCTCGAAGCCAAGTGCCGCCACGCCCAGCGCTGGGTCGGGCGCGTGCGTCGGGAAGTGGCGCCACTCGACGCTGACGGTTTTCGGCATCTCGATCACGATGCGGCGGAGCACGCCAAAGAGCTGCGCCGTGAACGGACACGTGCAGCTGCCCCACACGACGAGGCGCTTGGGCGCTGTGAAGTGTCCGAGCAGCGGCGCGGCGATGTGGGCGGCGGTTTCGGGTTCGCTTGCGCGCGCCAGGGGCAGCGTTGCGAGCATAGATGTTGCGCCGATCAGGACGCGGCGGCGGGTGTCGATCATGTGCGGCCTCTTTGCATCTAGCGCGCGGGGCAGCCGAACGAACCGCCGCTGACCGGCGTGTAGCCCGTTGGCGCGCTTGCGCGCGGCGCGGATTGTTCGACGTCGCCCAGATAGATGCCGGGTAAGCCGTCGATGCCGGTCGAGAGGTTCGCGTTCATCGTTTCGACGCGCGCCTTATCTTCGGGTGCCACTTCGGCGACTGCCGCATCACGCGTCTTTTGCGTGGTCACCATGTTGACGACGGTTGCGAGCGCGTTCGCGTTCGCCGCGTCGGTTGCGGCAGCGGCGCTGGCGCCAGCGAGCAGCTTCGCCGCCTCCTCCGGACGCGCGACGGCGAGGTCGACGATCTGCTGCTTGCCCGGCTTTGCGGCGGCAGCGGTTGCCTTCGTCTTGTCCGCGCAGCCGACTTTCGTTTTCAGCGCGGCGAAGTCTTCGCTTCCCTTCGTCTTGTTCCAATCGCCCCAGAACGCGCCGCTCAACGCTGCGGGATCGCCGGGTGCTGGCTTTGCGGGCGCTGGTTTTGTGGCGGCGGGTTTCGGCGTCTTGTCCGGCGGCGGCATTTCCGCGTGCGCGAGCGCTGCTGCGGCAACGGACGCGATCAACGCGCATGCAAACAGTCTGAGCATCGGCGCCTCCCGCGGACGACTCGTGGTGTTGTACCCCTTTTATCGAACTGGGTACAACGGCACGCAGCAACCAAGAAAAATCTCACGCGAAGCCGCGAAGCACGCGAAAAGTGACGCGACCTTTAGGGCGCGCGCGAGGCGCGAAACGCGTCATGACAACATCGGTTGCGCGCCTGCGGCGCACGAAGAGGTGGCCCTCTTTCGCGTCTTTCTTTTCGCGTTTTCGCGGCTTCGCGTGAGATATTCTTTCAGGGCGTCCACGGTACCAACGCCGGGATTGTGCGCGGGTGGAGGGCCGTACATCTTTGGGCTAAGGTCGGTTCCGTTCAGCAAAGGCCGTGATCCCATGCGTATCGTTCTGCTCGCCGCCGTTGCCGTTTCTCTCACCGCGTGCGTGTCGACGCTCGATACGCCGCCTTCCAATCCGCAAGGCGTGATCAACCAGCGTGTCCAGATCATGAAAGGGTTTGGTGGGGCGCTTGGGGCTGCCGGTGCGTTCGCGCAGGGCAAGAGCACGGAGGCTCAAGCGCACACGAAGCTCGCGGCGGCTTATGCGAATACGTCGAAGCTCGGCGCGTTGTTTCCGCGCGGGACGGCGATGGGGGATCGTAACGCGGGGACGTCGCGGGCGCTGTCGACGATCTTCTCCAACCGCTCCGACTTCGAGGCGAAGATCGAGGCCACCGCACAGGCTTTGGGTGCGCTCGATGCGTTGGTGCAGCGCGGGGCGAAGGGCGAGGTTGCGCGCACACTCGATCGTGCGAAGGCGGCGTGCGGGTCGTGTCATTCGAAGTATCGCGCGGCGGACGAGTAGCTACCCTTGCTTCGCAACATCTTACTCACGCTGATCGGCCTTGGTTTCGTCGCGCTTGGGATCCTTCCGATGGCGCTGGGTAAGATACCGTGGACGTCGCCCGATCCGTGGAGCGGGCTGTTGTTCTTTGCCGGCTGCGCGGTCGTGGGGGTCGCCGAAAGCGTGCGTTCGCTGCGTCCGGCGAAGGCCGAGGTGAGCGCGGAGCACGTGGTGTTGCGCTACGACCACCTTCGCTTGAGCGCGCTGGGCCTTGCCGGTGCGGGCTGGTTCGCCGCCGGCGTTATCGGCCTTTGGGGGGCGATGTTTCCAGCGGTGCTCGCGTGGATGCTTGTGGTGTTCGGCGGGCTGACGGGCAGTGTTCTTCTCGCCACCGGTTTGGACGGCCGGCCGAAGATCGTCATCGACGCGGACGGGATCGCGGACACGCGCCGGCTGACGCAGAAGGTTGCGTGGGGCGATCTGGCCTCGATCGATACGTCGTACGATCGAGGTATGCCGACGGTGCTGCTTCGCTTGCGCGATCCCGGCAGCTTCGCCGCCAAGCGCCGTACGCTGGGCCGGCTTTTGGGTCACACGATCGATCCGTTTCATATTAGCGCTTTCAACCTCGACGGTTCGCTTGGCGACGTCGAGGCGGCGATCATGCGCTTTGCACCGCCGGAATTGCTGCCCCCGCCCGCGGAACACTACGGCTTCAACGACGAGGAAGAGGACGAGGACGAGCCGCTGTAGCGCTCGTCACAGTCGCGAAAGCCGCCGCGGTTGTGATCAGCGGCACTTCAATCTCTGCCTGTCCTGGCACACCTAACAAGCGTGTTTAACAGGACGTTGAGCCCGCCAGAGAGCTGGGCTCACAAAACGGGGAGAGAGACGATGTTGATGCAGAGCTTTGAAGATTGGCTGATCGGTGCGGCGTCGGCGGTGGCGGTTGCCGGTGTGATAGGAGCGCATTTGTTGGCGACGCCGGTGGTGAGCGACGCGGTCGCGGCCGAACCGGAGGTCGCCGCCTACACGATCACGGTGACGGCGAAACGATTGCCGGCGGTGTGCAAAACGGCGGCGCGGGCTGCGAGCGCGGAATGCCAGAGCGCGGGTGCGGTGACTGAGACGTTCCGCGCGCGGTAGGTTTAGCTCAAGCACTGTCCCTGGCCTGCGGCGCCACCTTCTCCCGCTATTCGCGGGAGAAGGGTAATCCTGGCTAAAATTCTAAAGCCCTCAAAAAACCAAAGAAATACTGCCCTTCTCCCGTTGAATACCGGGAGAAGGTGGCGCGCCGCACGTTCGTGCGGCGTGACGGCCGCCTTCGCCAGGGCTTCGTCGGGGGAATGAGGGACAGCGCTGGGGATGAGGCTATAGTGCTTCGTCAACCGGCGAGGCCTCATTGGATATTCACTACGCGATCGGCGATGTGCATGGGCGGGACGATCTGCTTGCGATGATGCATGGACGGATCGAGGCTTGGCACCGCTGGCGGCACGCTGATCAGAAGGCAACGATCGTTTATCTCGGCGACTATGTCGATCGCGGGGCGAAGAGTGCCGAGGTGATGGACCGCGTGATGCGTGGGGTGCCCGGTTTCACCAGTGTGTGTTTGCTCGGCAACCACGAGCAACTGATGCTCGATTGTCTAACCACGGACGATCGCGAGACGTGGATGCATTGGCTGGACAACGGCGGGGCGGAGACGATGGCCTCGCTGGACCTCAAGCACTACGACGCGTGCGATCCGGTGGCGCTGGCTAAGGGCTTGGGTGCCAAGCGGATCGCGTGGCTGGAACAGCTGAAGCTAACGTACCGCGCGGGCGATTATCTCTTCGTGCATGCGGGCATCGTGCCGGGGCGGCCGCTTGCCGAACAGAAGCCCAAGGATTTGATCTGGATCCGCCACCACTTCCTCGACAGCGACGTAGACCACGGCTTCATCGTCGTGCACGGGCATACGCCGGCTGAAATTCCCGAGTGGAAAGCAAACCGCATCAACGTCGACACCGGCGCTGTGATGTACGGGCAGCTGACCGCGGTCGTGCTGGGTGCGTTGGACAGCCCGCGGTTCATGACGGTGGAGGGGGAGCCGGGGCCTGGGCCTGAATAGCGCGCAGATGTTTCCAATACCGTCCCTAAAATTACCCGTCATGGCCGGGCTTGCCCCGGCCATGACGGATATTTTTGAGTTTGCGTTTGAACGTGACTGCCGTAGGTCTCAACTGTGCGGCGTTTCTCGCTTCTGCATTCGTTTCTTTTTCATGCGCCGCACGAAGGCTTTACGATCGAACGGGCGCGCGTCGCCGCTTGCTTCCCCTTCAGCCAGGGCGGCGCGGAGTTTGACGAGTTGCTTTGGGACGCGGCGCTTCATGATGAAGAGCATAGCGGAAAGCGGCGCAGGCGTGCATCTTGATTGCGTGAAACCCCGTTGAGACGCTGACTCCATGGAAACCGCCCTGCCCTTTTTGTTTCCTGTTTTCTTCGCGGCCATGTGGCTTGGCGTGACGTCGCTGCTCGGGTGGTGGTCGGGGTGGTATGCGCTGGCGGAGCGTTATCCGGACCGTGGCCACGAGGCTTCGTCGCTGAAGCTCACCTGGCAGACGGGGGCGATGGGGCCCGGGGTGAACTACAAGCACGTGCTGCGGCTTAGCGTGTGTCAGACGGGGTTGCGCGTGGGCGTGATGCGCATGTTTGGTTTCTTCGCGCGCGATTTCCTGGTGCCGTGGCGGGAGATCAAAGTGAAACGTTCACGCTGGTTCTGGAATGACGTTGCGGAGCTTTCGTTCGGGTCGACGGGTAAGTTGGTGGTCTTGGCGGCGACGGCGGACAGGTTGGCTGCGGCCGCGGGCAAGCAGTGGCCGGAGGCGGTGAAGCGAAAGTGAGCGGTGTCCAAGCGCTTGTGCTGTCCCTCATCCGAGACGGATGAGGGACAGCGTTGGGGTTCGCGTACCGGGCGAGTCACGCCGCCAACTTGCATCCACGGCACGAACACGCCCGCGCAATTCTCCCCTCGCCGTTGTGGCGGGGTCACCTTTTGCTTGCCGCGAGCGGCTAGCCTCGTTCCCTCGCGTGCGGGTTGGGGGATCTATGCGGC
The DNA here is from genome assembly GCA_013140995.1 of Alphaproteobacteria bacterium. GTDB lineage: Bacteria > Pseudomonadota > Alphaproteobacteria > Micropepsales > Micropepsaceae > SZUA-430. The sequence goes on along the minus strand of JABFRX010000161.1, from coordinate 673 downwards.
GGTGGGTGGCGCTCGTTTTGGCGGCGGCTTTTTGGGCGGCTGCGCCCGCGTTGGCGGCTGCGCCTAAGGCCGACTTTAGCGGCGCGTTTTTGGGGCTGCAGACGCAGTACGGCTTCGGCGCGCAAGGCGATTGGTGCGGCTGCACGTTTGCGCCGCCCGTGACCGACTCGGCCGGGGGCGAAGGCGGCACGCTTGCCGGTTTGCAGGCGGGCTACGATTGGCGCTTCGGATCGTTTGTCGTGGAGGCGGGGGTGCGCGTGTCTTACGCCGATCTCGGCTTCGACCGGGTGTGCGCGGCGGCGGCGCGGTGCGAAGGCGCGCTGGATTGGCTGGCGGAGGCCCAGCTAAGCGCCGGGTTCGTGATTTTCGGTGACATGTTGCTGGTCGCGACCGCGGGGCTTGCCGCGGGCGACGTGGAAGCCGTCGCGGGCGGCGCGTTGAAGACGACCGCGACCCATGACGGTCACGTCTTTGCGGCGCGGGCCGAACAGGCGATGAGCCACGGCTGGCGCATGGGCGTCGAGTACCGGTACTACGAAATGGAAGGTACGAACCGGCTGGACACGCCCACGTCGCCGGCCGCGGATGTCGCGATCGCGTGGAGCGCGCATGTGGTGGGCGTGACGATCGCGAACGAGTTTTGAATTGGTGCTGGGGGATGGAGAATAGGGGG
>JABFRX010000159.1 GCA_013140995.1 Alphaproteobacteria bacterium | reverse complement strand
CCCCTTCATCACCCAGCGCCTGAAAATGGAAGGCCTCGTCGTCTACGACTACGGCGTCCAGTTCAACGAAGCGCGCGCGCAGATGGCCGAATGGGTTCGCGCAGGTAAGCTCACCTATCGCGAAGAAATCATCGAAGGTTTGGAGCAAGCGCCGAAAGCGTTCATCGGGCTCTTCACCGGCGAAAGCTTCGGCCGCCGCCTCGTCCACGTCGCGGGATGAGACAAAAGGCGCGGCGTCCGGAGACACCGCGCCCTACGCTTACTTGCGTTAACGCCGCTACTACCAGGTCACGCGCAGGCCCACTTCGCCCGCGTGAATCTCCTGTTCGTCCGCAAAGTCGCCGTTGTAGCCGGCATAGATTGCTGCCTCGTCGCTAACCGCGAGTTCGATACTGGCACCGGCCACGACCGAGTCTTCCGCAGGCGTCGCTGCACCGGCGACACCGGCGAACGATACCGGACCGGTCGTCTCCGTGAAGGTCACGAAGCGGTCTTGCTCGAAGTCATGTGCCCAACCGACCTTCGCACCCAGCTTGCCGCCGCGGCCGATGTCGAGGTCCAACCCCGCACGCACGCCGACGATGGACCTGAGCGCGTCGAAGTCGCGGCCCGCAACGACGGCGACCGGAAGCGACGATAAAGCGAACGCAACCTCGGTGTAGCCGTCCTGCTCGATCATGGCGCCATCGACCCGCGCAAACGGCGTCAGCATGAAGTTCTGCGACACCGCCCAATCGAATCCGACTTCGGCGCTGGCGAACCATTGCGACGAGTCCACGTCACGCGCCTGCGCCGAGTCGATGTTGCCGTCCAACCCCAAGTCGAAGAACGCCGTGCGCGTCAAGTCGTTGCTGCTCTGGCCGTAACCCGCGATCAGGTTGAAGTAAACCGGCGTCGATGACGGGCTCCAATGCGCGTAGATCGCGCCCAACATTTCCTCGGCCTCACCCTCGTTCTGCGTAAAGATCGTCTGCGTGTCGAAGTCGGTGCGGCTCAACGAGAATGCGGCGCCGATGTCGAGCGAGCCCACATTGGCCTCGATGCCCGCGCTGAAGCCGCGCCGGTCGGCCGTCGTCGCCGAGTCGTCCCATTCGCCGTCGCTGCCGAACACGCTCATGAACGCGCGATACTGTCCGCTGGCGTTGACGTAAGACAGGCCGCCGGCGGAAGCGACAACCGTCTCGCGCACGCTTGCGGTGCGGATCGGCGAACCCGCATGGTTGAAGCGATCTTGCAGCCGGTCCAGAAACTCGCGCGACGCCTGCACGGCAACAGTCTGCGCTGCGGCGCCGATGTTGTTGCCTTCACCGTCGTCGACGAGTTCAAGCGACACGTCGTCGATGTTGTCGAAATCGGGATCGTTCCGAATGCCGAACACGAGATTCGTAGGCCCGCCCGAGGCAGCCGAAACAAACTGGAATCGCGTGTACGGGGCAGCAGTCGTGTTGGTCAGGTTGACGACCGTGTTGTTACCAAGGCTGACCGCCAACCTATTGAGCGTAAACCCGCTCGCTCTATAGTAGAAAGACCCCTGGTAGATGCCGGGTTGCAAGTTGATTGTTTGCCGCGCTGTGCCTGTGCCCGAAACACCTGTCGCGCCGACGGCAACACAGCCAGCAACGTTGCAGCCACCCCGGAATGAAAACGTACCCGATCGCGGATTTATGCCGTTGATCGCATTAAAGGGGCCGCCGCCCGAGACCCAAGTCCCGAACGCGCCCGACTCGAACCCCGGATCCAGCACCACGTTTGCGTTCGCGCTCGCGATCAGCGAGAGCACCGCAGTTGTCGCGAGCAGAGTCGCGCGCACTTGTGTCTTACCCATATGCTAGTCCCCCAATCGCCCGCCCCAATTCCCAGGCGCCCCGTCTCGCATTTCTCGACTTGAGGCCTACCCAGTCAAAGAAAAACGGGCCGCGTTAGACAGAATCGGCGGCACACGTGTTAGGCGAACCACACTCGCCCCGCAGAAATCAGCCAATCGCCGCGGTCCGCTGGGGCGACAACCATGCCGCCGTCAAGGCCGTCATGGCCTGTCGCAGCAGGGCAAACGATCCCACCTCGTCCGGCCCAAGCTCGTACTCGAGGACCGCTCCCTGCGCCGTGCGCACCGCTACCGCGCAAGTCATTCCGATGTCGCTGAGCGCATCCGGCCGGTAGCAACGTCCCGCATAGAGCGCTGCGAGTTCGTTCGGATCGCCCGTCTGCGGCTCGGCGGTCAGCAGCGGCACCCATGGCGAACGCGGCGATTGTAGCCGCACAAGTCCCCAATCCTCGCGCGGCACAACAAGGCGGCCGGCCCATTCGCCATGCCCCGCCCATGCGTGTGCAAGCTGGGTCATGTGTCCGGCCGGCGGCAGGTAAGAAGTCCAGAACATCGCGTCGAGAATCTTGCCGCGGAGCGCTGCTTCTACCTCGGCACCCAACACCCGCGCCGGTATACGCAGTCGTAACGACCGCTCAGCGCCACACCCCGCGGCGCTGGCCGTGACGGGCAACACGCCCGCCTCGCGGGCATCCCAGCATCCCGCGACGCGCATCATGTCCGCGCGCCATCCGCCGCCTTCGACGAATGCGCGCGGGATCAAGTACGTGGCGGTGCCCGCCTTCACCGCGACATCGCTATACTTGAGCTGCGCGCGATCGACATGAGCCTTGAGCCCGATCAAGCTCAAACCCAACACGCACCAAATGATGAAACCGAGCCTCAACTCACGCCCCGTCGATCCTCAAGGCCTAAACGCTAAGGGCCAAAGATCGGATGAGGCAAGCTCAGCTTGCTACTGCGCGGCGACGGGCCGCGGTGTTTTGAACCGCTCGGCGCGGATTCCTTCAGACACCAGAAAAGCGAGTTCCAGCGCCTGGTTCGCGTTGAGCCGCGGATCGCAATGCGTGTGATAGCGCGACGAGAGATCCGCATCCGTGATCGCCGCCGTGCCACCCGTACACTCGGTCACGTTCTGCCCGGTGAGTTCCAAATGCACGCCGCCCGCATGCGTGCCTTCCGCGCGGTGCACGACGAAGAAGTTCTGCACCTCTTTCAAAACACGGTCGAATGGACGCGTCTTGAAGCCGCTCGTCGACTTGATGGTGTTGCCGTGCATCGGATCGCACGACCAAACGACCTTGCGGCCCTCGCGCTTGATCGCGCGAATAAGGCGCGGCAAGTGCTCCTCGACCTTGTCGGCACCGAAGCGCGAGATCAGCGTCAGCCGCCCGGGTTCGTTCGACGGGTTCAGCACGTCGCAGAGCCGGATCAAATCGTCGTTCGAAAGCGAGGGCCCGCACTTCACGGCAAGCGGATTGTTGACCCCGCGTGCGAACTCGATATGCGCGCCGTCCAACTGCCGCGTCCGATCGCCGATCCACAGCAGATGCGCCGAGCAGTCGTACCAATCGCCAGTCGTTGAATCGATACGCGTCATCGCCTGCTCATAACCGAGCAGCAACGCCTCGTGACTCGTGTAGAACTCAGTCGTGCGCAATTGCGGCGTCGAGGCCGGCGTAATCCCGCAGGCCTCCATGAACTCCAGCGTCTCGGAGATGCGGTCGGCCAGCGCGCGGTATCTCTCGACCGACGACGACCCAGCGATAAAGCCAAGGTTCCACCGGTGCACGTTGTGCAGGTCCGCATAGCCGCCCTGCGCAAACGCGCGCAACAGGTTCAACGTCGACGCGGCCTGCAGGTAGGCCTGCGTCATCCGCTCCGGCTCCGGCGTGCGCGAGGCCGCGTCGAACGGCGACGCGTTCACGATGTCGCCGCGATAGGCCGGCAACTCGACGCCGTCCTGCGTTTCCATATCGGTGGAACGCGGTTTGGCGAACTGCCCCGCGATGCGGCCCACCTTCACGACCGGCATCGCGCCCGCGAACGTCAAGATGATCGCCATCTGCAGGATCACGCGGAACGTGTCGCGAATGTTGTCGGGATGAAACTCCGCGAACGACTCCGCGCAGTCGCCGCCTTGCAGCAGGAAAGCCCGCCCCTCAGCCACATCGGCCAGCGAACGCTTCAGGTTCCGCGCCTCGCCCGCAAACACGAGCGGCGGAAACGATTTCAGTTTGGCTTCGACGCGCGCCTGCGCCTCGGCATCCGGGTAGACCGGCACCTGAACGACCGGCTTCGCGCGCCAGCTTGAAGGGCTCCAACTCATGGGACGGTTAAATAGCGCGCACGTGCGGGCATTGCCAGTTTCACAATGCCGCGCGGTTAATCGTGCGTGAGCGCGTCAGTGACGCGGCGGTTCGATAACCCGAACCCCGCCCGGGGTCCCAATCAGTGCCGCAATGGCCATCGACAAGAACAAGCCGTGGTCCACGACGCCGGGAATAGCCTCCAGCATCCGCGCCAACCGTTCCGGATCGGGAATCGCATCGGCAGAACAATCCGCGATGTAGTTGCCGCTGTCCGTCTTAAACGGGTGCGCCTCGCCCCCACGCAACCTCATCAGATTTTGCCCGCAACCGCACCGCGCCGCGGCCTCGGCGATACGCTCCATCGTGACCACGTGCGCGAATGGCACGACCTCCACCGGCAGCGGAAACCGGCCCAGCGTATCGACGACCTTCGCCTCGTCCGCGATCACGACCATACGATCCGACGCCGCCGCGACGATCTTCTCGCGCAACAACGCACCGCCGCCGCCTTTGATCAGCGCGAGACCGGGCCCAACCTCGTCCGCACCATCGACGGTGAGGTCGAGGTGGCGCACCGTATCCAGATCGGCGACCGTAATCCCTAGCTCGCGCGCCAGCGCCGCTGTGCGCTCCGACGTGGCAACAGTTGTGAGCTTCAGCCCCGCCTTCACCCGCGGCGCCAGCACACGCACGAAGTGCTCGGCCGTCGACCCGGTGCCGAGCCCCAGGCGCATGCCCGGTTTGACATATTCGAGAGCCGCTTCAGCCGCAGCGCGTTTTTGATCGTCGATCGTCTGGTTTTTGGTCATGGCCCACTATAGGCCGCAACCCCGGCAGAAGCCAAAGGCCCTTGAAGAAATCCCTGTGAACTATGTGCCGCGACGCGGATCCGCTCGACGCGGCGCAGCAAAAAAACACTGATTGTTTCAACGCTGTCGCCAACCGAACCGAATTTTGTGAAGTGACGGCGGTCACTGACGCGAATGCGGAATTTCCTTGGTTAAGCGGATGTGAATCCCGTCACAACAAATCGATGCGCATTGACCGTTCCTGAACCAATTGATGGCAGTGTGTCACAACCACGTGTTGGAATTCGTGGATCACGCGTTCCGCCACGTTTTTGCCAAGGTGCCGGATTGAAGTGGTGCAATGACGATCGAGAGCGATCATAGGAACGAATTCCGCTTCCCGAGCTACTCGCGCGGTGAGGTTCTGGCCGACGCGGCCGCTCACATCACGGGTTTGGCGCTGGGCCTCGTCGCCACGATCTGGCTTTTGATCACCGCTTCACAGAACAACGAAGGCATGCTGCTTTTGGGCGCCGGACTCTACGGTCTGGGCCTGCTGGCGATGCTCACCTGCTCGGCCGGCTACAACATGTGGCCGCCGTCGCCGGCGAAGGAGTTGTGGCGCCGCTTCGATCACGCGGCGATTTTCATCATGATCGCGGGCACCTATACGCCCCTGCTTTTGAACCGCATGGGCGGCGACTGGGGCTTTGGCCTGCTCACATTCGTGTGGACGGCGGCCCTCTCAGGCGCCGCGCTGAAACTCGCGTTCCCGCGCCGGTGGGAGTCCGTCACCGTCGTCCTCTATCTCGGCCTCGGCTGGTCGATCGTGGTCGCGTTCAACCCGCTGCTACAGGCCGTGTCGATGAACAGCCTCTATCTGATGGCAATCGGCGGCGTGCTCTACTCGGTGGGCGTCGTCTTCCACCTCTGGGAACGCCTGCCCTACCAGAACGCGATCTGGCACTGGCTGGTCCTGATAGCCGCCGCCTGCCACTACTTCGCCATCTTCAACGAAGTCGCGATCGCCGCGAACTAGCCGCCTTCAGGCTCCTCACCTTCGTTATCGACCCACTTGACCGCCGCAATCTGTGCAGCGGACAACGCAATGGTCTTTCCCTGCTCCCTCGTCAGAACCGCTCCCTCCATCGAGGCACGATCGAACCTGCAGTTCGTAAACCTCGAACGCCGAAGGTCGGCCGATGCGAGATCGGCTTCGACAAACGAAACACGCTCGAACATCGAAGCGCGGAGATCACAATCCCGCAGCACGGCATGGCTGAAGTCGATGCCAACAAAATCGTTCCAGCAGAAATTGGACTCGCGCAAATCCGTGTTACGAAAGCGGGTGTCTCTGATTTCCGATCGTCCAAAGAAAGTTCGTGGGAGCGTGAGATTGGAGAGATCGCCCACGACAGAGCGTCGAAAAAAGCTGATACCCAGATGTTCCTCGTCATCATACTGCGGACGGCGATCTGGGATCGGCCAAGGAGGTTCACCGTCTGCAATTCCCAAAGCGTGAACGCGGTGGCAGGACTCTTCATGGTCCAGTCGTGTCGTCGTGAGGCCGAGGAGCCTTCCCAAAAACACGCGCATGTTTCGCGCGACGGCCCGCATCGTGCGGCTACCCACCGCCCGCCTACTCCACCGTCACCGACTTCGCCAGGTTCCGCGGCTGGTCCACGTCCGTGCCCTTCACTACCGCCGTGTGATAGGCGAGCAGTTGTACCGGGATCGAGTAGAGTAGCGGTGCCACGAACGGATCGGCGGCCGGCACTTCGATGCGTGCCCAGACTTTGTCGCCCGCGCGTTCCAGTCCGCGCTTGTCGGAGATGAGGATCACCTTGCCCTTGCGCGCCATCGTTTCCTGCATGTTCGAGATCGTCTTTTCGAACAGCGCGTCGTGCGGCGCGAGCACGACGACCGGCACGTCCTCGTCGATCAGCGCGATCGGTCCGTGCTTCAGTTCGCCGGCGGCATAACCTTCGGCGTGGATGTAGGAGATTTCCTTCAACTTCAGCGCACCTTCGAGCGCGATCGGATAGGCAAGCCCGCGGCCGAGATAGAGCACGTCGCGCGCCTTCGCGAGTTCGTGCGCGAGGCCCTGATAGACCGGATCTTGCGCTAGCAGCGTCAGCATGTGCCGCGGCACTTCCATCAGCGCCTGCGTCAAGCGCGCCTCGTCGCTTGACGTCAGCCCTCCGCGCGCACGCCCAGCGGCAATCGCAAGCGACGCGAGCAACGCCAGCTGACACGTGAACGCCTTCGTCGAGGCGACGCCGAGTTCGGGCCCCGCATGCGTCGGGAACACGATCTCGGACTCGCGCGCGATCGAACTCATCGGCACGTTCACGATCGAAGCGATATGCTGCCCCTGATCTTTACAGTAGCGCAGCGCCGCCAGCGTATCGGCCGTCTCACCCGACTGCGACACGAACAGCGCGAGGCCCCCGCGCGGCATCGGTGCTTCGCGGTAGCGGAACTCCGACGCGACGTCGATCTCGACGGACATGCGCGCCAGCTTCTCAAACCAGTACTTCGCGACCAGCGTCGCGTATGACGCCGTCCCGCACGCCACCATCGTCAGCTTCGGTAGCGTCGCGAAATCGAACGGCATCTTCGGCAACGCCACGGTCTGCGCGACCGAATTGATGACGCTGTGCAGCGTGTGGCCCACGACCTCCGGCTGCTCGAAAATCTCTTTTGCCATGAAGTGGCGGTGCGTGCCCTTGTCGACGAGGCTTGCCGACACGGTCGTGATCTGCACCTCGCGGTTCACGGGCCGGTCGTGCGCGTCGTAGATTGCAACACCGTCCGCGCGCACGACAGCCAAGTCGCCGTCTTCGAGGTAGGCGATCTTGTTTGTGAGCGGCGCCAACGCAAACGCGTCCGAGCCCAGATACATTTCTTGTGTGCCGAAGCCGACCGCAAGCGGCGGCCCGCTGCGCGCGCCGACGATCAGTCCCTCGTGATCCTTGAAGATGATGCCGAGCGCGAACGCACCGCGCAGCCGCCGGATCGCCTGGGTCGCCGCCTTCACCGGCTCAAGACCCTGGTTCAGATACTCCGTGATCAGATGTACGGAGACTTCGGTATCGGTCTCCGTGTGGAACTTGTGGCCCTTCGCCTCAAGCTCCTCGCGCAGCTCGCGAAAATTCTCGATGATGCCGTTGTGTACGACGGCTACGCGGTCCGACGCATGCGGGTGCGCATTGGTCTCGTTCGGAACGCCATGCGTCGCCCACCGCGTATGCCCGATGCCCGTGGAACCTGGCAACGGTTGAGCGTGCAGAACTTTATCGAGACCAGAGAGTTTGCCAGGCGCACGCCGCCGCTCGATCTTCCCGTTCACAAGCGTGGCGATCCCCGCGGAATCATAACCGCGGTACTCAAGCCGCTTAAGCGACTCCAAAATGATCGGCGCGGCGTCGGGCTTGCCGACAATGCCAACGATACCGCACATGACCCCTACTCCTTCTTCGCTTTGGCTGCCCGCTCGGCTTTCTTCTTGGCGCGAAACTTGGCAGCCCAACCAGGTATCTGCCGCTGCTCGCCACGTTCGACCGCCAGCGCGTCCTGCTCGACGTCCTTGGTAATCACACTACCCGCGCCGACATTCGCGCCGTCGCCAATCTTGACCGGCGCGACAAGCGACGTGTTCGAGCCGATGAACGCGTCCGCGCCGATGTCGGTGACGTACTTGTCGAAACCGTCGTAGTTGCACGTGATCGTGCCGGCCCCAATATTCGCACGCGCACCGACGCGCGCATCGCCGATATAGGCCAGATGGTTCGCCTTGGCGCCGTCTTCGATGACGGACTTCTTCACTTCGACGAAGTTGCCGATATGCACGTCGCGCCCGATCTGCGCGCCCGGCCGAAGTCGCGCATAGGGCCCGACGATCGCACGCTCGCCGATCGAACAATCGTCGAAGTGGCAAAACGCATTGATCCGCACGTTGTCGGCGACCGTGACCTTCGGCCCGAAGAACACGTTCGGGCCGATGACAACGTCTTGGCCGATCTTCGTGTCGTGGCTCAGCCAAACCGTGTCGGGATCGATCATCGTCGCCCCGCCCAGCATCGCGCGCCCGCGCAACCGCTGCTGCATAATCCGCTCGACCGCTGCAAGCTCGATGCGCGAGTTGATGCCAAGCACGTCTTCCGCAGGCACTTCGACCGCGACGCACCGCAAGTTCCGCTTCCGCGCACCCGTTACGATGTCGGTGAGGTAGAACTCCTTCTGCGAGTTCTCGTTCTTCAGTTCGCCAAGCAGCATCCGAAGGAGCGCCGCATCAAGCGTGAACCCGCCGGCGTTGCAGAAGCCGATCCGCTTCTGATCAATGCTTGCATCGCGCGCTTCCACAATCCGATCGAGATCGCCGTTCGCAAGCGTGACCAGCCTTCCGTAATTCGCCGCATCGTCCGGCTTGAATCCCATCAACGCCAAGTCCGCACCGGCCGCCCGCGCCGCGAACAACGTCTCAAGCGTCGCAGTCGTAAGCAACGGATTGTCGCCGTAGAGCACGCTAACATCGCCGGCGAACCCGGCGAGCGCAGGTAACGCACTGCGCGCCGCATCACCCGTGCCTTGCTGCGACGACTGCACAGCAATCTCAGCGCCATACCCGCGCGCGAAACCAGCGACGTCGTCTTGACCGGGACCAACCACAACAACGAGCTTGCCCACGCCAAGCGACTTCAGTGCGGCCAGAATGTGTCCGAGGATCGGCAGCCCCGCGACTTCATGCAGAACCTTCGGCCGCGCGGACTTCATCCGCGTGCCTTTGCCGGCTGCAAGAATGACCGCGGCCAACCGGCTGCGGTGCGAGGGCGTGCTCAAATCGAACCGTCACAGAATCAAAGCGTTACGAGGGTAATCGGGGTCCACGGACGCTTACATGAGGGTCGATTGCGGCGAAATAAAAATATGTTTCGCTTTCTTGCCGACCCATGCCAGATGCGCGCATCTAAGCCATTGAGAGCATTAACACCTTGGCGTCCTTCCCCGAAACGATCGTCTTCGATCTCGACGGCACGCTGGTCGACACCGCACCGGACCTGACGGCCGCGCTGAACGCCGTCATGCGCCGCGAGGGGCGGAGCGAGGTTGCGCTCCACGAAGTTCGCAACATGGTGGGCCGCGGCGCGCGCGTGCTGATAGAGCGCGCGATGGCGGCGACCGGCGCGCCCGTATCCGACGAAGCCATTGCCGCCTTGATGCAGCATTTCCTCGTCCACTACGACGCCAACATCGCCGCCGGAAGCCGCCCGTTCGACGCGGTCGAAGCGGTCGCCAAACGCCTCGCCGAACGCGGCCACAAGCTCGGCATCTGTACGAACAAGCCGGAGGCGCTCTCGCTCAAACTGATGAGCGAATTGGGCTTGCGCGAGCTCTTCCCCGTCATCCTCGGCGCCGACAGCCGCCCGTATCGTAAGCCCGATCCACGCCACCTGCTCGACACGATCTCAGGACTCGGCGGCGACCCGAAGAACGCCGTCCTCGTCGGCGACAGCGAGACGGATGTGAAGACGGCCCGTGCCGCAAATGTGCCTGTCGTGGTGGTCAGCTTCGGCTACACCGAGATTCCGCCAAGCGATTTGGGTGCCGACGCCGTGATCGACCATTTCGATGCGCTGGAACAAGCACTTAAGAGCGTGCGCCGCTTGACTTGACGGATGCCCCGACCCTATAGGCTTGGCCCACCGGAAACGGGTGCGTAGCTCAGCGGGAGAGCACTCCCTTCACACGGGAGAGGTCGCAAGTTCAATCCTTGCCGCGCCCACCATTTTACACTTGCCCACTGGCGAAGCGCGTCTGCGCCACCCACATCAGCTTCTCTAGGTCGACGCGCGCCCGATGGAACTTCTTTCAGACCCGCAAGTCTGGTTCGCTTTCCTGACGTTGACGGCGCTTGAGATCGTTCTCGGCGTCGACAACATCGTCTTCATTGCGATTTTGGCCGGCCGCCTGCCGCCGGAAGACCGCGCGAGCGCTCGCCAAATCGGCCTTGCCGTCGCACTCGGTACCAGGCTGATGCTTCTGGCGACATTGTTTTACCTCTCCCACCTTGAGACGAAGACCGGCTTATGGCTCGTGGGCCGCGAGCTGTCATGGCGCGATATCGTGCTGGGTGCCGGCGGCCTTTTCTTAATCTGGAAGGCCATCGTCGAAATGAACGAAGCGGTGCGGCCGCACAAAGCTCAGCAAAAGCAAAAAAAGAGCACCACGGCGCGCGCGGCGTTCACCTGGATCATCATCCAAATCGCGATCATCGACATTGTCTTCTCGATCGATAGCGTCATCACGGCCGTCGGCATCGCGGAGCACATAGAGATCATGGCCATGGCGATCATCATCGCCGTCTTCGTGATGATGGTGGCGATCAACCCAATCTCGCACTTCATCGACACGCACAAGGAACTAAAGATCGTAGCCTTGAGCTTCCTTCTGCTGGTCGGCTTCATCCTGGTGGCGGAGGCCATGGGCACGCCGATCCCGAAAGGTTACCTTTACTTCGCGCTCGGCTTTGCGGCACTCGTGCAGGGGCTCGTCTTCTGGGCCAACAACAGCGAGAAGCAAATGGAATCGCTGGCCTCGGCGCACCCCGACAAGAAGGACGACGTCTAAACCGGCCATACTTGGCAATCTCGGCGTGCGCTGTGACACCGCGCACGTTCTTCATCGCCCCCCATGTTCCTGGGATTCTAGCGTTCGCGGTCAACCCCGACATTCGAAGGCGCAAGTGATTCATGCGCCAACCGAGGGGAACGAAACGTGGCGAACATCAACGGCAACAACAACGCGAACACGCTGATCGGAACGGCCTTTGCCGACAACATCAACGCGCGCGGTGGCAACGACTACGTAGATGCCGGTGACGGCAACGACTATGTGGACGGCGGCAACGGCAACGACATTCTGAAAGGCGGTTTGGGCCACGACCAAATGTTCGGCGGCGCGAACAACGACCGGCTGAACGGCGGCGAGGGCGACGACGCACTTGACGGCGGTACCGGCATCGACTGGGCCGACTTCGACGGCGGCGCCGCGGTCAACGTCGATCTGACCGCCGGTATCGCGACCGGGCAAGGCACCGACACATTGGTCAACTTCGAGAACGTGCTGGGCTCCAGCTTCGGCGATCGCATCAAAGGCACGAGCGGCAACAACACCCTCGACGGCGCTGCAGGCGACGACACATTCGTCGCGACATCGGGCACCGACGTGATCATCGGCGGCTTGGGCGGAGATACGATCAACTTCTCCGCTCTAACTGCCGGCGTGACCTCGAACCTCACGGCTTACAGTTCGACAGGTGCGACCGGCACGTTGAGCGGTATCGAAAACATCACCGGCTCCGCCCTTGCCGACACGCTAACCGGCGACGCCGGCGACAACGTCATCGACGGCGGCCTCGGCAACGACATCATCAACGGCGGCGCCGGCGTCGACACGGCCGTCATCTCCGGCAATCCGAACGCACCGTTCAACCAGGGCGCGTTCGCAAACTTGACGACCGGCATCTCGACCGGCGGTGCCGGCACGGATACGCTCATCGGCATAGAGAACCTGACGGGCAGCGACTTCAAAGACCAACTGACCGGCAACGCAGGCAACAACGTGCTCAACGGCGGCGCAAGCTCCGACGCGCTCTTCGCCACGCAAGGAATCGATGTCTACGACGGCAGCACTGGCAACCACGATACGGTTTACTTCACAAACCAACCAGGCGCGACCGCCAACCTCGCAACCGGCACGTATGCGTTCGATGCCAACAACCACGGCACCCTTGCCAACATCGACGACCTGGTCGGCGGCACCGGCAACGATAGCTTCACAGGCAACGCCGCCGCGAACGTCCTCGACGGTATGGACGGCAGCGACACGCTAGCAGGCGGTCTCGGCAACGACGGACTCTACGGCGGCGCGGGCAGCGACGTGCTGATCGCCGACGGCGGCAACGACATCCTAAGCGGCGACTACTCGTATTTCGACTATGGCGACGATGCCAGCGACACGTTCGTCATCGGCACCAATGCGGGCACCGTCACGATCAACGACTTCACACTCGGCGTCGACAAACTCGACGTCTCGGCCTTCAGCCTCGGAACCAGCAACTACTGGACGGCGAGTGCCGAACAAAGCGCGCTGACCGTCACGACGTTGACGCTGACCGGTCAGAACCAGGAGGTGGTTACGATCGACCTCCGGGGCATACCGGACGGCTACAATCTGTCCCTGAACGACATGATCGGCGGCAGCACGGGGCTGATTGCGGCCCCGCCGGCGTTTCCCGACGGCAACGGTTTCGCCGATGTGTTTACGATCCAACCGCAGTCCTCGGGTAGATTCACCCAGTCGGGCTTCGAAGATGGTCTCGACATGCTCGATCTCACGTTCTTGAACCAGCCAGGATGGCAAGGCGCGCAAGGTGCTGCTTACGACGGCAGCGTGCTCTTCGACTTCTGGAACACGACGACAGGCGACGCGTTCGAGCTTCACCTGCCAGGCGTCGGTTTCGGCCTCATCACGCAGGCCGACATCATCATCTAGGGGCCACGAGCCGGGAGTGCCCCTTCCGGCCAACTCGCGGCGCGTGCCCGGCTCCCCTGCATTGGCACGCGCCGCGCCTTTCGAAGCGCCACCCCATGTTTATGGGGGTGCCTCGGTGACCATGGTCACAGGCCGGAATCATCGATGGGGAACTGCCATAGGCGCAGCTTGTTTGACCGCCCCGCATCACACATGAATGCGCCCCAAGGGCTCGCGCGATAACGCGCCGGCGCCCCTCAGTACCGAGTCGACAGCACCGTATCGATGACAACCGGACGTCCCCACATCCGCATCGCGATCGTCGAAGACGATCCGGCCTTGCGCAATCACCTGACCGAGATCGTAACCAGCGTCGAGGACTTCGCAGCCGCGGGCACCGCAACGACCGTGGTCGATGGCTGGACGCTCGTCACCCAGGGTTGCGACGTGTTGCTGCTCGACCTCCAGCTCACCGACGGTAGCGGCCTCGACATCATCCGCCGTGCGCGCGCCGCCGGACTGAACGACCTCAAGATCATCGTGATCAGCGTCTTCGGCGACGTGCGCAACGTGGTGCAGGCGATCGAAGCCGGCGCTGACGGCTATCTCCTGAAAGGCGGCGACATCACCGAGACCGAGCGCGCCATCCGCGACGTCATCGCCGGCCGCGCACCGATCAGTCCCGCGGTTGCCGGGCACATCCTAGCGCGCGTGCGCAATGGCGGCGCAGGCACGATACCCGCACCCAACCCACTGACCGAAAAGGAAACGGAGGTCTTGACCGACCTCGCCCGCGGCTTCTCCTACAAGGAAGTCGCCATCCGCCAACGCATCTCGCACCACACCGTCGCCGACCACGTGAAGGCGATCTACCGCAAACTGTCCGTGAACTCGCGCAGCCAAGCCGTCTTCGAGGCGATGCAGAGCGGCCTGATCGATCTGCAGAGCTGACCGAATGTGGCAAAGCACACCGGCAAGTTGGGTCAAGATCACAGCTCTCATCGCCGCCGCGATCATCGGCTTCGCGCTCGTCCTCTGGGTCAATCCCGGCTCCCCAGCGATTGCCGATCTTCGCGTCAAGCAAATGCAGATGGCGCCATTGCCGACGCCCGACATCGCAGCACTCGACGAAACAAGGTTCGTGACGAAGGCCGCGCCGTTCGGCCATATCGGGCGCTTCGGTGTATCGCGAATCGAATTTCAAGTTGCCGATCCGAAGGACACCGACCTCGCGTTATTCGTCCGCCGCGCACGCGACAACTACGCCGTCTACGTCAACGGCAAACTTGCGGCCGCCACACCCGGCATCTTGGCCGACCGATCGACGTTGCACGGCTTCCTGCCGCGTTTGGTGAAGATCCTGCCAGCGCTTCTCGTTACCGGGCGCAACACGATCGATATCGTTGGTGCCCGCAACGCAACGAACGCCGCGTTGCGCGAGGTCTATTTCGGTTCAGCCAAGCGGCTTGAGCCCGCCTATATTCACACCAAGATCGTCGTTCACGACAGCGGCGAGTTCACCGCTTTCACCGCGGCAATCGTGTTTCTGTTCTCGCTCGCCTTGGCGTCCCTAGTCCGCAACCCTGCGCTGACTATTACAATCGCGATCACGCTTGCACTATTCTTGTTCCGCGAACTCCACGCGCTTTGGGTCGACCGGCCATGGCCGCAAATCTATCGCGACATCTACCTCCTCTTGATGACCTCATCGATCTGGATTTCCGTGGCAGCATTCATCAACGAATGGACAGGTGGACCGCACGTCTATCGGCGTGTTTTCTTGATCATCGGCGCCGTTGCGTGGACTGTCGTCTTTGCCCTCTATGCGACGCTTGAAGACTGCCATACCGCCTACATGTTCGGCGCGCATGTGTCGTCGATACTCGGCGGCGCGGCTCTGATCTTCATGACGCAACGCTTGTTCCGCCACTACTGGCGCGCGCCAGCTTCGACGTGGGCCGAGATCGCGGTCGCGACTGTCGGCCTCACAATGGCAGTCGCAGCGTTCGCGACACAATCGCAGTTCATCCCAGGTTTCACCGCGATGGCCTCCGTTGAGGGCGACGCGTTCTCGAAACTCGGCGCCCTGTCGATCATCGCGTTTATCGCCGTTGGCCTCGCGCGCCAGGGCACCGGCCTCTATCACCTGGCCAACCTCAACAACGAAACACTCAAGCGTCGCGTCGCAGAGAAGGAGCGCGAACTCGAAGCAAATCACGCGCTGCTCCGCGATCAGGAACGCGAACGCACACTCGCCGCCGAGCGCGGCCGCATTATGCGCGACGTGCATGACGGTATCGGCTCGCAACTCTTAGGACTCATGATCCAAGCACGAGCCGGCCAAAGCAAACCCGAGGCCATGACGGCAGGTCTTCAAGCCGCGATCGACGACCTTTATCTCGTCGTCGACTCGCTCGACGGCGTCGACGGCGCGCTCGAGACGGCGCTCGGCACGTTCCGCACGCGCATCGAACCGAAGTGCAAAGCCGCCGGTATCGACATCGTTTGGCGCGTCGAGGATGTCGGCGCGGACAAGACGCAAGGCCCAGCCACTGTCCTACAAGTCTACCGCATTCTGCAAGAGGCCCTAAGCAACGCCATCCGCCACGCAAGACCCAGCCGCGTCGGCTTCGAACTCAAACGCGATAAGTCGAACGATGCGATCGCCCTCTCGCTGCACGACAACGGAAGCGGCTTCGATGTTGCGAAACAGCAGATTGGCAGAGGCTTGGCGAACATGCGCAAACGCGCCGCCTCGATCGGCGCTGAACTCGACATCACTAGCGGCGCCAACGGAACTTGCGTAAAGCTGGTGCTCCCTTCTTGAGGATCACCGCATGTGGCGCGACCGGCGCGTGACTGACTTCCTCGGTATAGAACACCCGATCATCCAAGCACCGATGGCGGGCGCACAAGGCGCGGCGATGGCGATCGCAGTGAGCAACGCCGGGGGTTTGGGCTCGCTGCCCTGCGCGTTACTGTCGCCCGATCAGATCCGGCGTGAGCTTCAAACGATCCGCCAACAAACAGCGAAGCCTTTCAACCTCAACTTCTTCTGCCACAAGCCGCCCGCGGACGACCCGCAAGCGCAAGCACGATGGGTCGCGCGTCTAGCGCCCTACCGCGAAGAGCTCGGCGTCGCGAACCCCATTGTGATGGCAGGCCGCCCGCCATTCGACGACGCAACGTGCGCGCTTGTCGAAGAGTTCCGCCCACCTGTCGTAAGCTTTCACTTCGGCCTGCCGGATGCCGCATTGCTTGAGCGCGTGGAACGCACCGGCGCGCGGGTGATCGCGTCCGCCACCACCGTCGCCGAGGCGCGCTGGCTGGATGAGCACGGCGCCGATGCGGTCATCGCGCAAGGTGTAGAAGCAGGCGGCCACCGCGGCATGTTCCTCGACACCTCCATCGCCGCACAGGTCGGCACGTTCGCGCTGATCGCGCAGATCGCCGATGCGGTGCGCGTTCCGGTGATCGCCGCCGGCAGCATCGGCGATGCACGTGGGATCGCCGCAGCGCTCACACTCGGCGCCGCCGCCGTTCAGATCGGCACGGCGTATCTCCTCTGTCCCGAGTCCACGATCTCGCCGCTCTACCGCGCTGCCTTGAAACGCGCCGAAGGTCACGACACGGTGCTGACCAACGTCTTCACCGGCCGCCCCGCTCGCGGTATCGTCAACCGTGCGGTCCGCGAACTCGGGCCGATGAGCGCCGATGCTCCCGCGTTTCCGACCGCAACGAATGCGATGCTGCCCTTGCGCCAGAAGGCGGAGGCCGCAGGCTCCACCGACTTCACCTCGCTGTGGTCGGGTCAGGCGCCGCAGTTCGCGCGCGAAGTCCCTGCCGCCGCGTTGACGGCCACGCTGGCGCGCGAAACGCTAGCGCTGCTCGGCGCACGCTGACGAAGCACCATCGCCGCCGATGAACGCTTCGATCGCGGCCCACGTCCGCTCGCCCTTCGTGTCGCGCAGAAGCATGTGGAACCCGTCGTCGTAGCAGACGATGTGCTTCGTCCCGGGCATCGCCGCCGCGGCATCGGTGGTCGGCTTCGACGGCACCACTTCGTCGCCATCCGCATAGAGCACCATCGTAGGCACCCGCACGGCAGGTGCGGCCTGCCAAGCCGCTTCCATCAAATCGGTCAGGCCGTGCACTGCATCCACGCGCGTCGCCTTGATCACGTAGGGATCGCGGCCAAGCGCGATCAGCATCTGCTCGTTGTCGGACGGTTTGATGTTAAGCCCGCGGCCGCTCAACCGGCTGCCCGGTGCGATCTGCATCATCACCCACAGCGCCGAGCGCTTGATGATATCGAGATTGGACCATCCCCATAACGCCGGCGATACCAGGATCAAACCATCCGCAATGGGCTCCGCACGCCCTGCTGCCGCCACCATCGCAACCGCGCCGCCCATACTCTCACCGAGCAGATACACGGGCACACCCGGATGCCGCGCGCGCACGAGCTGGACAAACGTGCGCGCGTCCTCAGCCATCACCTCATGCCCCGGCCAACGCCCGTTCCCTTCCGTACGCCCGAAGCCGCGTTGATCGTACGCATAAGTCGCGATCCGGCGCGTCTGCCAGTGCTTGGCGGCGGGCTCGATGAATTGACCGTAGTCGTTCATTCCATGGAGCGCGACGATCACCGCGCGAGGGTTCGGCGCCTGCCACTGACTCATGCCGAGTACGTAGCCGTCTTGCGCACGCCAGTGACCCTCATCGACGAACACGGGCGTCGCTGGCCCTGGCCCCGGCGGCAGCCGCTCGGCCACGCACCCGGCAAGCACCAAACTCAACGCGATGACGAACGTTCGGATCATGCCTTCAAGATACGCGAAACCCGCCGCTTGAGGTGTGGCAGAAGCTCCTCTTCGAACCACGGATTTTTCTTCACCCACGCGTTGTTCCGCCACGAAGGATGCGGCAACGGGATGAATGCGGGGCCATAGAGGCGCCAGGCCTTCACCGTATCGGTCAGTGTGGCCTCGCGCTTGTCTGCCAAATGCCAAGCCTGCGCATACAGCCCAACGAGCAGCGTCAGCTCGACGTTCTTCAGACCCGCAAACACCTTTGTGCGCCATGCCGGCGCACACTCTTTTCGCGGCGGCAGATCGCCGCCCTTTGCGTCGAGTCCCGGAAAGCAGAAGCCCATCGGCACGATCGCGATCTTTGTGTCGTCGTAGAACGTCTCTTTCTCTACGCCCATCCAGTCGCGCAGCCGGTCACCGGAAGGATCGGTGAACGGCATCCCGCTCGCATGCACGCGCGTGCCCGGCGCCTGCCCCGCAATAACGATCCGTGCCGCAGCCTTCGCCCGCAACACGGGTCGCGGTTCATGCGGCAGATATGCAGCGCAGATCGTGCAGGCACGGATCTCGCGCAAGAGCGCAGGAAAGGTTTGCGTTGGCATGGCACCAAATGAAAAGGCCCGCGCGTCTCTAACGCGCGAGCCTCAATAAGTCATCTAAAGCGCGGCTACTTGATCACGCCGCCCAGGTTTTCCCAGCCACCCCAGTTGGCGCCGTCCCACCACCGATGCCACATGGAGTTCGTAGGTCCCTTCACGAAGCAGTCGATGCGGTTCGCGGACCACGTCGTGCAGACCGGCGGCCCGAGCAGCACGCCGCCGAGGTTCTCCCAACCGCCCCACGCCGCGCCGTTCCACCAGCGGTGCCACATCGCGCCGTTCTGGCCGCGCACGAAGCAGTCGAGCCGGTTCGGACCCCAAGCGGTGCATTCGATGTCGCCGCCAAACTTGCCGCCGAGATTCTCCCACGCGCCCCAGCCGCCGCCGGCCCACCACGTGTGATAGAGGCCCTTATCGAGGCCGCGCACGAAGCAATCCAAGCGGCCACCGCTCCACGCCACGCACTCCGGATCGCCGGTCAGAATGCCGCCGAGATTCTCCCAACCGCCCCACGCCACGCCGTCCCACCAGCGATGCCACATCGCGTTCAGCGGACCTTTGACGAAGCAGTCGATGCGGTTCGCACCCCACGACACGCAGTTCGGAGCACCCTGCAAAACACCGCCGAGCGACTCCCAACCGCCCCACGCCGCGCCGTTCCACCATTTGTGCCACATCCCGTTGTCGGTGCCACGCACGAAGCAGTCGATGCGGTTCGCGCTCCAGCTCGTGCAGCTGATGTCGCTCTTTAGAATGCCGCCGAGATTTTCCCAGCCGCCCCATGCCGCACCGTCCCACCATTTGTGCCACATCGCGTTGTCGAGGCCACGGCCGAAGCAGTCGATCCGGTTCGGTGCCCAGCTGGTGCAGCTGACGTCGCCGGTCAACACACCGCCGAGCGACTCCCAGCCGCCCCATGCCGCGCCGTCCCACCAGCGATGCCACATCGCATTGTCCGTGCCGCGCGCGAAGCAGTCGATGCGGTTCGCCGACCACGACACGCATGCCGGTTTCGCTTCGGCGGTTGAGACTGTTCCCGTCGCAAATTGCAGAGCCACGGCAAATGCCGCCGCGGCCAGATATCGAAGCATGAAATTTCACTCCCGATAGTTTTGTCCCAAGACTCGTACTTGGTTGACCGGGGGTTTAGCACTGCCCCCGCGCCGCTTCGCGTGGCCGCCGTCACAGCGCAGTGAGATAGCCAACGCCTACGCCTGCACCTCTGCCGCCAACTCGCGCGGCAAGGAAATGGGGAATTCGAGCAGCATCTGCGCCAACGCCTTGCCTTGTGGGTCGTTGCGCAAGCTCGCGACACCGCCGCCGCCTAGCGCGTCGTGCATCAGGAAGTTTAGCGCGTGCGTGCCGGGCAGATCCCAGCGCTCGACCTTGCCTTTGCCGTTTTCAAACAAGTGTACGAACCACTTCGCGACCGCGGCCTCCGTCAACGCCGCACGGATGTAGGGCGCGTACGCCGGTTTGCGCGCCATCACGCCGATATTCGAGTTGTTGCCCTTGTCGCCGGAACGCGCGAACGCGACTTTGATGAGCGGCACCGCCGTCGTCGTGGGATCGAGCTTCGCGTCGACAACCGGCCGCACGAGCATCTTCGGATCGAACCCGCCCGCCGTGTCGATGGGCACCGCAAAACTGTCGCCCGCCATGTGCACGGTGGCCGTCACTTCCTTCTTCGGGATTGCGCACGAAAAGTGCCGCACGACCGGCGTCACCTTCGGCCGCAAACCCGCATATCCCGACGTACCCGGCGCGAACGACGTGCCGGACGACGTGAGCTCGCGCATCATGATCTCGAGCGGCTCTTTGCGCGCGTGTTTCGCTGCAAGTTTCAGCACCGCCTCGCGCCCGCCGATGCGATGCTTGTGCGGACCGTAGGAGTCTTCGTCGCCGAGCACCTCGATAGACGTCTCCGTAAACGGGCCCCAATTGCGGGCGCGTAGCACGCCATCCATGCGCTTCAATACCGCCTCGCCCGTGCGCCGCGCCTTCGCCGCTGCATCGATACCGCCGATCGCGACCAGGTTGCCGACGCGAAAACCGTCCTCATACGTGGTCGAACATTTGTACGTCGCGGTCGGCGAATACCCTTTCGCGTTCGACACGCGCACGCGGTCCTTACCCACCTGCTCGATCTTCACTTCAGAGAAGTCGCACACGACATCGGGCAGCATATACGCTTGCGGATCGCCGATCTCGTAAAGCATCTGCTCGCCGACGGTGCCTACACTGACGAGCCCGCCTGTGCCGTCCGGCTTCGTCGCCACGAACGACCCGTCGGGGGACACTTCGGCAATCGCGTAGCCGATGTTTTCCCACTCCGGCACCTGATCCCAATCGGTGAAGATGCCGCCGCAGGCCTGCGCGCCGCATTCGACGATGTGCCCGGCGAGGCTTCCACCCGCGAGCTTATCGACATCCTTGGGCCCCCACCCGAACTCGTGGATGCACGCGCCGAGCGTTACCGCGCTATCGACACAGCGCCCCGTGATCACGACGTCGGCGCCTTTCGCCAGCGCCGCCGCAATCGGAAACCCGCCGAGATACGCGTTCATGCTGATCGGCTTTTCGGGCAGGGCCGCGCCGGTGAACATCTCCTTCACGCCTTGCGCCTTCCACGTGTCGAGCCGCGGCAGCACATCGTCGCCATCGATGTAAGCGACCTTCAACGCCACACCCTGCTTCGCCAGCAGCGCCTCAAGCGCCGCGGCGCACGCCTTCGGGTTCACGCCGCCGGCGTTCGTGACCACCTTGATCTTCTTCGCCGCCACGTCGCGCGCGATCGCCGCCATCGTGACCGTGACGAAGTCATGCGCGTAACCCGCGTTCGCATCCTTCTCCCGCGCCCGCGCCATGATCGACATCGTGATCTCGGCCAAATAGTCGAAGACCAGGTAGTCGATGTTCCCCTTGGTCACCAACTGCGGCGCCGAAAAGAAACTGTCGCCCCAAAAGCCGCTGGCACAACCGATCCGGATGGTTTTGGTCATGTTCTAACTCAACGATTTGAGGAGGTTCCGGGCGATCACCAGCTGCTGCACTTGGCTCGTGCCCTCGTAGATGCGGAAGATACGCACGTCGCGGTAGAATCGCTCAACACCATAGTCGCTGACATACCCCGCGCCGCCATGGATCTGCACCGCGCGGTCGGCGACGCGGGGTATGTCAGCGACTATGG
>JABFRX010000176.1 GCA_013140995.1 Alphaproteobacteria bacterium | reverse complement strand
GTCGAAGCCGGCCGCGATGCCGCCCTCTGCGACAAGGACATGCGCCGCTTCTTCTCGGGCCTGCCGAACGTGGTGATGCCGCCGGTCCCGGCGCGCTGCCGCGCCTACCGGCCGGGCTCGGAGGAGGTCAACGCAGAGGCAGCAAAGCGCAATGCCGCGCGAGCATCACGCACGGCAAGCCCCTGATCCTGACGCAGCCGCTTCCATGCATCGAAGCTAAGCGCCAGATCGAGTACCGCGAACCGCGCCTTGTCGCCGGCCAACTTTGCCGGCAACACGCGCTTCAGGGCCTCGGCCTGCACGCGCACGAGCTCCTTATGCTCTGCCGTCAGAAAGACCGAACCATACCGGTGCACGTCGCCGGCGATCTTGAACGGCAACAGCCGCTCGAACATCTCCACCCGCCGGTCGACCAACTCGTCGAGCTTCGCACGCCAGTCGGTCGCTGCAAACGGCCGGTCGATGATCGGCTTGATCTCAGCCGTCATCCGCTCCGACACCGCAGAATGCAGGCTGTCCATATCGGCAAAGTGCCGGAACACGGTGCGCAAGCCGACGCCCGCCTCGCTCGCCACGTCCTCGGCGCTGGGCCGCGCGTTACCCGCCTCGATCAGATTCAACAGCGCGCCTACAATCTTGCGCTTGTTGTCCGCGCCTCGGACCCGCCGCCCATCGTTGTTCTTGTCAGGACGCTGCAACATCGTCTTTCCGCGAAAACTCGATAGCCATCACAAGTGCGATCAGCACCATGCCCACAAGCGCGCCCCACTGCCCAGGCACCGGTTGAGGCAGAGGCCGCCACACAAAGAGCAGCAGCACCGCAAGCACCGCCTGCGCCGTGTGGATCAGCAACAACGGCCGCACGAACGGCCGGTAGTAGGTTGCTGCCGCAAAGTCCACCAACGCCATCGTCAACTGCCCCGCACCGACTGCGCCGATGAACGAGAGAATGATTGCCTGCTCCTGTGAGATGTCGAGCGCCGCAATCGTCTTAAGCCCGCCGTCAGGTGCGAAAAAATGGATGGACCCGCGCACGAGGTTGACGAGCCCCAAGAGCGCGATGGCGACGATGGAGAGCCAAAGCGGCGTTCTGCTCAACATCACGGCGCCGCCAGCGTGCATTGAATCAAGAGCTGCCCCGCAAGACCCGCCTCGCGGTGCACGCCGAACTTCGCGACATCGGGCGACATCGCGATCTTTACGAACGCTTCCGAAGACGGATACTCGACCAGCGCCACCGCGTCCCACATCTCCTCGACATTGCCGATCACGAGCGACTTCACAGGCCCGACAAAAATGACCCGCCCGCCATGTGCCTTCACGAACGGTAGCATCTCAGCCCCATAGCGATCGTAAGCCTCACGCCCGGACGCATCGTCCGCGCGCCCGTCTTTGTAAGCCGCCTTGTCCTTGAACTTGAGCAGATTGACCATGACGATCGGCCCATTCGATCCTTTCGCGATCGCCTCGCCCAACTGCTCGCCCTTTGGATACACAGCATTGTCGACTTTCATGAACGCGTCTCCGTGATGAAGCGATGAATATGAGCGACCAGTTCTTCCGGCGCGTCTTCCTGCAGGAAGTGCCCCGCGTCCTTGATGATCGTATGCGGCTGCCCCTTCGTGCCCGGCACGCGCTCGTGAAAGACACGCTCGCCGCCCTTCGTGACAGGATCAGAATCGCTAAAGAGAGTGAGCACCGGCTTCGAGAACCGCGAGAGTACCTCCCACGCGGCCTTGTTCTCGGCAACGGAGCCATGCTCTGGGGTCACCGGAACAAGCGCCGGAAAGCGCCGCGCACCCGCCTTGAACGTCTCATCCGGGAACGGCGCGATGTAAGCAGCCTTCAATGTGTCGGAGAGGCCCTTCTTCGTGCCCATCGCCACGATCTCGCCGATCGGCAGTTCCGGCACCGATTGACTGAACGCCAGCCACTGCTTGAAGCCCTCGGTCATGCCCGTGCCGACGGGAAGCCCCGTGTTGGCCACCACGAACCGCGCAAACCGATCCGGGAAAGCAGCAACCAATCGAAGCCCGATCAGCCCGCCCCAGTCCTGCCCAAAGAACGTCGCCTGTTTGAGATCGAGCCGCGTGAGCCACTCGCTCATCCAACCGACATGGCGTTCGAACGTGTAGTCACTCTGCTCCGTCGGCTTGTCCGACTTGCCGAACCCGATGAGATCAGGCGCCACCACGCGGTGCCCTTTGGCGACAAGGCCCGCGATCATCTTGCGGTAGAGGAAGGACCACGACGGCTCGCCGTGCATGAGCAGCACCGGCGCCGCGTCGCGCGGCCCTTCGTCGACGTAGTGCAGCCGCATCTCGGTGCCGTCCGCATCGCGGATCGTCATATAGTGCGGGGCAAACGGATAGTCGGGCAGCCCCGCAAAGCGGCTGTCCGGTGTGCGCAAGGTCTTCATGGGGGCCAACTCCAGGGGGCTTGAAATAGTGACATTAGAAGTGTCACTATCTCACGATAAGGTCAAGGGGTGCTCGCATGAGACGTTTTTTCTTAGGAGTCATAGCGCTCGCGGCACTCGCCGGCGGCGCGGCATACGCCTTCCGCGGCGAGATCGCGCTCGCACTGATGCAGCGTACGCTCAACGCCAACTTCGCGGGCGATCCGATCGCCGAACTGCCAGACGGTCTGCACATCGGTCTCTGCGGCGCAGGCGCACCGATGCCCGCCGCCGATCGCAGCGGCCCCTGCGTCGCCGTCGTCGCCGGCAAGCGCCTGATCGTCATCGACGCCGGTACCGGCGGTGTGCGCACGCTCGCCCGCATGAGACTGCCGCCCGGCCGCATCGAACGCGTGCTGCTCACGCACTTTCACTCCGACCATATCGACGGCTTGGGCGAGATGATGCTGCAGCGTTGGGTCGGCGCCGCAAACGCAGCACCGCTCCCGGTGCACGGCCCCGCAGGCATCGAGAGCGTGGTCGACGGCTTCAACGCTGCGTACGGTCACGACAAAGGCTATAGGGTAGCCCATCATGGCGAGGCCGTTGTCCCGCCGTCAGGCTTCGGTGGCACCGCAGTACCATTCGCGCTCGACTCTAACGGCAACGCGATTGTTTTGGACGACGGCGGGCTCACGATCGAGGCGTTCAAGGTGGAGCATGCGCCCATCGAACCGGCGGTCGGTTACCGCATCACCTACAAAGGCCGCACTGCCGTGATCAGCGGCGACACGAAGAAGTCGCGCGCCGTGGAGCAGCGTGCGGCAGGCGTCGACCTGCTCGTTCACGAAGCCTTGTCCCCAAAACTCGTGGGCATGATTGGCAACGCGGCGAAAGCGGGCGGTCAACAGAACATTACAAAAATCATGCACGACATCCTCGACTACCACACGACGCCGGAAGAAGCCGCAGGCATCGCCGCGCGCGCTAAAGTTAAGGTGCTGCTGCTCTACCACATCGTGCCGCCGCTGCCCGTCTCGGCACTCGAGGGACCGTTCCTAGGAACCGCACGGGAAATCTACACCGGCCCTCTCTACGTCGGCCGCGACGGCGATTTCGTCACGATGCCGGCCGGTTCCACGGAAGTCCGCTTCACGAACCGGCTCTAAGAAAAGCGAAGGGCGCCGCAGGAGGGAACTGCGGCGCCCTTCTCGGCTAGCGGGCGTAAACGCGGACGAATGCGCGGGATCCGCGATGCCAACCGAGCGTCT
This sequence comes from Alphaproteobacteria bacterium, assembly GCA_013140995.1. GTDB lineage: Bacteria > Pseudomonadota > Alphaproteobacteria > Micropepsales > Micropepsaceae > SZUA-430. The sequence continues at coordinate 2,887 of JABFRX010000176.1, read as the reverse complement.
CATAGGCCATCGTCACGAAGCGGATGTCGCGGCGGTGACCGTGCAGATCGATCGAGCGTGTGCACTGGCCGGGGTTCAGCACGGCGCGGACCGCGAGATCTTGATGCCCGCCGTTGCGGTACGAAACATCGAGGTCATAGAAGCGGATCGGCCGCTGATAAGCGCAGATCTTGATCTGGCGATACTGGCGGTGGCCGTACGCCGGAACCACGTCGCGCTCGGCGTGCCGGCTGACGGCGCGCGTGCCCAGCAAATCCCAAGGCTGCCAGCCGGGATGATACGGCGTGTGCGCCGAAGCGGGTGCTACGAGACCAAGCGTCAACAGAGCGCCGGCGAGTGCGAGTTTGAGTTTCATTTGGAACCTCCTATTTGTCCGACTTCAATGCAGAGGAGGGTGACAGGCCGAGCCTGAAGCAAGGTCGAACCCGACGTTCAGGCGAGGTTCATTCATCAAACGAAAAACGCCGCGAAACCAGGAGTCCCGCGGCGTTCATGTTCAGTGGCTCAAGATGAACGATGTGACCGTCGTTACTCGGCGGGCTGCGCCACGCGGCCCGTGCTCTTCTCGGGATGTGCGAGATAACGCAGAATCGGCGACAGCACGATGAGGCCCGCACCAAGCGCCAAGCCCCACAATCCGATCATTTCGAACACCTGCACGTAGGTCTGTAGCGCCTTACCGGGATCGAGCACCTGACCGGCAACCGTTTCGGTTGCCGTCAACTCGGCCACCATGCCGCCCAGATACTGCGCCCAAGACGACGCCAAGAACCACGTCGCCATAATCGTCGAGGCGATGGCCGCTGGCGCCAACCGCGTCATCTGCGACAGCCCAACGGGCGATATGAAGAGCTCGCCGGTGGTATGGAGCAGATAAGTCAGCACGAGGAAAATCAGCGGCACCTTGAAGCTTGCGTCAGCGAACTGCGCGCCCCAAACGAGCACGAAGAAGCCCGCACCGACCTGTACGAGCGCGAGCCCGAACTTCAGCACCGGATTCGGGTCCATGTTGAAGCGGCCGAGATAGGCCCAAAGTGCCGAAAAGATCGGCGCCAAGATCAAGATGAAGCCGGCGTTGAACGATTGCGTTTGGGCGGCGGTGATCGAGACTTCGCCCGCCTTCAGCATCGTGTTGCGTTCGGCGAATTGGTTGAGCGAAGAGCCCGCCTGCTCGAACAGCGTCCAGAAGACCGTCGATGCTGCAATCAAGATCAGCGCCAGGATCATCCGCTGTGCTTCCACGAACGTGCACTGCGTGATCATGAACACGAGTAGGTACGCCAACACCAGGAACGAGCCGCCGGCGAGCATCATGCCGACCGCTTCGTTCCGCTGAACGACAACCCACACGAAGGCCACGCCCGCAAAGCCGAGAAGGTAGATAAACCACTCGACGTTGATCGGCCCCAGGACAGATTTTTTCAGAAGCTCCGGATTTGGCGGCTCGCCCTTGCCGTCGAGCCACGATTTGCCCAGACCGAATACTAGCAAACCCAGCAACATGCCGAGGCCTGCCGCACCGAAGCCCGCCCACCAGCCGACGTTGATGCCCAACCATCCGCAGGCGATCGCGGCCCAGAACGCACCAAGATTGATGCCGTAATAGTAAAGTGTGAAGCCAGAGTCGCGCCGCGGATCGCCTCTCTCGTACAACTGCCCGACGATGGTCGAAATATTCGCCTTCAAGAAGCCGACGCCCATTATGATGAGCGCGAGCGCCAGATAGAAGATGTGCGTGAAGATTTCGGAATCGCGCTTGACCTTGAGCTCGAAGGTCCCCTTCGGAAGGATCGATGGTAACGCCGAGCCTTCCGGCAGCCCTCTGATCTCAAGCCCGCCGTCCGCACTCGCCCCATAGCCATATTTTTTGCCGTCAACGACTAAGCCGACATTGCGCGCCTCCATCCGGCCCTGAACGTCGAACACATACTCTTGGCCTTGGTGGACCAAAATCTGCTGCGCGGGCTTACCTTCGATGCCCATCGTGAAATGGCCCATCACAAGCAGGATCGCGCCGAACGCAATCGCTTTGCGTGTTCCCAAGTAACGGTCGGCCAAAAGACCACCGATCAGCGGCAGAAGATAAACAAGCGACGTGTAGGCGCCGTACTGCCGTTGCGCGACGCCGTCCTCGAACAGGAAATGCTGCGTCATAAAGAAGATCAGCAACCCGCGCATGCCGTAGTAAGAGAACCGCTCCCACATCTCGGCAAAGAACAGAATAAACAGGCCGCGCGGGTGATTGCGCGTCAGCTGCCAAAGCACCGGAATGGCCGTGGCAACCGTAACGACGATGCCAGCCACAAAAACGATATCCATGAGGTTCTTCCCCTACGTGCGCTCTTGGGCGCCAAACGGGCGCCAAAAGACCATGCGGCCCGCCGTTTCACAAGCCGAGCGGTGGCTCCGCGGTGGCCGTCAGGCCCTCGACTTCCTTAATGCGGCGAGGACTTGCGCCGGAGTTCGCCCGCCTGGCGTAAAGATCAGGCCGATGAAGAGGTCGCTGAGTGTCTTCACGACCACAAGCGCTACGAGCGCCCACACCGGAGAGCCCATTTCGCCGATCAAGAACCCGCCCAGTATCACCGCAATGTGCAGCGCAAACACGCGTGGATAGGGCTCGAACATCATCTCTGCCGGCGCGCGACCTTTGAACCCCTCAGAGTACGTCGCATCGAGCCAGAGCTGCACAGCTTGCCACGCCACGATCGAAACCACGGGGAGCAAAAGCCCACCTCTGAAACCCGCCAACCCACCGCTTACAATCCCGAAATAAACGAGCACGAACACCCCATGGACGAACGTAAAAATCCCATAGTGCATGGCGAAGAACGACGTCGTACTCCAACCGTCGGCAACGCTGTTCGTCCGCGTCGCGATGCCAAGG
>JABFRX010000049.1 GCA_013140995.1 Alphaproteobacteria bacterium | reverse complement strand
TGCTTTCGCTTCGCCGAGTGCGGTGAGCAGCGTTTGTAGTTCGGACTTGTTTTGCAGGCCGCGCAGGCCCGGCGTGTTCGGCGATGAGATGTTGACTGTGACGTAGCTCGCAAAAGGTCCAAGTTCCTTGAGACCTGTTACATAATCGGCGACGCGGTCGCTTGCGTCTTTGTTCGCGCCGATGTTGATGCCGCGGATGCCGGGGCGTCCTTGCAGGCGAACCAGACGTTCGCGTGCAGCTTGAAGACCTTCGTTGTTGAACCCCAAGCGGTTGACGATCGCGCGGTCTTCGCGCAATCGGAAGATGCGCGGCTTAGGATTTCCTTCTTGTGGGCGTGGTGTGACCGTGCCCGCTTCAACGAATCCGAAGCCGAACCCCAACATCGCTTCGGTTGCGGCCACATTCTTGTCAAACCCTGCGGCTAGTCCGATTGGGTTGGGGAAATCCAATCCGAATGCTTGTACACGTAGACGCGGATCATCAGGCTCTGGCGTTGCATCGTGGACGCGGCACAACGCTTTGACGGTGAGCGTGTGCGCGAACTCCGGGTCGAGGCGCGTGATAAGCGGCAAGCCCAGAGTTGAAAGCGTGCGAAGGAGGATCATCGTGATAGGATTGGACTCACCGGCAGCGGCGTTGTTGTAAGGGCCCGAGCACGGCGTTCGCAAATCGTGCAGAGAAGTTGTTCGAGAGTTTCCGACGGCGATGTTGTCGCATAAGCAAATTTGGGGCGCCATTGATGCGCTTGCGGCACGGCACGGGCATTCGCCCTCGGGCCTCGCGAAGGCGGCTGGGCTCGACCCGACGACATTCAACAAGAGCAAACGGCTGGGGCCGCAAGGGCGACTGCGTTGGCCGTCGACGGAGAGCCTCTCGCGCATTCTGCAGGCGACGAGTGCGAACCTCGACGATTTCGTGGGGCTTATGGCGCGGGGGAATTCTTCGCGCGGGTCGCGGCAGTTGCCGTTTCTGAAGCTCAAAGACGCCGCGAAGAAGAAGATGTTCGACGGCGACGGGCGGCCGGTCTCGAAAGCGTGGGGGAAGCTCGCGTTTCCCGACCTCGCCGACGACAAGGCGTTTGCGCTTGAGATCACGAACGACGCTGCCTCGCCGTTGTTTCAGATCGGCGATGTGATCGTCGTTTCGCCGGCTGCAAAGGTGAAGCGCGACGATCTCGTGGTGGTGAAGGGCAAGGATGGCTGCTCCATCATGCGCTTCGTGCGGCAGACGGCCAAGCGCGTGGAGCTGACGTCGCTCAATCCGGATTTGCCCGACCGCGTGGTGGAGCGCGAGACGGTCGATTGGGTCGCGCGCGTTGTTTGGGCGCGGTGTTAGGGTTCGGGCGGGTAGCCCTGGAACTTGCGGACGAGCGCTTCTATTTCGTCCGACTTTCCACCCTTCAAAAGACTCATCAGCGTGTCTGCGCGCTTGCGGGTGAACTTCGTCAAGGCGTCGGCGCGTCGGTCTTTGTAACCTGCTTCAAGCGCGCCAATCGCTTCTCTGCGAAATTCGCCGGTATCGAGGGCAAGAATCGCGAGCGCGAAGTGGAAGTGAAGCAAAAGGTTGCCGGGGTCCGCTGCGAGCGCTTCGTGGAAGTACCTTAGACCTTCGGTGCGTCCGGCGCCGTAGGTAACATCGGCCAAAACGGGGCCAGCGCGGTGCACGATCTCGAGGTTCCATGCGCCGCGCGCCGCGAGAGCCCAGGCATTGTGCGGCGCAAGTTCAAGCGCTTTGTCGATCGCTTCGCGGCCACGTTCCGGCAAACGCTCAGCCTTCGCATCCATGAGCGGGATCAACCGGCCGCGAAAGCCCAACGCGACCGCGAGTTGGATGTAGCCTTCCGCCGACTTCGGATCGCGCTCGACGGCGGTTTGTGCGATCGTCTCAGCTGTCGTCAGGCACGCTTTGCAGTAAGTGCCGCTGCGCATGACGGCATCGGCGATACGAGCGCGTGCGGCGAACGCGAGCGCCTCTGCCGAACCTTCGTTCTCCGCGATGGTGGCCGCATGGATGAAGTTTCCCGCCGCGTAGGCGAGTTGTGCCTTGGACGGAATCGCAGTGTGTGCCGCACTCGCGAGTAGGACCGGCAGGACTGCGACGCACCACTTCATGCGCATGACACTACGCGCGCCGGGTGCGCCTGTCAGGCGAGGAATTTGCCGGCGAGGCCTTCGCGGATCAACTTTGCCGTGTTTGTTACACCGTAGAGGGCGGCGAACGAGCCGAAGCGGGGGCCTTGGTCTTGGCCGAAGAGGACCTCGTAGAGTGCCTTGAACCAGTCGCGGAGGGGCTCGAACTGGTGCTTCTTGCCCACTTCGTACACCTGGAATTGTACCGCTTCGTTATCCGTTATGTTGCCAAGCTGGTCGAAGGCAGCGGCCAGGTCTTCCATCGCGGCGCGTTCTTTGTCCGTCGGCGTTCGGTACTTCTTCTTCGGCTTCACGAAGTCTTCGTAGTAGCGGATCGCGTATCCGACGAGGCGGTCGAGAGACGGGTTGTCCTTTGGGTTTGCCCGCGGCGCGTACTGGCGAATGAAGGCCCAAAGGATTTCCGGGGTCGAGGCGCTTGACGCGGAGACGAGGTTTAGGAGCAGCGCGAACGAGACCGGCCACGCTTCTTGCGGCGGGTTGCCGGCGTGGATGTGCCAGACCGGGTTCTCGAGCCGCTCGGCTTCGTTCTGCGTTTGATACTTGTCGAGATGCGCGACGTAGTCGTCGACCTCCTTCGGGATCGCATCGAAGAAGAGGCGCTTGGCCGTCCTCGGCTTGTTGTACATGAAGAGTGCGAGGCTTTCGGGTGCCGAGTAGGTCAGCCATTGCTCGACGGCGATGCCGTTGCCTTTCGTCTTCGATATCTTTTCGCCAACCTCGTCGAGGAAGAGTTCGTAGACGTAGTTGATGGGCGGTTCGGCGCCGAGTGCTTTGCAGATTTTCGCGTAGAGCGGCTGGTTCGGCAGGTGGTCCTTGCCGAACATCTCGAAGTCTATGCCGAGCGCCGCCCAGCGCATGCCGAAGTCGGGCTTCCATTGCATTTTCGCGTGGCCGCCGGTGACGGTTTGCGTGATCTCCTCGCCGTCTTCGTCGTCGAACGTAATCGTGCCTGCCGCTGCGTCGTGGCGCTTCAGCGGCACATAAAGCACACGGCCCGACTTGGGCGAGATCGGCAGGAAGGGGCTGTAAGTGCGGCGGCGTTCTTCGCCGAGCGTTGGCAGCATGATCGCCATGATCTGGTCGTAGACCTTGAGCGCCTTCAACAGCGTCGCATCGAACTTGCCGGACTTGTAGGCGTCGGTCGCCGACATGAACTCGTAATCGAAACCGAAGCCGTCCAAGAACGAACGCAGGCGCGCGTTGTTGTGGTGCGCGAAGCTTTCGTGGGTGCCGAACGGGTCGGGCACGGCGGTCAGCGGCTTCTGAATATGCTCGCGCAACATCTCGTGGTTGGGGATGTTCTCCGGAATCTTGCGCATACCGTCCATGTCGTCGGAGAACGCGATCAGGCGCGTCGGCTTGTCTGAGAGTTCCTGGAATGCGCGGCGGACCCAGCTTGTGCGCGCGACTTCGCCGAACGTGCCGATATGCGGGAGGCCGGAGGGGCCGTAGCCTGTTTCGAACAGGACATAGGGTTTCGCCTTGCCCGCGGCCTCGTCGCGCTTCACGCGCTCAAGCAGTTTGCGCGCTTCTTCGAAAGGCCAGGCCTTTGCGGCCATTGCGAGGTCTTTGCGGGTGGTCATCGCTCATCCATATCTGTCATCCCGGAAGTTACGCGAGCCCAATTGCGAAGCAATTGGCGCGCGAGCGCTGCTATCCGGGACCCAGGTGCCACGAACTCAGGCCTGCACTCCTGGTTCCCGGCTCGCGCTTCGCTACGCTCCGCTGGCCGGGATGACAGTGTTTTTCTACAGAAGTGAAGCGAAAATCAATGTTCAGTAGCGCAATCGACGCGGCATAGTGGGCGGTCATGGAATCGGCCCCTTCAACTTCACTCTCGGCAATCCCCGCGCTTGTCGCGACGTTCCGCCGCGCTGTGATTGCGCATGGCGATGGGCGGTTCGAGCAGCCGTCAGCGGAGCAGGCGCTTGCTGCTGCGTCGGCTACGCCGCATCTGACCGCGCATACCGGGTTCACGTTGCAGCGGCTGGGACGTGTGCGGTCGGTGCCGCGGGCGATGCACTTCGATGTGCTGGAGCTCTTTGCATTCGTGCGGCCGGCGCAGCCGATTGCGCCAAGCGTGACGGCATTGGCGCGTGCGTTGAAGGTGGAGCGTCCGGAGAGCTTGCCTGAGCAGGCGATGACGCTTCGCGCGGCTGCAGAGATGTTGCTTGAAGAGGCCGCGCAGGTGGCCGGACGGCCGATGGCGGCGCGCGTGGCGGCCGCTATGGGGCTGTCGCGGTGGGCGTGGGCGCCGCTGTTGCTTGCGCGGATGGATCCCGAGGGGCGCGCGCAGGCGTCTCCGCGCATGGATACGTGGCGCGAGTTGCCGGAGTGGGAGGATGCGCCGCCGTTGGGCCAGCCGGGGAGCATGCCGATCTCGCCGGAAGAGGCGCGGGCGCATTTGAGTGCGATCGTGGGGCCAGGGGCTGAGACGCGGAAGACGCAGTCGGACTACGCGGCGCTGGCGTCGCAAGCGTTCCGGCCGCGCTCGCAGGAAGGTGAGCCTTCGGTCGTGTTGGCGGAGGCGGGAACCGGTCTTGGTAAGACCGCCGGTTATCTCGCGCCAGCCACGCTGTGGGCAGAGCGGAATGACGGCACGGTGTGGATCTCGACATACACGAAGAATTTGCAGCGCCAAATCGCGCAGGAACTCGTTCGCGTTTATCCGAACGAAAGCGAGCGCGCCGAGAAGGTGACGGTGCGCAAGGGGCGCGAGAACTACGTTTGCCTGCTGAACTTCGAGGAAGCGGCGGGGCGGCTGCCCGTGTTGATCGAGCGCGAGACGGTGGCGCTGGGTTTGGTCGCGCGCTGGCTGACGGCGACGAAGAACGGCGATTTGCAGGGCGGCGACTTCCCGGCGTGGGCTTGGCCGCATCCGGGGTTTTCGAATGCGCTGACCGACAGGCATGGCGAGTGCATCTATGCGGCGTGTCCTCACTACCGGCGCTGCTTCTTGGAGCGCACGGTGCGCAAGACGCGGTCTAGCCGCGTCGTCGTCGCCAATCACGCGCTGACGATGGTTGAGGCTGCGCGTAACGCGGCGCTTGCCGATCTCGATCCGGAAGAGCGATCTGTTCCGCCGCTGCGCTATGTGTTCGACGAGGGGCATCATATTTTCGATGCGGCCGATAGTTTCTTCGCGATCCACATCACGGGATGGGAAGGTGCCGAGCTGCGGCGCTGGTTGCGCGGTGCCGAGGGGCGGAGCGCGCGGCGCGGGCGGGGTTTGGTCGAGCGGCTGACGCCGGTGTTCGAGAGCGATCCTGAGGCGATCGACAAGCTACAGGAGGTGGCGCAGCTTGCGCTCGCGTTGCCGGGCGACGGGTGGCTGAGCCGCGTCGCCAGCGAGACGCCGCGCGGGCAGATGGAACGGTTTTTGAGCGCGGTGCGCGGCCAAGTTCGGGCGCGCTCTGAGGATGTGGGCTCGCCGTATGGGCTTGAGTGTGAGGTGGCGCCCGCGACGGCGCTGCTCGCGGATACGGCGCGGGAGTTTGCCGATGCCCTGAAAGCGCTGGCGAAGCCGCTGAACGAGATTGGGAAGACTCTGCGCGAGATGTTGCGCGAAGATGGCGGCGATCAGCTGGCGCAGCATCGCTTGCGTGCGGAGGCTGCGCTGCGCGGGATCGAGCGGCGGGCGAAGCTGCAGCTGCCGAATTGGGTATTGGCGCTGAGCGGCGTCGGCGAATTGGCGCCTGGCGGTTATGTCGATTGGCTCGGCGTTGAGCGCTTTGACGGGCGGGATACGGATATCGGCTTCTACCGTCATGCGATCGATCCGACGGTCGCGTTCGCGGCGGAGGTTTTGGAGCCGTCACATGGTGCGTTCATCACATCTGCGACGTTGCGCGACCGGCCTCCGGAAGCAGAGGAGGGTGCGGACGGTTGGCGGTCGGCGGAGATACGAACGGGTGCCGGGCATTTGGTGACACCGCCGGTGCGTGCTGCGTTCGCGTCGCCGTTCGATTATGGGCGGCAGACGCGGGTGCTGGTCGTGCGCGATTTGAACCGCGATGCAGATTTGCTCGCGGGTGCGTATCGCGACTTGTTCGTGGCGGCTGGCGGCGGCGCGCTTGGGTTATTCACGTCGGTGCGGTCGCTGAAGCATGTGCATCGGTCGATTGCCGGTGCGCTGAGTGCGCAGGGGTTGCCGCTCTATGCGCAGCATGTCGACGGGTTGGATACGGGTTCGCTCGTCGATTTGTTTCGTGAGGACGAGGATTCGTGTTTGCTGGGCACGGATGCGCTGCGCGATGGTGTCGACGTGCCGGGGCGGGCGCTGCGGCTTGTCGTGTTCGAGCGGGTGCCGTGGCCTCGGCCCGACATCTTGCACAAGGCGCGCCGCGCGGCGTTCGGCAAAGGCTATGACGATCAGTTGACGCGGCTTCGGCTTGCGCAGGGGTTCGGGCGGTTGATCCGGCGCGCTTCGGATCGCGGCGTGTTTGTGCTGCTTGATGCGCGCACACCGAGCCGGTTGCTTTCTGGGTTGCCGCCGGGCGTAGAGATCGAGCGTGTGGGCATTGCGGACGCCATTGCAACCGTTAAGGGCTTTCTCACGGCACCTGGGCTTGCCGATCAGCGACCGCGCCAATAAGGTCGCGCGCGAATACAAGGGACATGAGGCTGGCATGACGGCGACACTCAATCCGCATTCGGCGTTGATCTATGTGATGGTCGTGGTGTCGGCCGCGGACGCGCGCATGAGCGACGCCGAGCTTCACGCCATCGGCGATTCCGTGCGCTTGTTGCCTGCGTTCCGGGGCTTCAGGGACGACAAGATCATTCCGGTCGCGCGCGAGTGCGCGGCGATCCTGCAAGAGCGCGAGGGGCTTGAGGCGGTGATTGGGCTCGTCAAGGAATCGCTGACACCGTCGCTACGTGAGACGGCGTATGCGTTGGCGCTTGATGTCGCGCTGGCAGAGTCGCCCGTGTTGCCGGAGGAGAATCGCGTCCTGCAACGGTTGCGCACGGGGCTTGAGGTCGACCGGTTGACGGCGGCGGCGTTGGAGAAGGCGGCGATCGTTCGTCACGCGCGCATTCCGGTTTGATGGGCGGGCCGCAAGAGACGCTGCTCCGGCTTTCTATATTCATAGGCGTGTTTGCACTGTTGGCGGTGGCGGAAGTTTTTTGGCCACGGCGGATGCAGACTTTCGGGCGCGTGCGGTGGATCGCCAATCTTGGTCTGAGCGTGGCCAACACTGCTCTGCTGCGGCTTTCATATCTGGTCGTACCTGCGCTCACCGTGCTCGCCGCGGCCTATGGCGAACGTAACGGCTGGGGATTGTTGCCGGCGGTTGGCTTAACGGGAGTTGCCGCCGCCGTGATCGGGGTCATCGCGCTCGACCTTGCGATCTATGGGCAGCATGTGGCGATGCACTTTGTGCCAACGCTTTGGCGGTTGCATCGCGTGCACCATGCGGATCCCGATTTCGACGTTTCGACGGGGATCCGGCTTCATCCGGTCGAGATCCTGTTTAGCCAAGTTTGGAAGATCGCCGTGGTGCTCGTTGCCGGTGTTCCTGCGGTCGCGGTGTTGGCGTTCGAGGTCGTGCTGAACGCGACGTCGATGTTTTCCCATGCGAACGTGCGTTTGCCGCGGGGGGTCGATGCGGTGCTTAGGATGCTGATGGTCACGCCTGACATGCATCGCATTCATCATTCGACCGTGATGGATGAGACGAACTCGAACTTCGGGTTCAATCTTTCGCTTTGGGATCGGCTGTTCGGCACGTATCGTCGCGAACCTATGGGCGAGCAAACGACGATGCCGATCGGGCTTCCTTCTTATCGCGGCGGGGAGCCGGTGCGGTTCTTTTGGCTGCTCGGGTTTCCGTTCGCGCGAGGGCCTGCCGCATGAAGACGGTCTATATTCTGCGCCATGCGAAGTCAGATCAGGGCGACGGCTCGATCAGCGACCACGACCGTCCCTTGAACGCGCGTGGGCGCGAGGTCGCGCCGCGGATGGGTGCCTATCTGAAGACGAAGGGTTACAGGCCCGACCTTGTTCTGTGTTCCACGGCGCGGCGTACGGTCGAGACGTGCGAGTTGGTGCGTCCGTCGCTCGGCGACATGACGGTGACGTTCGAAGCGGCGCTTTACCTCGCCGAGGCGCGTGCGATCGCCGATCGGTTGAGGCGGCTCGACGATGCTCTGGGCTCGGTGATGGTGATTGGTCACAATCCGGGGCTTGAAGAGTTGGCGCACGACCTTAGCCAATCGCCGCTGGCGCCGGATCAAGAGCGGCTGCATCGACGCTTGCGGGAGAAGTTTCCGACCTGCGCGCTGGCGGTGATCACGCTACCTGTGAAGCGTTGGCGAGACCTCAAGGCGGGGGCCGGTACGCTCACCGACTTGATGCGGCCGCGGGATTTTTGAAGCGAGGAAGACTATGGACGAAAGAATGACCGCGCTCGTCACTGGCGCGTCGGCAGGGATCGGCAAGGCGTTTGCCGATGTGTTCGGGAGGTATGGATTCAATCTGATCCTGACCGCGCGGCGGGAGGACCGGCTGACGCAGCTTGCGACGGAGTTGAGCGCGAAGCATCGCGTGCAGGCGCATGTCATTACTGGAGATCTGGCCGATCCTGCGGCGCCGGCTCGATTGGTGGACGAGATCAAGAATCGGGGCTTGCGTGTCGATGCGTTGATCAACAATGCGGGCTATGGCGTGCCGGGGCACTACTTCTCGACGAAGTGGGAAGATCAGCGGGATTTCATTCAGGTGCTTGTAACGGCGCCCTGCGAGCTAGCGCACCGGCTTGCGCAGGAAATGGTAGCGCGCAAGCGCGGGTACATCGTCAACATCGCTTCGCTTGCTGGCATGCTTCCGGGGACCGCAGGATCGACGCTCTACGGCGCGTCGAAGAGTTTTATGGTGCAGTTTTCGCGCTCGCTGCATCTGGAGCTCGAGAGCTCGGGTGTGCACGTGACGGCGGTGTGCCCCGGGTTCACGTACAGCGAGTTCCACGATGTCGCGAACATTCGCGAGCGCGTCTCGAAGATGCCGGAGTTCATGTGGATGACATCGGAGGCTGTTGCCGAGGAGGGTTATCAGGCCGTGATGCGCAATAAAGCGGTTCACATCAACGGACGCGTGAACAAGGGTTTTGCGCTGCTTGCGAAGTATTTGCCGGATCAGCTCGGGCTCACAATTATGCGCGCGCGGTCGAAAGACTTCCGTAAGGCTGAGTAGTTAGAGCGGCGGTTCGGGCTCGGCGTTGCGGCCGACGCGTTGCTTGGGGCGGCCGATATCGAGCTTGTGCCAACCGTACGCGATTTCGCGGAATGTCTTGCCCCACATCGGGTGCTGGCGTTCGGCGACGAGTTGGCCGCCCATCGCTTCGTAGAAAAAGCGCGACGGGTTGTCGGCCAGCGCCCAGATGATCATGCCATTGTAGCCACCCTTGCCGAACAGACGGAAGAGCGAGGCGAGCAGGCCTGCGCCGATGCCTTGTCCGGTCCATCCGGGCGCCACGTAGAGCGTGTAGACTTCGCCTTCGAATTGCAGCGACTTGTCGCGCGTGGGGCCAGCGCTTGCGAAGCCATAGATGTTCGACTTCGTGTCGGCGGCGACGAGCACCGGATTGCGCAGGTTCGCGTGCTTGATTGTGCGGGTCCAGGTCGCGGCGTGCTCCGCCTTCGACATGCGTACCAGACCGGTGTCGGGCAGGATGCCGGCATATGTGTCGCGCCAGGATTCCACATAGACATGGGCAATATCGGCCACGTCGGCAGGCCGCGCCATGCGGATCCCGATGCGGACGGTTTCTTCCATGCCCAAGTGCCTTCCCAAAAAGAAAGCGAGGAGTGAAGCATTTCACCCCTCGCGACACAGTTCAATAGAATTGCTGCTCGTGAGCTTAGTAGGCGCCCATCGAGTCCATCGTGGCGGCGCCGGCGACGCCGTCCGCGTTCAGGTTCTTCGACCGCTGATAGGCTTCGACGGCCTGTTTCACGTCGGCGTCGTAGTTGCCGTCGATCGGACCTTTGTAAGCGCCCGCGTCTTTTAGCGATTGCTGCAGGCGTTCGACTTCCAAGCCCTTGTCGCCCGGCTGCAGCGCGTAGCCCGAACGCTTGCCGGACTTCGCCTGGTAAAGGCGCTGTTTTGAGGCTTTCAGGTAGCTTTTCTGCTCGCTTTCGGAGGCGGCGGCGCGGCTCATTTGATCGTTCTCGACGTTGATCGCCTCGATCTTGCGGCGGACGCGTTCGTCGTTCAGCGACTTGTTCTTCTCTGAAAGGTCTTTGGCGAGCGCGGTCATGTTCTTCTTGGCTTCGTCGTGACGGCCGGCTTGGACGAGCTTTACCTGCTCCTTCTGAACGCGGTCGCTTTCGGCGAGCGTGGCTTGGGCCGAGGCTTCCTTGTTGCGCGCGCGGCTGACGGCGGCGCGGTCGGTGGTTGCATCGACGCTCAAGCTTTGGCTGAAGCTTTTCGCTTCCCCGCCCTTGGCGGTCTTGTAGTTCACAGTCACCTGGCCGAGATCGACGCGGCCCGAGGATGGGGCCGCGACTTCCATGCGCAGAAGCACGGAGCGTTTCTCGCCGCCGAAGACGTCGTCGAGGCCGCGCTTTGTTTCGCGCGTGCCGTTCGCGTCGTCGTAGCCCACGACTTCGACTTTGCGAACGATCGCGGTGCCGGAGAAGCGGATCTCGATGTCGCGCGCTACCGTGTCGAACAGCGAGCCCAGTTCTTCCTGGAACACGCGCGCCATCTGCGTCGGGTGTTCGATGTAGTAGTAGCGGCCGCCACCGTTCTCGGCGACGGCTTGCATCAGGTCTTCGTCGTAGTCGCGGCCGAGGCCCATGGCCGAGATGCGGATGCCATCACGCTTCGCGCCGCGTACGAGTCCCGCGATCTCCTGCGGGTTCGTGATGCCGACATTGGCAAGGCCGTCGGACATCAGGATCACGCGGGTGATCGTGCCGTCGGCTTGGGCGGGACCGCCGAGCGCATTCTTGGCCTCGTCGACGCCGCGCATCATGCCGCCGGTGAGGTTCGTGGAACCGCGCGGATCGAGCCGGTCGATCATCGCCTTGACTTCGCCGGTGTTGCCAACACGGCGGGCCGGCCACATCAGCGTGATGCTGTCGTCGTATTCTACGATCGAAAGCGTGTCGCGGTTGCCGAGACGGTCGACTGCGAGTTTCGCGGCGCGGCGGAGGTATTCGATCTTGCCTTCGTCCGACATGGAGCCGGAGCGATCCAGCACGAGCGACAGGTTCAGCGGTGGGCGTTCCTTCACGCTGCCCGGATCGACGTCGATGCCTTCGAAATTCACGACAGCGTAGACAACGGTGTTGCCGCCGCCCAGCACGGTGGGTTGGTCGAGTTGCACCTGACCGCGCAACGTATCCTTCGCGTTGGCGGGCATTGCCGCACCAAGCATCGCAATGCTGCAAAATGTGGCAGTGGCGGCCCGTCGGAAAACGTGGCCTATATCAACAGGAATTCGATCCGGCATGTTCGTACTCTCCCTCGGGGGTGTGTTCTGCGGGTTCGCCGCAGTGGGCCGCTCACGCGCAGCCAACGATCAAGGACCCAGTGACCTTGAAACCATCGACAATAAAATCGCTTGCTGTGGCGCAAAGCGGCCCGGAATGCGGCGGGATTGCGACGATTGCTGCGGCGAATGGAACACGCGCGAATCGCAATGTATTGCGGCTGCGAGAAAACTCTAGGATGCGCTTGACGAAGCTGTACACTTATTCATGCGCAAATCACCTCTGTGAGAAACCCGTTGCGGATCATGGGTTTCGCAAAGGTTTACGATTGCTTTAGGGGATCACGTCACTATTTTTGAAACTTGAGATAGTTGGCCCTTTTGGCCCAGCTGCCGCTCTCGACGCCACCGCAGACGTTTGAGCGGACGTGCAGTCAAAAGTGCCTAACGGAGATAGGCGGCAGCTCATGAGCAACTCCCTCGACGTCTTCGACGCGTTTACTCGTGCCTATGCGCGCGAGAAGTTCGAGACGATGTCCTTGCGCGATTACCTGTTGGCGGCGCGCGACAATCCGATGATGTACGCAAGTCCCTCGGAACGCATGATCGCGGCGATCGGCGAACCGGAACTCCTCGACACGTCGCGCGACTCGCGCCTGTCGCGGATGTTCTTCAACCGTACGATCAAGATGTACCGTGCGTTCGAAGGTTTCTACGGGATGGAAGACACGATCGAGCGTATCGTCGGCTACTTCAAGCATGCAGCGCAGGGCTTGGAAGAGCGGCGGCAGATTCTCTATTTGCTTGGGCCCGTCGGCGGCGGCAAGTCCTCGCTCGCCGAGCGGCTGAAAGAGCTGATGGAGCTTCACCCGATTTATGTGCTCAAGGCCGGGGACACGATCAGCCCGGTGTTCGAGTCGCCGCTCGGTTTGTTCCGCACGTCCGAATTGGCGAACCTGCTGCATGAGCGCTACGGGATCGACAAGCATCGTCTGACCGGGATCATGAGCCCGTGGGCCGTGAAACGGCTCGACGAGTACGGCGGCGATATCTCGCGCTTCGAGGTCGTGAAGCTGCAACCGTCGAAATTGCGTCAGATCGCGATCGCGAAGACCGAGCCTGGCGACGAGAACAACCAGGACATCTCGGCGCTGACCGGCAAGGTCGACATCCGCAAGCTTGAGCGCTTCAGCCAGAACGACGCCGACGCTTATTCGTTCTCGGGTGGGCTTTGCCACGCGAACCAGGGCCTGCTCGAGTTCGTCGAAATGTTCAAAGCGCCGATCAAGGTGCTTCACCCGCTGCTGACCGCCACGCAGGAGGGGAACTATATCGGTACCGAGACGCTGGGGCCGATTCCGTTCCAGGGCATTATTCTGGCGCACTCCAACGAATCCGAGTGGACGCAATTCAAAGCGAATAAGAACAACGAGGCGTTCCTCGACCGAATCTGCGTCGTGACGGTGCCGTACTGCCTGCGTGCGACGGATGAGGTAGCGATCTACAAGAAGCTCTTGCAGAGCAGCGAACTCGGCAGTTCGCCGTGTGCGCCGGAAACGCTTGAGATGCTGGCGCGCTTCTGCGTGCTGACGCGACTCAAGGAGCACGAGAATTCCAACCTCTACTCGAAGCTTCGCGTCTACGACGGCGAGAAGCTGAAGGACACCGACCCGAAAGCCAAGACGCTGCAGGAATACAAGGATGCGGCGGGTGTAGACGAAGGCATGGGTGGTATCTCCACGCGCTTTGCCTACAAGGTGCTGTCGGAGACGTTCAACTACGACACGACCGAAGTGACCGCCGATCCGGTGCATTTGATGTACGTGCTGGAACAGGCGATCAAGCGCGAGCAGCATGCGGAGGATACCGAGAAGCGGTATTTGGAATTCATCAAGGCCGAGCTCGCACCGCGCTATGCGGAGTTCATCGGCAAGGAAATCCAGAAGGCGTATCTCGAGTCTTATAGCGAGTACGGGCAGAACCTGTTCGACCGGTACATCTCGTATGCGGATGCGTGGATCGAAGATCAGGACTTCAAGGATACGGATACGGGGCAGCTACTCGACCGCAACAATATCGACAATGAGTTGTCGAAGATCGAGAAGCCTGCCGGGATCGCAAACCCAAAGGACTTCCGCAACGAGGTCGTGAAGTTCGCGCTGCGTCACCGCGCAGCAAACGACGGCAAGAACCCGGCGTGGACGTCCTACGAGAAGATCCGCAACGTCATCGAGAAGCGGATGTTCAGCCAGGTCGAGGACTTGCTGCCGGTGATTTCGTTCGAGTCGAAGAAAGATTCCGACACGCAGTCCAAGCACAACGAGTTCGTCAAGCGCATGCTTGCGCGCCACTATACGGCGCGGCAAGTGCGGCGGCTGGTCGAGTGGTACATGCGCGTGAACAAGGCGGGATAAAAGCCAAGCCGCGCGCTCTACAAGCGCGCGGCGGCTCTCACCATGGCAAACTTCATCGACCGCCGATTGAACCCGAAGGGCAAGAGCCTTGCCAATCGGCAGCGCTTTATCCGCCGCGCGCGGGGCGAGATCAAAGAGGCGGTTCAGAAGTCGCTGAAGGACCGTACGGTTTCGGACTTCGCCAAGGATCAGAAGATTTCGATCCCAACGAAGTCGACGAAGGAGCCGCGGTTTCGGCATGACCCCACGGCCGGCGGCGAGCACGAGCGCGTTCTGCCCGGCAACAAAGACTTCATCGAAGGCGATCAGATCAAGAAACCGCGCCAGGGCGACGGCCAGGGGCGCGGCAAGGATGCGGCGCAGGGCGGGGAGTTCGACGACGACTTTTCGTTCACGTTATCCCAAGACGAAATACTAGACATCTTCTTCGAAGATCTTGAGCTGCCGAATTTGATCAAGACGGCGCTCAAGGAGATCAAGGTCTACAACTGGCGGCGCGCCGGGATGACGACTTCCGGGTCGCCGAACCAGATCAACCTCGTGCGCACGATGCGCAATTCGTTCGGGCGGCGCCTCGCGATGCGGAGGCCTAAAGAAGAAGACATCGAGGTGCTGCGCCAACGGCTGACCACGCTCAAATGCGGCGCCACGCCCGACAGCGACAAGCGCGAAGAGATTGCCGAGCTTGAGGAAGAGATCGCGCGGCTTGAGCACAAGCGCAAGTGGGTGCCGTTTCTTGATCCCGTGGACGTTCGGTTCAACGCGTTCGTGCGGGAGCCGGTGCCGACGAGTCAGGCGGTGATGTTCTGCCTGATGGACGTGTCGGGTTCGATGGGCGAGCGGGAGAAGGATCTCGCCAAGCGGTTCTTCATGCTGCTGCATCTCTTTCTGAAGCGGCGGTACGAGCGGCTCGATATCGTGTTCATCCGCCATACGCACGACGCGCAGGAAGTCGACGAGCATACGTTCTTCTATTCGCGTCAATCGGGCGGCACGATCGTGTCGACGGCGCTTGAGGAAATGAAGAAGATCGTGCACGAGCGCTATGCCACGGGCGAGTGGAACATCTATGCGGCGCAGGCGTCGGACGGTTACACGCAGACGGGCGACGCGTCGCGCTGCGTCGATCTTCTGAACCAAGAACTGATGCCGATGTGCCAGTACTACGCGTATATCGAGATCCTGGACGAGCGGGAGATGGAAGTGTTCTCGAGCGAGGAGTCCGGGGCGGAGCTTTGGCGCGCTTATCGGACCGTCGCTCGCGATTGGAAGAACTTCGCGACGAAACGCATCGCCAAGCCGCAAGACATCTTCCCCGTGTTCCGCGAGCTGTTCGCGAAGGAAGGCACGGAGGCCAAGGGGTGAACGCCGCCGGTGCACGGGTTTGGGGCCGGTTGTTGACTTGGCTCGATCATGAGGATGGCCCGCAATCGTACGCGCGGCTGAAGCGCGCGCCTTACGGTCATGAAGATACGGCGAAGCTTGCGCCCTTCTTCTCCAACGGCCGGTTGGAAACCGCGCGGGCGGACGCTGCATTTGCGCAGGTTGCCGGCCGCATTCGGGCGTCGCGTATTTTGTTCGTACCGGCGGTGTTGAGCGGGATCGCGCTGAAAGCCAGCCGGCTTCGCCTGGTCGAGTATCTGACGCATCAGGTGCGGCAGCTGAAAGACGACGGGTTCGACGCCGAGATTGCGGACATCGATACAGGTGCGACCGTGGGCGCAAACGGCGCGCGGCTTGCGGAGATTTTCGAGCGGCATCACTGCCCGACGTGGATCGTGACGCATTCCAAGGGCGGCCTAGACGCGCTGGAGGCGCTCGTTGCGTATCCGAGCGTGCGGCGCTTCGTGGATGGATGGGTTTCGTTTCAGGCGCCGTTTCAAGGGTCGCCGGTGGCCGATGTCGCGTGCAACGTACCGAAGGCGCGGCGGATCGGAGCGTCGGCGCTGAAGCTTCTGGGCGCGGACCCGCAGGCGATCTGCGATCTCACCACCGATGAGCGTGCGCGGTATCTCGACGCCAATGCGAGCGAGATTGCGCGGCTTTTGGCCGAGGTGCCGGTCATGTGCGTGGGTACGGCCGCTGGCAAGGGACTGCTGCCCGCGTGGCCGACGCTGCGGTGGATGGAAGAGCGCGGACTTCGCAATGACGGTCTTGTGCCTGTCGCGTCCACGATCCTGCCCGGTGCGCATTATGTGCTTCTGGACGGTCTAGGCCATGGCGAGGTCGCGGCGAGCGGCTTGCTGTCGCGGCGTAAGTTCGAGCAAATCGATTTGCTGAAAATCCTGTTCGCGCTCATGCTGGCGCGGCAAACGAACCGGGTGGCGGCATGAGCGAGCTACTGTTTTCCGGCGGCGAATGGGATTTCGCGCTTTTGAAGCGCGTGTTCGCGGCGATCGAGGATGTCGGTCTTAACGACCTGAAGCTCGACGTCTATCCGAGCCAGATTGAGATCATCGCTTCCGAGCAGATGCTCGACGCCTATTCGGCGCACGGTATGCCGCTGATGTACCACCATTGGTCGTTCGGCAAAATTTTCGCGCGCGAAGAGACGATGTACAGCAAGGGCTGGTCGGGGCTCGCCTACGAGATCGTCATCAACTCGAACCCGTGCATCGCCTATCTGATGGAAGAGAACACCATGACGATGCAGGCGCTCGTCATGGCGCATGCGTGCTTTGGGCACAATCACTTCTTCAAGAACAACTATCTGTTCCGGCAGTGGACGAACGCCGAGGCGATCCTCGACTATCTCGCGTTCTCGAAGAAATACGTCGCAGCGTGCGAGGAAAAGTACGGCGCGGAAGCCGTGGAGCAGGTGCTTGATTCTGCGCATGCGCTGATGGAGCAGGGCGTGTTCCGCTACCGCCGGCCGCCGCGTCCGTCGCGGGCGCAGCGCGAAGAGCGGTTGCGCAAGCGCCAGCAATACGAGGAAGAGAGCTTCAACGATTTGTGGCGTACGCTGCCCGGCACCGCGCGCGATATGAGCGCGGATTTGGCCGCTGTTGACGAGGATGAAGTCGTGGGTCCTCAGGCGCCGATGAACCTGCCGGAAGAGAACCTGATTTACTTCCTGGAGAAGCATTCGCCGGTGTTGAAGAACTGGCAGCGTGAGTTACTGCGTATCGTGCGCAACGTGGCGCAGTACTTTTATCCGCAGATGCAGACAAAGGTGATGAACGAAGGTTGCGCCACGTTCGTACACCACTACATCATGAACGCGCTCTACGACCGCGGGCAGATCAGCGAGGGGTCTATCCTCGAGTTCCTGCATTCGCACTCAAGCGTGGTGATGCAGCCCGGCTTCGACGATTCACGCTATTACGGGATCAACCCGTATGCGCTTGGCTTTGCGATGATGTCCGACATCAAGCGCATGTCCGAAGACCCGACGCCGGAAGACCGTGAGTGGTTCCCCGACGTCGCGGGCAAGGGCAATTGGCGCGAGGTGCTGAAGCACGCGTGGGCGAATTATCGCGACGAGAGTTTCATCCAGCAGTTCTTAAGCCCGAAGGTCATGCGCGATCTGAAGCTCTTTGCGGTGCGCGATAAGACGGAGGATCCCGTCTACACGGTGGCTGCGATCCACAACGAACCCGGTTATCGCAAACTGCGCACGTCTTTGGCGCGGCTCTACGATCTCTCCACGCATCAGCCGGACGTTCAGGTGGTGGGTGCCAATCTTGCCGGCGACCGGACGTTGACGTTGCGCCACAATCGCCATCGCGGGATACCGCTTGCGCAGAATACGAAGGATGCGGTGCTGAAGCACATTCGCCGTTTGTGGGGCTACAACGTCGTCCTGGAAGAGCCCGAGGCGTAGGCCTCAAACCCAAAATGCCGAAGACAAGCGTCAGCCGGTTAGTTCGAAGTCGGCGTGACGACGATCTTGTAGACGTATTCCGGTGTCGACAGACCGGTCGTACGCTGGATGTAATACTCGGTCCCTACGACGACGGCGATCGCCGCTACAACGGACCATGCAATCCAGTCACGATAGTGGGTGCTGCGCATAGTGGTTTCTCCTCGGTGCGAGTTCATCGTTACGCAAACTGAGAAGCACGATGTCTGAGGCAATCCTACGCTCATGGGGGCGGCACGCAACATGGCGCTTCGCAGCTGCAATGCAGCGGGTTTAGGGGGTGGCGGTCTCGCGCGGGCGGATCAGGAAATGGCCGTGCAGCGCGGCAATCGGGCGGGTGTGCTCGTCCTGCCAGGCCTCCGCGCGGACATTGCAAACGCGCCGGCCGTGTTTCGTCACGATCGCGCGAGCGTAGGTGTCGACCGGCTTGCCGGAGCGCAGGTAGTCGATCCCGATGTCCACGGGCTTCGGCAGGTCTTCGCTCTCGGCTTCCAGCATCAACTGGATGACGGCGGTTACCTCCAGGAACGCGCCGACGACGCCGCCGTGCAGCGCGGGCAGGACAGGGTTGCCAATCAGCTTCTGACTGAAGCGCAGAATCGTGGTGAGTTCGGTGCCCTTGCGATCGATGTCGATGCCTAGAAACTTGCAGTACGGGATCGCATCGACGATTGCTTGAAGGTCCGGCTTCTTGCCTTCGGCGTGCGCGCGGCGAATCAGTTCCATCATTTGCCTCCTGCGCCGGACACGTTTGCGCCGCGCTGGCTCTTCGTGCCCAGCATGAAGGCTGCCGCGCAGGTCGCGATCGGATCGCTGCGGTCCGTGTGGTAGGCGACGCCGCGCGCGAAGGCGATATTCTTCGTCACCTTGTAGCACTCGGCGAAGGCAAAGATGTCCTCTCCCGGGGTCGCCGCTTTCATGTAGTCGATGCGCAGATCGAGTGTTGCGATCTGTCCCATCAATAGTGTTTTCGAGCCGACCGCCACGCCGCACGCGTTGTCGAGGAGCGCCGTGATGACGCCGCCGTGGATCACGCGCGTGTCGGGGTTGCCGATCAGATGCTCCGCGTAAGGTACTTTGCAGACGGCTTCACCCGCCCTCACCTCGACAATCATCAACTGCAGCGCCGCCGCGTGCGGCACGTTGGACAGCACGAAACCGGCTTTGTGTTCGGGGGCGGTTGGGGGCAAATCGCTCATTCGAGGGAGTGGATGCTTGCAGCGTGGCGGCTGTCAATGGCGCCTTCGGCTGCGACTATCCATGTGCGGTAAGGTCAACGGCCGCGAATTCTTTTGACTGTGCACTGGGGCGGGGTTCAATCGGTCGTGGGGACGCGTCAAGGGGGCGCGGAGATGGGTCGCGCGGTTTGGGCCGCTGCGCTTGCGCTATCGTTGAGCGCGGCGCAGGAAGCCGAACTCCGTGTTTGATCGCGCTGCCCGGCATGACTGCGCACGGCGTGATGACGCAGATTTACACGCGGCTGCGGTGGGAGCCGACGCTGCACTGGGTGGTGTCGGCGACCGCGATTTATCAGGCCGCAGGTATCGCCACCAACGATGCGGGTGGCGAGGATACGTTCATCGGGTCGACCAGCGTCTCTTGGCGCTTCTAGTTTGTTGACGCGTGAGGTCCGGTCGTGGGTTGATAGCGGATCAGCCATTTCCGAGTAGCATTATGAAGGTGGCCGGGTGATGTTTGTGCGGTTTCCGCTCGATCGTCTTGAGCACATGCCGTTCGAGGCGGGTGGGCCTCTCGCCGAACGGATTCTCGCCGGTGCACCTGTGTTCCGGACTTGGACGTTTGAAGAGATCTCTGACAGCAAGGTGTTCGCCGGTGTGTGGGAGTCGACGCCCGGCAAGTGGCGGATCGTGTATGACGAGTGGGAGTACTGCTCCATCCTGAGCGGGGTCAGTACCATTACGCGGGACGGTGAGGCGCCACAGCGTATCGGGCCCGGGGATGCGTTCGTCATTCAGCCGGGCTTTGAGGGAACATGGGAGGTCGTCGAGACGACGCGCAAGCTCTTCGTCATCCGGCTTCCTTAACCTTTGAAACCGGCCGCGCGTTCCCGAAAGTTGACGGAGTGTCATGAACTCTCGATAATGCTCCGTGGGCTGAACAAAGCTTTGGGGACTTGATGCCTGTATCGCCGCGCGTGCCCGATCCGCGCTTACCTAAGACGTGCATCATCGGCGCGGGATCGAGCGGGATCGCCGTAGCCAAGACGTTTTCCGAGTTCGGGATTCCGTTCGACTGTCTGGAGAAATCCGACAGGGTGGGCGGCAATTGGGTGTTCAAGAACGCGAACGGCATGTCGTCGGCCTACCGGTCCCTGCACATCAACACGTCGCGCGAAAAGATGGCGTATTCGGATTTTCCGATGCCGGCCAGCTTTCCGGACTATCCTCATCATGAGCAGATTGCGGCCTATTTCGACGCTTACGCCGACCATTTCGGCATTCGCGACCGCATCACGTTCGACTGCGGTGTGAAGCGGGCGGAGCCGACCGGCGACGGGCTGTGGTGGATCACGCTGGAGAGCGGCGAGCAACGGCTCTACGACGCGCTGGTCGTCGCAAACGGACACCATTGGGACCCGCGTCTGCCGGAGCCCGGTTATCCGGGTGTGTTCGACGGCAAGCAGATTCACAGCCATGCCTATATCGACCCGCGCGACCCCGTCATCTGCCGCGAGCGGAATGTGCTCGTCGTTGGGTTCGGCAATTCGGCGCTCGATATCGCGTGCGAGCTTGGGCACAAGGGTGTCGCGAAAAAGGTGTTCCTGTCCCAGCGGCGCGGCTATTGGGTCGTGCCGAAGTATGCCGCCGGCGAGGTGCTCGACGCGCAGATCGCGCACCCGAGTAAGGATCCGGCTTGGATGCAGCGCTATCTACCGGCGCCCTTGCTGCGGTGGCTTGCCGAGAAGCAGCTTGAGTCAACTGCCGGGCGGCCGGAGCAGTTCGGCCTCACGGCGCCGGATCACGCGTTTCTCACGACGCATCCGGCGGTCAGTCAGGAACTCTATGTGCGCATTGGTTCCGGCGACATTGCGCCGAAGCCGGATGTCCGCGAACTGCGCGGGAAGCAGGTCGTCTTTGCCGATGGCAGCATCGAGGATGTCGACATCATTATTTGGGCGACCGGCTACAAGATTTCGTTTCCGTTCTTCGACGAGGGGTTGATCGCGGCGCCGGGCAACGACATCGCGCTGTGGAAGCGGATGATCGATCCGCGGTTTTTGAACCTGTTCTTCGCGGGGCTGGTGCAGCCGCTTTGCGCGATGATGCCGATTGCGGAGGAGCAGGCGAAGTTCTTGGCGCACTACCTAACCGGGCACTATGCGATTCCGCCGGTCGAGATGATGCAGGCGGAGAGGATCGAGATGCACGAGCGGGTCAAGCGGGGCTATGTGTCTTCGCCGCGCCACACGATCCAGATCAACTGCGGGGAATACACCGTGGATTTGCGCCGCGAGCTGGCGAAAGGGCGTAAGCGCGCGGCCGCGCACGGGTATATACTGCCCATCGAACCCCGGGTGATCCGGCCCTCGCCCAAGGCAACGGTGGCGGCATGAGTCTCGACCTCGACGCAAAGGCCCGCGGCAAGCGCGAAGAGACGAAGGCGAGCAATCGCCAGGCGATTATCGACGCGGCGCGGCAGGTGTTTGCGGAACTGGGGTACGGGGCGACGACGGTGCGCGACATCATCCGCGCGACCGACCTCGCGTCCGGTACGTTTTACAACTACTTCAAGTCGAAGGAAGAAGTGTTCCAAGCGCTACAGGACGAGACGGCTTTGCGCGTGCGTCCGCGGCTGCGCGCCGAGCGTATTCGTGCGCGTACGTTCGAGGAGTTCATCGCGGGTTCGTTCCGTACGTTCTTCGACTTCGTGAAGAACGATCACTCGACGTTCGCCACGATGCGGCGCAATCCCGAGATGCAGCGCGTGCGCATCGATACGCCGGAGGTCGTCGCCGGGTTCGACGAATTGCGCGTCGACTTGGAGCGGGCGATCGAGAGCGGCGTGGTGCCTGACGCGGACCCCGATCTGCTGATGGCTTCGATCGTGGGTGTTGCGTTCGAGATTGCGAACCACTTGGTCGCCCGCGACGACATCGACGTGGACGACGCCGCGAAGTTCGCGACGGCGCTGTTCTTGGGCGGTGTGCAGGCGCTGCCGAAGCGTAAGCGCTAAACCATCTGCGCGCCGCGGATGAGTTTGCCGGGGAGGGCGCTTGTTGGGTTGCCGTTTCTGTAGGTGATTTGGCCGGAGACGATTGTCGCGTCGTAGCCGTCGGCGTGTTGCACAAGGCGCCTGCCGCCGGTGGGCAGGTCGTAGGCCACCGTTGGCCGGTGCAGCGTTAGAC
>JABFRX010000038.1 GCA_013140995.1 Alphaproteobacteria bacterium | reverse complement strand
GATCCATATCGCGCGCGCTATCTGCTCGAGTGTTTGGGTATGACGGGGGAAGAGCTGGCAGATCGGCTGTCCGGTGGCGAGGCGCGCCGTGCGGCGCTGGCACGCGTCCTGGCGCCTTCGCCCGACATTCTGCTGCTGGACGAGCCGACAAACCACTTGGACTTGCCCGCGATCGAGTGGCTCGAGAGCGAGTTAAACGCGCTGCGCTCGGCGATGGTGTTGATCAGCCACGACCGGCGCTTCCTCGAACGCCTGTCGCGGGCGACCGTGTGGCTCGACCGCGGCGCGACGCGGCGTATCGAGCAGGGCTTCTCGGCGTTCGAAGCCTGGCGCGACACGGTCTTGGAGCAGGAGGAGTTGGAACAACACAAGCTCGACCGGCGCATCGTGATGGAGGAGCACTGGGTACGCTACGGCGTCACCGCGCGGCGCAAGCGCAACGTCGGACGCATGGCCCGCCTCGCCGACTTCCGCCGCCAGCGGCGCGAGGCGCGGCGTCAGACCGGTACCGTGAAGCTCGGCGCCACCGAAGGCGAGGTGTCGGGCGCCATTGTCATCGACGCGAAGAACGTGTCCAAGGCGTTCGGCGAACTTGCCGTCGTGAGCGACGTCTCCACCCGCATCATGCGCGGCGACCGCGTGGGCATCGTCGGACCGAACGGCGCGGGTAAGACGACGTTGGTAAACCTGCTGACAGGCCGGATGGCGCCGGATACGGGCGAGACGCGGCTGGGTGCGAACGTACAGATGCACGTGCTCGATCAAAGGCGCGAAACGCTGCTGCCGGACGTCAGCGTGAAAGACTTCCTGACCGGCGGGCATGGCGAGACGGTAAGCGTAGGCGGCACGACACGCCACTATGCGTCCTACATGAAGGACTTTCTGTTCACGCCGGAGCAGGCGCGCACACCTGTCAAAGTACTGTCGGGCGGCGAGCGCGGGCGGCTTGTATTGGCAAAGGCGCTCGCCGCGCCGTCGAACCTGCTCGTGCTTGACGAACCGACGAACGACCTAGACCTCGAAACGCTCGACTTATTGCAGGAAATGCTCGCCGACTACGCAGGGACGGTGATCGTGGTCAGCCACGACCGCGATTTCCTGGACCGTGTGGCAACGAGCATCCTGATGGCGGAAGGCGCAGGCCGGTTCGTTGAGTATGCGGGCGGCTATAGCGATATGGTAACGCAACGCGGCGCCGGTGTTTCCGCGCGGGTTCGCGAGGTCACGAAGGTGGGGCGGGCTCGCGCCGCCGTGCCTGCCGCTCCGGTGGAGCGGCGCAAGCTCAGCTTCAAGGATAAGCACGCGCTGGAAACGCTGCCGGCGCAGATCACCGCCCTCGAGCGCGAAATCCACACGCTGCACGAGCGCCTTGCGGGCGATGGGTTCTACGAGCGCGACCCGAAGGGCTTCACAGCCGCAACGGCCAAGCTAGCCGAACTGCAAGCGACGCTGGCCGCGAGCGAAGAGCGGTGGCTCGAACTCGAAATTTTGCGTGAGGAGATCGCGCGTTAGCGCGCCGCCAACTTCCCGGTACGGTCGGGACCGCTCGCTTCACGTCCTTCAAACGCCGCGCGCATATAAGTGACGATCTCCCATATGCGGTTTTCGCTTAGGTCACCCTTGAAAGCCGGCATGTTCGAGCCGAACTGCGCGCCGCCCTCGGTGATGGTCCAAAGGAGGAAATCGTCCTTCACGCGCGGGTCGGAGAGCGACCAAGCTAGGTCGGCCGGACGCGGCCGCAATGCGCCACCCGCCGCGCCGTTACCGAAACCCATCGGTCCGTGGCACGAGGCACAGCGTGCGTTGTAGAGGTCGGCGCCCTTGATCACATTCCCTACGTTTATCGGCAACGGGTTCGTTTTGCCGCGAAAAGCGACGGGAATGCCTTGCAGTGTGTAATGTTTGAAGCGCTCTGGGGATTTCGACGTGACCGGTTCATTCGTGGGTTGCGCGACTGTTGCGCCACTCGCGGCGGCGGCGAGGCTCAGCGAAACCGCAAACACGGCAGTAAAATTCCTAATCAATTGCATGGTTGACCCTACCGGTTCACGGGCGAACGCACCTTCACGCCGCCCTACGCTGGCAAAATACCGATAAGCGCCAGGTGCCACCTTGCTCTGGATCAAAGTCATCGGCCAGTTCAACGACTTTCGGCGTAGTCCACGTAGATCGGCGACGACCAGGCGCGGGGCTCGGCGGGGGCGGTGCAGTCGCTCGGGCCTGAGCGATAGTCGCCGTAGCAGAGATTGACCTTGACACATTTGCCGCTCGCGTCGCGCTCGCACTTCAGCGGGTCGGCGTTGATCATCGGCTCGGCTTCCTGAATCGCCTTCACATAGTAGAGCGCGTCGCGCTTGTCCGCCGCGTAGCTTGGGTCGCTGAATGTGAATGAACAGCTGCCGTCCGTGCGGGCTTCGCATTGGTGGACGACGAAACGGTCTTGGATCAAGCTTGCGATGTCTTCTCCCGCCTTCGCTTGCGGACGGATTTTCACCACCTCGATCCGCGTGATCTTGGCGCGTTCGTCCGACGGGTTGTCGCATTCGCCGCCGCACAGCTTTGCGAGACGGCTTTCCTCCAATCCCGCCTTGGCGAAGTCGGGGCAGCCGGGCTTTTGCTTGAAGGCACCGATCGCGCGGACTTCAAACGTGGGTGCTGCGTTCGCTGCAACGCGGCTTCCCATCGGCGTCTTTGCGCCTGCGTTGTCGACGGCTTGGAACCACAGCAATGTCTTTTGGCCGGACGTCGCGTAGGTTTCGCGGCGCTGGAGCGCGTCCCAGATCTGCGCGCGAGAGCGGCCCTTCGCGTGCACCGCAGCAAGCCCGCCGGTGAGTAGGAATGAGGCTTGGCGTTCGGCTTCAACGGTGCGCAAGCCCGGAAGTTTTTGAATGTCGTCGAGTGCGATCGACTGCGTGTTCGGATTTTCGTCATTCGCGTCGCCGATACTGCCGATCAGGAGCTTGCGCAAATCCTCGTTCGGTGCGCCGGTTGCTTCTGTGTTGTTGCGGCGGTCGTATTGCTTGTAGCCGGTGCCGGGTCTTGCGCGGTGATTGTCGCTCGAGCCGATGAAGCCCCAGTCGAAACGCGTCGCCTTTCCGTCCGCGTCGTCGAAGCGGCTCATCGCAAGACCAGCTTGCACCGACGTTTTCGGACGATAGTTGAACGACGGCAGGAAGCAGTCTGTGCATTGCCCGGCGTCGAGCCAATCGGCGCTGACCGCGCCGGGCGCGGCGAGGTGACCGAACGCCTGCATGTCGACGTAGTTCTGTCGCGCTTGGGCTGCACGCTTTTCGCATTCGGACGTTGCAATTTTCGCTTTCTGGCACCGCTCCATAATGATCTGGCCGGCACGTTGGCACCCCGGCAAGTGGTCCGCAGTTGCGTCAGGGCAGGTCTGCTTACCGTCGCTCGCGGTACTTACCTCCTCCCAGGCGCGGTATTCTTCCGAATTGCCGTGGCCCGAATAGACTTCAATCAGCGGGAACTTGTCGGGACGTTCTTTGGAATTGAGCGCTTTGGCCCACGTCGTACCCGCCGGCGTGTAGAAGCCCCAGGTCGTGCCGTGCGGGATGATCAGCGGCGAAAGCCTTTGCTCGTCGAACAGCTTTCGCACAAGGTCGCCCGGCGTGCGCGCCGCTTCGACGCAGTCCTTCGGCAGCTTGTCCGACGGTATCCCTGCATCGCAGTCCGCCACCGCGTTCGTCGCCGCCATGAAGTTATTGTAGTCGAAGTAGTCCTGCCGGTGCGCGAAGTCTTGCGTTACGACCAACGGCGAGATCGGCGAAGCGAGTCCCAGCTTTTGTGTTTCGATGGCGCGGGCGGCAACCTTATCGTCGTCGAGATCGCGGAAGATCACGTTCTTATGGCCGAAATGCTCCTGCGGCACGCGGCCGACCTGCGTCCACTCGAAGCCGATGAAAGAGATCATGTCGGGATTGTCGTTGCTGCCCGACACTTTCTGGCACGCCCGCACCGCGTCCTTCACCATCTGCCAGCGCGGCGGCGTGATCGATTCCGCGTGATCGGTCGAAGCCCAGAAGTCGAGCGCGGAGCAGTAGCGCGCGAAGTCGCACGCATCGGCGAGCGGATGCAGCCCCGAGCCTCCCAAAATCGGCAGCGAGAACTGATAGGCATCGACGGAGATCGTCGTGTGAACATGCAGATCGCCGAACAAGATCTGATCGTCGTCTTCGCCCGCGGCGCTGCGCCTGGCCATCCGCGCCGCGATCACGTCCGCAAGAACCTCTTTGCCCGAGATCGTACCCGGCCCATGCTCCGCACCGAACCACCCACCCCGCGCGCCAAACCAAAAGATGGCCCCAAAAGACACAAGCGCAAAAACGATCGCAACGATCCAACGAAACATGGGCGAGTCCTCGTACTGTCTTGACCCGCAAGGCTATGACGACGGCACAGTGCGTGGGAAGCGGGCCGCACCCGCAGCATTTCCCCCGTGGCGCGAGTCGGCCCTCTCGAACACGTGACGTGACCGGTGCTAGAGCTTGGCTTCTGATCACCGCCTTTCTTTCGGGGGAACCACATGAGCTTGAACGTCAACCGCCGCGCAATGCTGCTCGGCGCAGGTGCAGCAAGCCTGGCCGCAATGGGTGCGGGTGCCTGGACAATGGCCGCGCGCGCCGCGGCGGGCAAACCCGCGATCGGCGCCTGGGGGCTCGACCTGGCGGCGATGGACAAGAGCGTTAGCCCCGGCGACGACTTCTTCCGCCACGTCGGTGGCACTTGGATGAAGACGACGCAAATCCCGTCCGACCGTTCGCGTTGGGGCTCTTTCAATATCCTGGCTGCGAAGTCCGAAGACGACGTGCGCACCGTGCTCGACGACGCACGCCGCAAGAAGCCGGCGGCGGGCAGCGTGGAACGCAA
Source organism: Alphaproteobacteria bacterium (assembly GCA_013140995.1). Lineage (GTDB taxonomy): Bacteria > Pseudomonadota > Alphaproteobacteria > Micropepsales > Micropepsaceae > SZUA-430. Next base: position 17,526 of record JABFRX010000038.1, on the reverse strand, counting down.
GGCGCTCGACTACTACGAGAGCTACAACGACACCGCCGCGATCGACCGAAAGGGGCTCGCGCCCGCGAAGGCGGACTTGGATCGTATCGTCGCCGTCCAAACGCACGAAGACCTGGTCGTGCTGTTGTCGGGGCCGGAGTTCCGCGCCAATGCGCCGGTCGGCATGGGCGTCAACCTCGATGCAAAGCGGCCGGACACCTATGTCATAGGTATCGGCCAGTCGGGTCTTGGCATGCCGGACCGCGACTATTACCTGAAAGACGACGTGAAGTTCGCCGATACGCGCACGAAGTACCGCGCCTACGTCGAGCAGCTGCTGACGTTGGCCGGCTATCCCGATGCCGCAACCAGCGCCGGTGCCATTGTCGCCGTCGAACGTCAAATCGCGGAGATCCATTGGCCCCGCGAAAAATCGCGCAACCGCGATCTCACGTACAATCCGAAGACCCGCGCGGAATTGCTCGCCTTCGCGCCGGAGTTTCCGTGGGAAGCGGGCCTCGCCGCGTTCGGCGCACCCACCCATGACTTCTTCATTGTGACGCAAGTCGACGCGATCCAAGCGCTCGCCAAGCTGTTCAGGGCGACGCCGGTTTCGACGTGGCGCGCCTATGTGACATTCCACTACCTGAACGGCCTTGCCGATGTTCTGCCGAAAGCGTTCGACGACGCGGCGTTCGACTTCAACGGCAAGGTCGTGACCGGCCAGCCGATGCAACGCGAACGCTGGAAGCGCGCGGTCACGCAAATGAGCGGCTCACCGTTCAACGCGCCGATGGGCGAAGCCGTTGGCCAACTCTACGTCAAGAAGAACTTCACGCCGGCCGCCAAAGCAGCAATGGCGACCCTCGTCGAAAACCTGCGCGCGGCCTACAAGGTCCGCATCGGCAAGCTCGCTTGGATGTCGGAGGAAACAAAGAAGGCTGCACTGACGAAGCTCGACAAGATCAACGTCAAGATCGGTTACCCCGACACTTGGCGCGATTACGCGCCCCTAGATGTGAAGCCGGGCGACGCGTTCGGCAACCGCATGCGCGAGCGCGCCTTCAACCGCGCGCGCGACGTATCGCGGCTGACCAAGCCCGCGGACCGCAAAGAGTGGGGCATGGCCCCGCAAACCGTGAACGCCTATTACAGCTCCGTCTGGAACGAGATCGTGTTCCCGGCCGCGATCCTGCAGCCGCCATTCTTCGATTTGAACGCGGACCCTGCCGTGAACTACGGCGGCATCGGCGCCGTCATCGGTCACGAGATGGGCCACGGCTTTGACGACCAAGGCTCGAAGTCCGACGGCGACGGCATCCTGCGTAAGTGGTGGAACGCCGACGACGAGCGCAGGTTCAAGGAACTCGGCGACAAGCTTGCCGATCAATACGCGAAGTTCGAAGCGCTACCGGGCCTCTTCGTGAACGGCCGTCTCACGCTGGGTGAGAACATCGGCGACCTCGGCGGTCTAAACGTCTCGCTAGAGGCTTACAAGATTTCGCTCGGCGGCAATGAGCCGCCGGTCATCGACGGCTACACCGGTATCCAACGCTTTTTCTTAGGGTTCGCGCAAATCTGGCGCCAACTGCAACGCGAAGAAGCGCTACGCAACCAAGTCGTCTCCGACTCGCACTCCCCCGGCGAATTCCGCGCCAACGGCACCGTGCGCAACATGGACGAATGGTACGAAGCTTTCGCCGTGCCGGAGGCCGCGAAGCTTTACCTTAAACCGGATCAGCGCATCCGGATCTGGTAGGGATACGTCCGCATCTGATACGGCCGCGTTCCGGGACCCAAGAGCCGGAACGCGGCGAGGCCGCCGAACACGTGCCCCGCCACCGTCTCGTACTTCGCGAGCGTCAGCATCTCGGCCGACTCGATCCGGTACCCGCGCGCGAGGAATTCTTTCTCGAGCTCCGGCATATGCATCGCCCCCCACGGCACGACGAACACGTCGTACTTGTCGGCGAGTTTGTCGAACGTCGCCATCAGATGCACATTGCGCTTCGTCAATATCTCATTCCAGAACACCTCAAGGTCTTTCGGCGAGCACGCGGGCGTCCCGCCGTCCTTCGCCAGCACCTCGCCGGTATCCATCTTCGCCGCCAAATCGGCGCGCAGGCACCGCAACGTCGCGGGTGAGAGGTCCGACACATCCATGTCCGCCCGCACCACGTCGGCTTTCGTCCTCGCCGCAAGCTTACCCCTCGCAGAGCCGGGCTTCGGGTCCACCGCGACGGTCTCGCCGGCGGCCAGCATTTCCTCGAACACGATTTGCGAGTCGAGGCCCATCGACTTCGCCACTTCATCGGGTTTCGCTGCCTCGCGGGCGAGCACGCCTTTGTCGTCGGTGATGCCCTCGGCCAGCACGACCGCATTCGGTGGGATCTTTGCATAGGCGCGTTCGTAGAATTGGCGCTCGGCGATGTGAGCGGTCGCGATCAGTTGCACGACCTTACCGTCCTTGCGCAGCACCGCCGCCCGCGCGCGAATGTCGTCCCAGGTGAACTGGATGTAGCCCTTCGTCTCCTGCTCGGCGAACGTCACCGCCGTCCAAATGCCTCCGGCCACGATGCCGGCAAGCCCCACGATCAGCGTCACGATCGAGGCGAACGCAATGCGCAAGAACACGTGGTTCAAATGGGGCAGAGCGTTCGCGCTCAAAAACGGACTGCCGGTGCGCACATGGATGATGAAGAATGCGGCCATGGAAAGCGCCGACTGACAGAGCGCCAGGAACAAGCCCGCACCGTCGCCGCTTTTCGCAAGCGACCCGAACGGCGGCCCGCCGAGTGCCAGCCAAACCGCGGCGCCGACCAGCGGCAAGAACACCGTCTTCGGCAGATGCGGCACCAGCGCGACCACGAACGCCATGATCAGCGAAGAGAGCACGACAAAAAGCGCCAACTGTTGCCGCAAATTCGAGAGCGGGCTCCGCCCCGCGACCATCGCCCAAAGCTCGTCCGCAACCGACACGAACCCGTCCATCGCGAACGCGACGAGATAAAGGTTGGCGACCCCGGCGAAGAACACCAGAAGCGAACTGCGGCGATAGGTGATGTCCATGGGGGCTCCTAGAACTGCGCGCACACGGGCCTGTCGACCCGCATCACTGCATCTTGCTGAAATTGTGTCTTGTAGGCCGCAACGATCTCGCCGATGGCGGCGTCGGCGTTATCGTCATGCATGCGCACGACGACCTTGCTCTTCTCCGAAATCGTCTTCTGCGTTTTCGCGTCGCGCCAGAACCCCGCGCCGTCCAGAACACTGAACCCTTCCGGAAACTTCGGCGCGATCTCGGCTGCAACGAACGCCTGCCACTCGCGCTCGCTTACCAGCGCGCCGGAAGGCTTGCTCATCCCGAAGTAAAGCTGCGTCTCGACCATCGCCTGGCCCAAGCCGCATGCAGGTGCCGCCACACCGGCACAACCGGCGCACATGATCGCAAACAGAAGAACCGCGAGGGGGCGCAGCATTATCATGACGTATCACGGCACGCGCACCGCGCACATCACAACAATGGGCGCTCAACAGCCGAGTTCACACGCACGACGCAACTTAGAGTCGGTTCTTGTGAAACACGCCGCCCTTCATGATCGCGCTCAAATGCGCACCTTGATCTTGAAACAGCCCAAGATCTTTCAACGGATCGCCGTCCACCACAATCAGGTCCGCAAACGCTCCCGGCTCAACGACTCCAAGCTTCCCCGTCTGCCGCACGACGTCCGCGCCGACCAATGTCGCCTGCCGGATGATCTCGATCGGCGACAGCACCTCCGCGCGGAACAAAAACTCGCGCGATTGGTCCACCTGCAGCTGCCCCAACAGATCGCTGCCATAGGCGACCGGCACCCCAGCACGCTTCGCGATCTCGAGCGAGCGTAGTCCCCCGTCGATCACGAGCTCGTTCTTCGCCAACTGATCCGCCGACATACCGAACGACCGTCCACGCTCCTTCATCGCGTAGTAGGCGACCAGGTTCGCGACCATCAGCGCCCCACGCTCAGCCATCAGATTCGCGGCTTTGTCGTCGATCAGGTTCCCATGCTCGATCGTGCGCACACCCGCCGTCACCGCGCGCGTGATTGCCTCCGGCGTATAGGCATGCGCAAGCACATAGCGCCCGAAATTGTGTGCCTCTTCGACGGCGGCCGAAATCTCCGCCGGCGAATACTGCAAACTGTCCAGTGGGTCCCAGGGCGAGGCGACGCCGCCCGACACGAAGATCTTGATCTGATCGGCGCCTTGCCGCATTTGCTCGCGCACCGCTTTGCGTACGCCGTCCGCACCGTCGGCGGTTTCCAAAACGAACGACAGCGCGTTGCAGCACTTGCAGGGCTCGTCGCCGGCCGTCCGCCGCCGCGAGTCGCCATGCCCGCCCGTCATCGAAATCGGCCGGCCCGAAATGAACATGCGCGGCCCCGGGAGCACGCCCGTCTCGACCGCCTCCTTGATCCCCCAATCCGCCCCGCCTGTATCGCGCACGGTCGTGAAGCCGCGGTCCAGCATGTCGCGCATCAATTTGGAGGCTTTCGCGGTGAGCAACGTCAGCGGCATCGCCTCCAGCCGCGCAAGCCCGAGCTCCACGAGATAGACATGCACATGACAATCGATCAGCCCCGGCATCAAGGTCCGCCCGCCACAGTCGACGATGCGCGCGCCAGCGGCCTTCACCGGCTTATCCGAAACCTCCCGTATCCGGTCGCCCTCGACCAACACCTCATACCCGCCGCGCGCCTCATCAAAGCGCGGATCGAGCAGTCGAAGATTGCGGAAGAGGGTGGGGGTCATCGAACGCCTGCTCCAGCTGGAACCGCCATCATCCGCTCACGCCAACTACGGCGCAAGCTACAGCGCGAAGCGCAACCCTACAGAAATCGTGCTAGCGCTCACGTCATCGACTCGCACAACCGCTGTGCCGCCGCCGGCTATCGCTGCGTCGGCGTAAAGGTCATTGGTGCCGTTTGTGTCCAAGTAGCGGTAGGTCAACGTGAGGTCGATGTTCTCGCTGACGGCGCAGGAGACCTCGGCGATCGCTTGGTAGGCAAACGACGAGGTGTAGGTCGTTGTATTGAACGGATGCGGCGGTAGCTGTTCAGTCGTAATCCAGTCGATCCCCAGACCGCCGCCAAAGCTGAAAGAAACGCTGTCAGTGATCGCGGCATCCACTAAGGCGTTGAGCATAAGCGTTGTATTCGTGATGTCGCCTCGGTCGCCAAGAGTCGCGTTTCGGTGACCTAGTTCGCCCTCGATGCGCAGATAATCCGTGATCGACATGCCAACCGACGCGAACGCTGCCCACCCCGTGCTTGCTGATGTATCCGGAGTGCAAGGGGCGAGGCCCAGACCTCCGCAAAGCGGCAATGCCACGCCCACCGCGTCAACACCTACCCAGTCTGCCCCCGCTCCTATGGATGCGTACCACCGAGGTCCCTCAGCATCGGAGGGCAGGTCGTCCGCATAAGCAGCAAGTCCGCCCAGAGCTGCGGTCGTCCCAAGGGCTAAGCCCCGCCAGTTCATCGAATATCCCCACGATCTTGCGGTTGATAATAGCTGCGACCCGCCCGCTCCGCTGTCTCCCCCTCGCCACACGCCCCAACGCAAAAAAAGGGCGGAGCCTTTCGGTCCCGCCCTTCACGTACCGGCTAAAACGCAGCCGATTAGTTGTTCAAGTCGATCGTCGCGCGGCGGTTCTGCGGTTCCTTCACGCTGTCGTCGGTCTTGACCATGAGCTCGCCTTCGCCGCGGCCCGAGGTCGAGATCGAGCCGGCCGAAAGGCCCTTGCCCACCAAGTTCGACTTCGCCGCATCCGAACGGCACTCCGACAGACGCTGGTTGTAGTCGTTCGAACCCATCGTGTCCGTGTGGCCCACGATTTTGATCTTGACCGAACCTTGCGTCTTCGCGGCGGCAGCCGCCTCATTCAACACGCCATCTGCTTCGGGCGTGATGTTGCACTTATCGAAGCCAAAATAGATGATGAACTGCTGCGGCCCTGCGGGCGGCAGAGGTGGCTGCGGCGGTAGCGGCGGCAGCGGCGCTTCGTCCTCATAGAGGTCGTAGCGCAGGCCGACAGTTACCGTGTGCTTCTCAAGGTCGTCGAGTTCCAGCGTCTTGTAACGTGCTTCGAACGACGGCTCGCTAACGTTCAGGTAGCGATAGGTCAACGAAAGATCGAGGCGCTTCGTGATCTGATAGGTCAGCCCGGCGATCGCCTGGAACGCAAAGCGCGTGTCGCTTTCGTCCGTGAGCGTGCGGCCGTTGCGGCTCAGATCGAGCTGCACGTAGTCGACGCCGGCGCCAAGGCCGATATTGAGGTCGAGCTTCTCGGTCAGCGGAACGTCGTAGATGACGTTGATCATGGCCGTGTACTCGGTCATGTCGCCGTCATAAGTGCGCGTACCGCAGAAGCCGCGAGCCGCAAGGCTCAACTCTTCGCCGCCGCAGTAACGGCCTTCGCGCGTAAGCGTCGCGTCGTTGTCGCGATAGCCGAGTTCAAGCTCGACGCGCCAGTTCTTCTCGAACCCATAGCCGACAGTGGCAAAGCCCGCCCAGCCGGTGTCGAATTCTAATGACCCGGAAGAGTTGCCGTTCCACCACGACGAACGCGCGCTCTCGCTCTCGATTTCGACGGCGGTGAAGCGCGTACGCTCGAACAGAACCGACGTGTCGTCGATCCAATTCACGCCGGCTTCGAGACCGACGTACCAGCCTTGATGATGTGCGCTCGACTGCGATGCGGCGGCGATGGAGACGCCAGCAACGGTTGCGAGCAAAATGCCTTTTGCTTTCATGAAACTACCCCAGTGTGTTTTTGGGCGCTTGCCAAGGAGGGAAAGCAGCGCCGCCCCAAGTGATAAGGTGCGCCGCTTAACTAGCAGCGTGAGCAAAGGGGTCAATGCGAAAGTGCAGATGAAACGCGGGAAAAAAGTATTACGGGGTCACCATGACGCATGGTGCAATACATCGCGTGGGTGATGCGCGCACAGCGTGCAGTTTCTGACAGGAATCCTCTCCTATCGAGCTACCACTTTTGGGTAGGTCAGCCGGAGTTTTGGCCCAAAAGCAAAGAGTCCTAGCGTGCTCGGTGTCTTCGATTAACCACATGCGCGAGCGCACCTAGTGCGCAGTCGTGCCGTCATGGCGGAGAAGACCGCGGATCGTCAGCAGCAACGCCATCGCTTCGCGCCGTTGAATGAGAAGGATGGCAGCACTCGCGAGCCATACGCCGCAAGCCAGCGCGAACAGCAACCCGCCATCGCCCTTAATCTCGACGCCAAGCGGCGTGAACAAGTGGAAGAAGATCGCGCCCGTGATGATCGCCAGCGCCATGCCCGCTCCCCAAATCCGCGCACGCGGCACGAACAGCAGGATAGACGCGGCAAGCTCACAAAGGCCGATAAAGAACCGCCCGAACGGCTCGAACAATCCGATACCCGACCAGTCGCGCAATGTGGCGAAGATGAAGACGCTCTCCTCCGAACCCGTCCACTTGAAGAACAACGATTGGACGAATACGAAGGCGACGTAGAGCGACAACACAAACGTCGCGATCGTCCGGGCGCGGATGGCCAGCATCGTCTCTCTCTTTTTCGATTGTGTTGCATCGTGCCGTACGGTGGCCATCACCCGGCAATGCCTTTCCCGTGATCGGCGCGTTACTCCGGTGACCGGGTGCCGGTGCCGCCACCCGTAATCAACCGGACCCCGCGTTTGTAGGTGAGATAACTCCACGCCCAACCGGTTGCGACAAAGAACCGGTTCCGGAATCCGATCAGGAAATACACGTGCACGACGGACCAAAGCACCCACGCGATCAATCCCTTCAATCGCGCGAAGCCGAAATCGACGACCGCCTTTGAGTGTCCGATCGTGGCCAAGTTGCCGTAATCCGCATAGCGAAATGCGTCGGGCAGCGTCCGGCCCATCGCATGCGCCGCGATCAGCCGCCCTGCATAAAGACCGGCTTGCTTCGCCGCTGGCGCGACGCTTGGCAAGATCCGCCCGTCCTCGCTTGTAAACGCCGCGGTGTCGCCGATAACGTACACCTCACTCATCCCCGGCACCGCGAAGTCGTGGCCCACGATCACGCGGCCGGCGCGATCGCAAGGTACCTTCAGCCATTCGCCTGCGGGTGACGCACGCACGCCGGCCGCCCACATCACTGTCTTTGTTGCAATCGGCGTTGGTCCCAGCATGACGCCGTCCGCCGAAATGTCGGTCACCGCCGCGCCAAGCGTCACTTCGACACCCATCGCTTCGAGCGCCCGCTTCGCCTCCTGAGACAAGTCCTCGGGAAACGAAGGCAGCAACCGCGGGCCCGCCTCGATCAACAGGATGCGCGAACTCGAGGGTTCGATCGTGCGGAAGTCGGTGACGATCGACCGCCGGGCGAGCTCCGCGATCGCGCCCGCCATCTCCACGCCGGTCGGCCCGCCGCCGACGATCGTAAACGTCAGCAAGGCCTCGCGCTTAGCAGCGTCCGTCTCGACTTCCGCCCGCTCGAACGCGAGCAGGATCATGGCGCGCACCCGCGTCGCATCGTCCACGCTCTTGATGCCTGGCGCAAACGCCTCCCAGCTATCCTTGCCGAAATAACTGTGCCGCGCGCCGGTCGCGATGATCAGATGATCGTAGGATAGTGCGTGCCCGCCCGCCGTCCGCACGGTCTTCGCCGCCGCATCCACACCCGTCACCTCGTCGAGCAGCACGCGCACGTTTTTCTGATAACGCAAGATGCTGCGGATCGGCTGCGCGATCTCCGCCGGCGACAGCGACGCAGTCGCGACCTGATAGAGCAGCGGCTGAAACAGGTGATAGTTCTGCCGGTCGACGATGGTGATATCGACCGGCGCATGCTTAAGCGCCTTCGCCGCCGACAACCCGCCGAACCCGGCGCCCACGATGACGACGCGCGGCTTCGTCGAAGTATTCATGACCGGCCCCCTCGCTAGCCATGGATATAGGTGCGCAAAGAGCCCTCGCCAGCGCACTTTTGGTCACGTTGACGATGCGCCGATTGCGTCGAGTTAAGCCTTCGCGCATCCTAGCGCTGATTCGCAAGGGAGCCGGAGAACGGCCATGGCAAGCCCCACCGATTTCGCTCTGAAGCACAGCGTCGCGACCGCGGGCGCAATCCCCGCAACGATCGCCGCGAACTGGTACCTGGAAACGCTAAGCCCCGCTGGCATCGCACTTGTCTTCCTGCTGTTCCTGGCTGCATTCAACGGGGTCGCGGCACTCGTCTCGTACATCGGCAGGAAAAGTGTGACTGAAGAGTAGCGCGCCGATGTCGCGCACGTGGGTCATGATCGCCGCGGTAGCTCTGCTGCTGCTGGCAGGCGCTTACGCATTCCGCCAATACATCGAGAACCAACCGCTTTCCGCCGGCATCGCCGATGAAGTGGCGCCGGCAACCCAATCGGCCGCACCAGCCCCGGCTGACGTTGAACCCGCCGCCGAACCTCCGGCACCGTCGCCGGAAGTTCCAGGCCCGGAACACCCACCGGCAGCAGCGGGCGACCCGCCAGGGTCCGCTACGCCGCCGCCGAAGAAAAACGGCCACAGCGGCAGCAAGGTGTTGAGCTATTTCCAGGCGTCGAAGACGAAGCTCGATGCCGCGCGCGCATTCGGCTTCGTGCTTCTCCCCAAAGAAGCGGTCACTGATGCCGAGAGGCGCACGCAGAAATCCTTCTGCGAACTGATGCTGGCCTCGCTCGACTTCATGACGCCCGAAGCTGTCGCATCGACCGCGCAGGGCCAAGTGCTGGCGACCTATTGGCCCGTCATGCCTTCGCGCGGCTCGTTCGAAATCAAAGAAGCGTTCGCGATGCGCAATTGCGACGACCTGCTCGCCTGGTACGACCACGCGCTCGCCCGCAAACTCGCGGCGAATGCGGGCGTGGCCGGCCTCTCCGGCCCGCTGCTGATCACCTGGCCCTCGGGCGGTGACGCGACAGCCGTGCGCGATCCGCTAGTTGTCGACTTTTCGAAAGCCGATCACGAGCGCGCGAAGAAAGCGCTGCTGTACTGGTTCCATCAGCTGAAGAACCGCCCCGAACTTTGGACGAACCGCATGCGCGAAGGCACGATCCGCGCCGACCTCGCGGACGCCGTGAACGATACCGCTGGCGTTGTGCTCGCGGTCATGTCCGGCAAATGGGAAAGCCTGAACACCGTGGCGTCGCCTTAGGCGTTCAGATCCTCGCGCCGCACGCCGTCGAACCCCATGATGAAGTCCGCGCCGTAAGCGAGGCTCGGCGTCTGAAACCCGACCTTCACATCGCCATCGGCCGCACGCTTGGCGATTGCAAGCCCCGTTGCGGCGGTCAGCGTATAGCCCTCCGGCGTACGAAGCCGCGTGCGCACGGTCTCGCCCTTCCCATTGCGCGCGACACCGATGAGGATCGCCTCACCCTTGCGCCGCTGATCATCGGTCGGACCTTCCGGTTGCTTGTCGATCTGCCGCTTCAAGAGAGCTTGCATGAACGGCAGGCCCAGAAAAACCTTCACGAAGAACGGCATCTTCACCATCCGCGCGATTTGCGGTGATGACTCGAAGTGCACCTCGATATTCGGAATCTTCGTCGAGTGGTAGGCCGTCGAGACATCGCCCCACGGCATCGCGATCGTAGGTTTCGCACCTTGGCCAAAGTCGATCAAATCCTCGTTCGATCCCTCAAGCTGCTCGATCTCGCCGTTGCGCCGCACGAACGTGCCCTTGGCGATACCTTCGACACCGGTCTTCGCCGTCCCGCGCGACATGTTCGCGAGGCCGCCGATGTAGAGCTTCAAGTCCTCCGCGTCCGGCAGCCGCCGCGCCACATGCGCCGCCAAACAGTCTGAGGGCACCACGTCGAAGCCAACGCCGGGCAGCAACATGACGCCGGCCTTTTTCGCCTCCGCGTCGCGCGCAGCCAATGCCTCGAACACGGCAATCTCGCCGGTGATGTCTAGGTAGTGCGTCTTCGTGCGGATACAGGCATCCGCCATCGGCCTCGACGTCGCCGAGAACGGCCCCGCGACATGCAGCACGACCGCCACCTCGTTCAGCGCCGCATCAAGCTTGTCCGTTTCGTTCAAATAGAACGCGCGCCACGAAAGCCCCAACTCGTCGGCCAGCGGCTTGACCTTGTCCACGCTGCGCCCGGCCAGAATCGGCGTCAGCCCCTGCAGCTTCGCTGCGCGCGCCGTCAGCTTCCCCGTGTAACCGGTTGCGCCGTAGATCAGAATTTTCCCCGCTCGCGACATGTGGATTCTCCGTTTGGACCCGCGTTATACCTGGCTAGGCGACGATGACAACGCCGGGTGCACGCGAGAGGTGTGAGGCTCATGATTTGACAGTTCGACGAAATCTGTCAAATCTGTATGCATGGAGCCAAGAGACGGCATTCTTCGCGCGGCAGGCGTCGTGTTCGCCCGTCACGGGTTTCGCCAAACCGCGATGGCGATGGTCGCCGAAGAGGCGCGGCTGACCCGCCAGGCGCTCTACCACCATTTCGATTCGAAAGAAGCACTGTTCGCAGCGCTCGTCGATTTGCTGCACGGCGAAGCGCTCGCCGCCGCCAAAGATGCCGCTGCAAAAGGCGGCCGCGACGCCGCCGACGCGGTGACACAGATCGTGTCAGCCTACCACCGCAGCTTGGTGGCAAGCGTCGCCGGTTCGCCGTTTGCGACCGAACTCGTCGAAGAAAGCAGCCGTCACTGCGGCCCCGCGATCAGTGCCCACGCGAAACGCTATGAAAAGATCCTAGAGACCGCGGTCGCGGGCCTCGCGCGCGCCGGAAAGCTAACGCTGCGCGGCGCGAGCGCGCACGAACTCGCACAGATGATTGCCGTCGCCGCGAAGGGCGTCAAAGTCGCCTACGCCGGCGAAACCGAGGCCGCCCACGGCCAAGCACTTAAACGCATGATCGAACTGATATGCGCCGGCGCGGGTGCGTTACCCGCCAAGGCGTCACCACGAACGGGGACAGTGAGGAGAGCGATACGATGATCACAATCAACGTCAACGGTACACCGCAACAGGTGGAAGCCGAAGAGGGCATGCCCTTACTCTGGGTGATACGCGACGTGCTGAACATGACCGGCACGAAGTACGGCTGCGGCGTCGGCTCCTGCGGCGCCTGCACGGTGCTGATCGACGGCGCAGCGACACGCAGCTGCTCGTTCCCCGTTGGCCTTGCCGCCAACAAGAACATCACCACGATCGAGGGCCTGAAGACCGGCGACAACCTGCACAAGGTCCAGCAAGCCTGGATCGAAGCGCAGGCGCCGCAATGCGGCTTCTGCCAAACCGGTCAGATCATGACCGCCGTCGCGCTGCTCAACGAAAAGCCGCAACCGACCGACGCCGACATCGACGCGGCGATGACGAACATCTGCCGCTGCGGCGCCTACACCCAAATCCGCGCGGCGATCCACGCCGCCGCCAAAGTATAGGAGACACCTCATGGTTTCGCGCAGATTGGTGATCTTCGGCGGCGTCGCCGCGGCTGGTGGCCTGGCTGTTGGCTACGCACTGATGCCATTCACGACGGTCGATCGTGCAAAGGGCTTGATCGGAAAGGAAGGCTCAACCCCGCTCTCCGCGTGGGTGCGTATCGGCACCGACAACTCGGTGACCGTCATCGTCCCGCACTCCGAAATGGGGCAGGGCGTGCACACCTCCATGCCGATGATGCTGGCCGAGGAACTCGAGGCCGACTGGTCGCTCGTGCGCATGGAACAAGCACCCGCCGACATGGCGTTCGCGAACGGCTCGCTCGCCCGCGAATACCTGCGCGGCGACATGTCGATCCCAAGCTGGATGTCCGGCACTGCCGAATTCGGTTCGCGCAAGGTCGCTGAGATGATGAACCTGCAGCTCACCGGCGGCTCTACCGCGGTCCGCATGACCGGCGTTCGCGGCATGCGCATGGCCGGTGCCGCCGCGAAGTGGATGCTGGTGAAAGCAGCCGCCGCAGCCTGGGGTGTTCCCGAAGGCGAGATCGTGGCCAAGCAAAGCAAGCTCACGCACGCTTCCGGCAAGCAGGCGACCTACGGCGAAATGGCGGCCGCCGCGGCGGCGTACGACCCGCCTGTCGATGTGCCGTTGAAGGCCAAGAAGGACTACACGATCGTCGGCCAACCCGTCGCCCGCTTCGACATTCCGGGCAAGGTGGACGGCAGCGCGAAATATGGCATCGACGTGCGTCTGCCGAACATGAGCTACGCCGTTATCGCGGCCTCGCCCGTCTTCGGCGGCAAGCTGAAGTCGGTGGACGAGAAACCGGCGATGGCGATGCGCGGTGTGAAGAAGGTGGTGAAGTTGCCATCGGCCGTCGCCGTCGTCGCGGACAACACCTGGCGCGCCAAGGAAGCACTCGCTGCGCTGTCGCCGCAGTGGGACGAAGGCGCGAACGCGAACGTCAGCCAAGCCTCGATCTTCGCCGCGAAAGAAGCGGCGCTGAAGAAGGGCGATCTCACCGAAGATCACGCCACCGGCAACGTCGACGAAGCGTTGAAGGGTGCGAAGAAAGTCGTCGAAGCAACCTACCGCGTGCCCTTCCTCGCCCACGCGACGATGGAAGTCGTGAACTGCACCGCGCATCTGGAGGGCGGCAAGCTGCAAATTTGGGGCGGCTTCCAAGACGGCCTCGGCGCCAAGGTGCGTGCCGCGAAAGAAGCGGGCATTCCCGTCGACAACGTCACGCTGCACCATACGGCCATGGGCGGCGGGTTCGGCCGCAGGGGCGGCACACTCGATTACCTCGACAAGGCCGTCGCGATCGCACGCCAGGTCGAAGGCCCGGTGCAAGTCGTCTTCACCCGCGAAGAGGATATGACGCAAGACTTCTATCGTCATGCATCGATGGCGAAGATGCGCGCCGCGCTCGACGACAACGGCAAGGTGACGGCCTGGCTGCACACATTCACCGAAAAGCACGACCCGCCGGAAGCGCTGCGCGTCAACTACGACTTCGCGAACCAAGCAGCGCGCTACGCCAGCAACACGAACCCCATTCCTTGGGGTCCGTGGCGCAGCGTGGACCACACCCAGCAAGGCTTCTTCATCGAAACCTTCATGGACGAACTCGCGGCGGCAGCCGGCAAGGATCCGTTCGAGTTCCGCCGCGCGCACTTAACCGGCGCGCCGCGCCACAAAGCAGCACTCGAACTCGTAGCCCAGATGGCGAACTGGTCGACACCGCCGGAACAAGGCCGCGCCCGCGGCATCGCCATCCGCGATGCGTTCGGCACGATCGTGGCCCAAGTTGCCGAAGTCTCCGTCGGCACGGACGGCAAAGCCCGCGTCCACAAAGTGTGGAGCGCTGTCGATCCTGGCGAAGTCGTGAACCCCGCAACCTTCACCGCGCAAATCCAGGGCGGCGCGATCTACGGCCTCACGGCAGCGCTCTACGGCGAGATCACAATCGACAAGGGCAGGGTGGTTCAACAAAACTTCCCCGACTACGAAATGGTCCGCATGGCGCAAGCGCCGGAACACGAAGTGCGCTTCATCGAGTCCGGCGCGCGTACCGGCGGCGCCGGCGAACCCGGCACCGCGCCGATCTCAGCCGCCGTCGGCAACGCGATCTACGCGCTGACGAAAAAGCGCATCCGCGAACTGCCCTTCAGCAAAGCAACGCTGACGGCAACGACCGGATCGGGAGTGGCCAATGGCTAGGGCCTGGCTCGTCGTCTTAGCGGCAGCGGCGACGCTGGCGCTGGGATTCGTCTTCGCGAACGCGGCACCACCGGCGACGGACTCACCGTCCGTTGCCGCCTTCCGCGAGGTGGCGAAGGTGCTGAACCATCCGCGCTGCATGAACTGCCACACGACAGTCGCCTGGCCGACGCAAGGCGACGACCGCCACCGCCACACATTCAACATCATGCGCGGGCCAGACGGCGGCGGGCCGCAAGGCATGCGCTGCACGACGTGCCATCAAGACAAGAACCAGGATTCGATGAACATCCCCGGCGCTAAGAACTGGCATATGGCGCCGCTCAGCATGGGCTGGACGAACCTTTCACCTGCAGCGCTCTGCAAAGCGCTTCGTGATCCCGCAAAGAACGGCG
The DNA here is from genome assembly GCA_013140995.1 of Alphaproteobacteria bacterium. Taxonomy (GTDB): domain Bacteria; phylum Pseudomonadota; class Alphaproteobacteria; order Micropepsales; family Micropepsaceae; genus SZUA-430. The sequence goes on along the minus strand of JABFRX010000038.1, from coordinate 2,481 downwards.
GCCGCAGCGGCGGCAAGGTCATCGAACACCTGCGCGCCGACGGACTCGTGCTGTGGGCGTGGACGCCGGGCGGAAAACGCAAAGCGCCGGACGTGCCGCACGCTGCATTCCTAGCCGCCGCCGAAACGTGGATTAAAAAGGGTGCCGAGTGCCCTCAGCAATGAGGGCTAGGCCGCCGCTGCCAACTGCTTCAAGCGCGACGAAAAATGATCGCGCAGATCTTCGCAGGGCACGCGTGCTGGGTCGGACAGGGCTTGCGCAAGGACGCGATGTACGAGGTAGTAGGACTCGTTCACGCCCTTGCCGTCGCGTTTCGCTTCGGCAATGAGCTCGGGCCCTAAGGCCAAGAGTTCGAACAACCGGGTCTTTTTCATCGCGACACTCCGTTCACCTCGCCGTCTGCTCGAGTAAGTAAAGCAGCGGCGCCAACCTCCACCAACATCATCGTGCCACAGCGGACCTTAAATGTCGCTGACGGTTTCGTGACAAATCGTCTAGGCCGTGAAAGTGCGATGACGGTCACATCGCAAGGCGCAGCGATCGTCCGTGTACGGTTGCATCGCAACATGCGCGATGACTAAGCAATCAGGCGCACGATCGTTCGGCATCATACTCATCGTTGTGCAGCGCACTCACGCGTCGATCACGCGATTGTTTCCTGTGCAAAACATTCCGCCAGGCCGCGTTTGCGGCCTCCGCCGAAGCGGCAACGTAGTGAATTTGCGTTGACGAAGCCGACTCAGTGCGGCGTACGCGTGCCCGGTTCGTGGTGCTTCGCCTTCGACGGCGCGGCTTTTTTTGCCGCCGGATGATGCCCGGCCTTGCCGTTCAACGGCCGCATCTTCACCGCCTTAAGTTCGGGGGGAATCGCTACCTCGCCGTCCTTAGCGAGCTGCCCGGTGATCTTCGCCATCATGTCGAACTGCGTCTGCACGTCGTCCATAATCCGCGCCATCGTGCCGGACACCCAGCGCTGCCAAGCTTCCGCGCGTTTTTCCTTATCGCGCTCGCCGTTCATGGCGTGCAGCATCGTGATCGTCGCTTCCGTGCCTTCGCGGCGCCGCTCGAACCACTGGTCCAGATTGGTTTGGAAGTTGTCCAGCATGTGCTTTTGCATCGCGAACACGCGCTTCATGGATTCGACATAGGCCGTGTTCGGGAACGGCACATTCATCAGATCGCTCAGTACGTCCGCGGGGCTTTTGTCGTGAAGGGGTTTTTTATCGGCCATGACTGAAGTTCCTTCTTCGTTGTCGCGCGTTGAGGGGACGCTTCTACTTTGAGCCCGATAACGCCAATATGCGGCAAGCGTTCCACGCTACGCCAATGTTTCACTAAAATTGTGGCCGCTTTTAGGGAAGCGCCGGGCCGCGCGCCGAGCAATGTTGCGCGCTGGGAGTGGCGGCACCTTACCAAATCCGTGATCGATATCCAGCCTGCGAGCCCATCCAATCAACGCTCATCCGTCACACCGGGCAAGTTTCTTCCCCGTCACCTCGATCACGATTTCGGCTGCCACGGCGCCGCGCGCGGCCGCCACCGCCCAACGGCACGGCAATAGACTTCGTAGTCTTCGCCGAATGTTTGCCTCAGGGTCGGCTCCTCGTACTGCGTCACGACCACATGAAACGCGAACCAAACCATTGCGGCGTAAGCCAAAAGCCGGACATCGGCAAACAACAGGGCCTGCCCCAATATCAGGCTTATGACCGCCACATACATCGGATTGCGCACGTGGCGGTACCAACCCGAGACGACCAGGTGTTTCGTCGGCAGCACCGGCGCCGGCGTCCCCAATCCCTCCATCGCAAAACGGCGGAACGAATCGATCAACACGATCAGCCCTGCGGAGATCAGCGCTACGCCAGCCATGCGAACCGGCTCGCCGCCAAGAGCCGAGGGCTGCGCCGTCCACCCCGAGATCCACCAAGGCACCAGCCCGGCCACAGTTCCAGGCGCCAGGAAAAAGAAGACGATCGAGCCGAAGGCGGCTGAGACACGGTTCATGGAATTCGACCAAAGGGGCTGGCATTTCGGAAGTGGCATCCCTATCTGCAAAATATCACGGCCAGCAACGGCCACAACGGGAGCCCGCGGGTGACGAAGACGTTCACCATGAGCCAGGACGAAAACGCACCGCCTCAATGGCTGGTCAGCGCGTTCCTACTGTTGCTCAGCGTGGCGATCCTAGCCGCCGTCCCCACGAATTCCGCAGCAAACAACCGCTCCAGCGAAGCTACCAGCGCCACCCGCGGCCTCGCCGAACGCATCGTCGTCCGCGCCAAAATCCAAATCCGCGTGCTGCCCTCGCAGCCCGCGACCAGCCCCGAGTTGGCGCTCGTTTCCGTCGAAACAGCACCGATCGCATTCGAAAACGATCGCATCGCGCAGCGTCCCCAAGACGCCGGCACCCGCATAGCTCAACGCGGGATCAAGATTCGCGCCCCTCCAGCGAATCTCGCGTGAAGCCAAAGCGCCGCT
>JABFRX010000244.1 GCA_013140995.1 Alphaproteobacteria bacterium | reverse complement strand
GACAGGGCAGGGGCTCAGCAGCCGCGGTGGCGTTGTTGGCGCGTTCTTCACCGGCGTCCTCGCCGTCGTCGTTGCAGCACCCTGCACGGCGCCATTCATGGGCGCCGCCATGGGTTTCGCGTTCGCACAAGACCCCACCGTCACGCTGGCAATTTTCTTGGCGCTGGGTTTCGGTCTGGCGCTGCCCTGGGTGATCGTCAGCTTCAGCCCCGCACTCATCCGCTTGCTGCCGAAGCCCGGCGAATGGATGGAGCGCTTCAAGCAGTTCCTCGCCTTCCCGATGTACGGCGCGGCAGCCTGGCTTGTCTGGGTCCTGTCGCAGCAGGTCGACCCCGAAGGCCTCTTCCGCGTTATGGTTGGCATCGTGCTCCTCGCGCTGGCCGCTTGGGCATTCGGTGTCGTCCAAGCGCGCGCAGCGATGTCGCGCCGGTTCATTCTCTCAAGCGCGATCTTCCTGCTCGCGCTTGGCGGCTCCGTGGCCCTAATCGCGCTGCCGTTCAAAACGCGCGCGACCGAGGCGCCGACTGCAGAAGGCGGAGCGACACGCTCCGAGCCATACTCGACCGCGCGCCTCGCTACACTGCGGGCGGAAGGCAAGCCCGCCTTCGTCAATCTGACCGCCGCCTGGTGCGTCAGCTGCCTCTACAACGAGCGCGTCGCGCTCTCGACCGCAGCCGTCGCAGAAGCGTTCAAAGCAACCGGCACCGCCTACCTCGTCGGCGACTGGACGAACCAGAACCCGGAAATCAGCGCATTGCTGAAGACCCATGGCCGCGAGGGCGTGCCGCTCTATTTGTACTTCCCACCAGGTGGCGCTGAGCCAAGAATTTTGCCGCAGATCCTGACGCAATCTCTTATGATCGAAACCTTAGGGGCCACACGATGAACCGCATTCTCACCGCCGCAGCCGTTTCGTTGGCCGCAATCTCGCTCGCCACAGCGGCCCCAATCATTGGCAAGCCCGCGCCTGCGTTCACCGCGACCGACTCGAACGGCAAGTCGCACACTCTGTCCGACTTCAAAGGCAAAACCGTCGTGCTCGAATGGACGAACGACGGTTGCCCGTATGTGAAAAAGCACTACGGCTCCGGCAACATGCAAAGGCTGCAGCAAGAAATCACGGCCGCAGGCGGCGTGTGGCTCTCAATCATCTCCTCGGCGCCGGGCAAACAAGGTCACGTGAACGGCGCGGAAGCCAATCAGCTGACCGCCAAACACAAGGCGCAACCGACCGCAGTGCTGCTAGACCCCACAGGCGCCATCGGCCGCGCATACGAAGCGCAGACCACGCCACATATGTTTGTAATCGATCCTACAGGCAACGTACGCTACATGGGCGCGATCGACGATCAACCTTCCACGGAAGCGGCCACAATCGCGTTGGCCCGCAACTACGTGCGCGAAGCGTTCAAGGCAGTATCCACTGGGGCTAAGGTCGCCGAGACGGCAACCGACCCCTACGGCTGCAGCGTCAAATACTGATCAAGCCGCGTCCGCGTCGATAGGCGCCACTGCCCTGGCCGCAACGGCGGCGCCGGGCAGCGTCACCTTCACGCGCGTGCCCTTGCCCAGCGCACTCTCGAACGCCAGCGACCCCTTCATGAGTTCGATGTAGCGCTTCACGAGGTAAAGCCCCGCACCCATGCCCTCGTGCTTGCGCGAAAAGCCGTGATCGGCGTGCCGGAACAGGTCGGTCAAATGCGGCATCAGCGCAGGTTCGATCCCTTGGCCGTCGTCTCTCACCTCAAAGCAAAAAGCGGAACCCTCGACCCATGCACGAATGGCGATCTTGCCTTGCGCGCTCGTGAACTTGACGGCGTTGGAGAGTAAGTTGGCGAGCGTCTGCTTGATCACGCGCTTGTCCGCCAGCACGCGGCGTGCGCCTTCGCCGACATGCACGGTGATCGTCTGCGTCTTGTAGTCGCGCGATGTTCGCGCGAACTCCGCCGACGCCTCGGCACACTCGTCGAAGGCAATCTCGTCGATCGCAAGCGCCTCAGCGTCCTGCTCAAGCCGCGAAATTTCCAGGATGTTATTGACAAGCGCCAGCAAGTGATAACCGCTCTTCGCAACCACGTCCGCGAATTCCACATACTGCGGTTGGCCGAGCGGACCTAATAGCTGCCCCGCCATCATCTCCGAAAACCCGATAATCGCGTTCAAGGGCGTGCGCAGTTCATGGCTCATATTCGCGATGAAGTTCGTCTTCGCGCGCTCTGTAATGAACCGTTCGTTCTGCGCGCGGCGCTCGGCCTCTTCCGCCCGGCGCTGGGATGTCACGTCGCGCAAGGTATAAATGTCGACGCGGATCGGCGCCCCGTTGTTCGCGGCAGGCACCGTCATGCGCCGCACGCTGACGTCGAGCGTAACCTCTCCACCGTCGCAATCGACGGAGAGTTCCGTCTGCCGCTGCGTTTCGTAGGCGCTTCCACTGTGCAGCATGCTTTCGAACGTCGGCAGAAAGCGGCTAACCTGCCGGCTCGTCAGCGTCTTTCGGGTCGCATTCAGCAGTACCGCCGCACGTTCGTTGCAAAGCTCGATACGGCCGGCATGGTCGGCCACGACGACGCCATCCGAACTTTCCTCAACGATAAGGTTCACGAGAACCCGTCGGAAATTTCCGTTCGACCGCTCGCGCAGTACGGCGCGCGCACGCGCACTGAGTTCCCGGAAACCGACGGACAGAAAACAAGCTCCCGCTGCGAACAACGCGGGCGCCGTTTCGACCAAAAGGGGAAACGCCATCAACGCGAAAGCCGGCGCAGCGAAGAGGACGGCGCTTGTCACGGCGAAAGGCATGCCGAAGCTGCGGAACGTCCAGTTCGACCGTGTTGGCCGCAAGATGGCAAGCGCAAGCGCGACGATCACGAGCGCACCCCAGGGACCGATCGGCATCAGTGTCCGGCCCTGCAGAATGCTCTCGGCAATCAACGCTTGCAGCTCGACGCCGGGAATGACACCGCGCACCGGCACGGGAACGTAATCGCCAAGTTCGATCGCGGTCGCACCCACGATGACGCGCTTGCCGCGCACGGCGGCGTGGTCGAATGTGCCGTTCAGGACATCGATAACCGACAGGCGCGGAATCGTCTTACTGTCGATCCCGAAATCGATGTCGAAGGTCTTGATCGCGGAAGGTCCTTTCTGGCCGAGCAATGCGGCGAAGGTCGGCCGATAGCGGCCGTCTTCGAGAAAGAGACCAAAGCTGCCGTGGCGCGCCTTACCCATCGGCGCAAAAACATTCGCGTTGCCGACCAGGGCGTGCTTGCGCAGCATCGCAAGCGGGTTGGTCTCTATCAACTCCTCGCTCACCCCGCGTTCGGTGTGCTGGACGAACGACGGCAACACGACGTGTCCCTCAGCAGAGGTGAGTGCGGTAGCGAGGGCTGCGTCCTCATCGGGGCGCGAAGGCGACGAAAAGTCGATGTCGAGCCCGATGATCTCGGCGCCCGCCGCCCGTAGCTGCGTGATCGTCTCCGCATGCCGGCTGCGCGGCCACGGCCACGTTTGCACGGCGGCTAGGCTTCGCGGGTCGATCTGTACGATGACGACGTCACCTGACGCCGGTCGCGTAGCGACGCGGAACAAGGCGTCCGTGATGGCCGTCTGAAACGCGCTGAACAGCCCCGCCGAAGCAAGGGCTGTTGCTAGCGTGAAGATGATCAGCTCGTAACGCCACTCTGTGGCTGTTCGGCCGATCCTATAGACGATCCCACCCATCGATGCCCCATTCAGGGTCCGTGCTTGAGGTGGCCAAGCGCCCGGCCGTTGCCTACACCGAACGCGTTACCGTTGCCTTGGCCGCGAAGGTTGTCGACGACGTCGTCGGCAGGATTGGCTGGAGAATCCACAACGTCGGAACCAATCTGGTCACCAAGGCCGAAGGCGTCGGAAACCTGTGGCGCTGGCAAATCGGTCGCATCGATGCTTTCGTCTTTCCCGGTATCGTTCAGAACGTCCACCGGCGTTATATCGACCGAGGTCGTATCCTTCACGTCGACAGGAACCGGATCGGGCTGCGCAACATCGTTCGAAACAAGTCCGCTCGATACGTCTTTGACGTCGACATCGACGTCGCCGATCGCCTTCGTGATCAAGACCGCCTGCGTGCTTCCGCCGTCGCTCTTCGGCACTTCCGGCCCACCGCGGTCTTCGCCGCGCGTCTGATCGATGACGATGTCACTGCCATTATCCCGCGAAACCAGCGCGGTGAATCCAGGGCGGACGAACTCGACATCCGATTGGTCGGGCGTCGATATTTCGACCAGGCCCTCTGTCACGGCGACGGAGGCTTCTTCGTCGCTCACCGTCACAGTGAACGCCGTCCCTTTAACGACCGCCGCCATGTAAGGCGTGTCCACCTGGAAGTGCGGCTTCTTCTGCTTTCCGATCTTGTAGATCGCAGAGCCGATTGTCTGCAGAACTTGCGTATTGCCGTTCACAGCCGTGCCGGGCAATTGCACGCGGCTGTTCGGCTCGACGATCACGGTCTCGTGCCCGCGCACCAAAACGGCACGGCCCGATGCTGTTTGAATCCATGCATCGGCTGGCAGCTGCTGCTCGCGCGAGAGCGCTACCGGCATGAAGCCAGGTCCGCCAACGCGCACGACGCCTGCAGTGTCGACGACGCGCCAACCCTCGTCGGCCCGCGCGTTGGTGGGAAATGCGGCGGCAAACGCCACCGCGGCAGCAAACATCCAGCGAATACGCATGAGAGTTCTAAGCCTCCGATCGTAGAACGCTAAAACTCGCCCGAACGGCCCTAAGACCTCGGAAAGAACTTTGGTTGACGGCGGTCCCCATGCGGTTTTTGAGCCGCAATCCGTTCGTATCGTTGACATGAAGCTAACGGCGGGCCGCGCTGGTTACTTCTCGTTAACGGCCAAAGCCCCATCAATCGATGATTGGACGAGTCGGCTCAGTAGAATGTTGCCAACACGGCGTGGACGAGCGGCGGGTTACATCGCCGGTGCACTCTTTCTGTGCACCGGCGAGATGGCGCATGCCGCCGAGCCATCGGACCCACAACGCGTCGAAGAACGTCTGCCGGCGGAGCAGCCCAAAGCCGACGTCGCGCCGCCGCCGGTAAAGGTTGACGACGAAGACCTTGGCTCGATCCCGCAGTTCGTTCTCAAAGCGGTCGAGTTCGAAGGCATGACCGTCATCGGCCATCGCGAAGCGGAACGATGTGCAACGGACCTCATCGGACAAGACGTCGGTGCCGCCGATCTTGTCGGACTAACAAGTTGCTTGACGGCGCTCTATCGCGATCGCGACTTCTTCCTGTCGCGCGCGATCATTCCGCAGCAGGAAGTCCGCGACGGCCTCCTAACGGTTCGCGTCATCGAAGGCTACATCGCGGCCGTCCAGCCTGAAGGCCTTGACCAGATCGACGCCGATACACAGTTCGCAGACGCTTTCTCTGAACGGCCCGCAACGCTCGGCACGTTCGAGCGCAGTCTCCTTCTTTTGGCCGACCGCTACGGCCGCCGGATCACAACGACGAAGCTCGCAGCCGACGACAAAAATCCGGCACGCTACACGCTAAAGCTGGCGGTCCACCTAGCGCCGGTGACATGGCGCGTGTTCGGCGACAATCGTGGCGATGCCTATCAAGGTCCAGAGCAGGGCTTGGCTGCGGTCTCGTTCAACTCGCTGTTCGGTGCAAGCGACCGCATCATCGCTCAACTGTTCACCGCGCCAACTGACAGAGGCGAGCTTTTCTTTGCCGACATCGGATATGGCAGGGGCTGGTTCGGTGGTGACGTCTGGACGGAGATCGGCACATCGATCTCGCGCTCCAGCAGCGACGGATTTTTTCCGGCCTTTGTCAGCGAGTCCGAGCGCCGCTATGCGCGTCTGATCGTCCCCGTTCTGCGCTCCCGCGAACAGTCGCTTTGGGTGAAGCTCCAAGCCGACGCGCGCGACACAAGTATTTTGAGCGCGAGCGGCGCGACGGTGCAAGAAAATACGCGCATCCTACGCGGCAGCTTGAGCTACACGCTCGTCGCCGGCGCAACGCGCGCCGACATCGCGCTCGAAACCGCACACGGGCTCGACGCATTCGACGCCTCGAAGAACGGCGACGCCGACCTAAGCAGGGCAGACGCACGCCCCCAGTTTACGAAGACGCGCCTTGACGCAACAGTTACACACCGGCTTTTCGGACACCTTGATGTGGTCGCCACCGGCGCCGGTCAATGGTCGGACGGCGCATTGGTGGCGTCGGAAGAGTTCGGCGCCGGCGGCGCCCGCTTCGGCCGTGCTTACGACTACAGTGAAATCGTCGGTGATCGGGGTATTGCGGGTGCGCTCGAAGTGCGGTGGACGTGGAAGAAACTCAACGACTGGCTGACCTCGGTTCAAGTCTACGCCTTTGCCGATGCCGCCCGCATTTGGAACGAAGACGCCTCGTCGGAGGCCCTGACGTCCGCCGGGGGCGGACTGCGGGTGGGGCTGTTGCCCGGCCTCAGCGCCTCCGTCGAGGTCGCAAAACCCCTTTCGCGCGATGTAGTTTCCCAGGGGGACCGCGCCCCGCGCGTCTTTGTCTCTCTTGCTGCAGGGTGGTGAGTGCGGCAAGAAAGTACGTTCTCGCTAAGTGATTGATTAAACTACATAAAATTCACCGACTCGCAATTTTCTTTCGCGCCCCACTTGACGCTGCGCTGCGCTCTCCATAAATCCACGACGCGTTTTGGCACTCACTCCCCGTGAGTGCTAGCAGTACGCCAAAACCTCAAACACCAGTCATCTCAGGAGAGAACCTCATGAAGTTCCGTCCGCTCGGTGATCGCGTGGTCGTAAAGCGCGTCCAAGAAGACGTGAAGACGGCCGGCGGCATCATCATCCCCGACACCGCACAAGAAAAGCCCCAAGAGGGCGAAGTCACAGCCGTCGGCCCCGGCGCCCGCGACGAAAAGGGCGATCGCATTGCCCCCGAAGTCAAGGTCGGCGACCGCATCCTGTTCGGCAAATGGTCCGGCACCGAAGTGAAGGTCGACGGGCAAGACCTGTTGATCATGAAAGAGTCCGACATCATGGGCGTGCTCGAAGGCGCGAAGAGCTCGACGAAGAAAGCGGCCTAAAGACCACCCGGTCTTAGCCGCTTTTTTTCTAAAGGCTGAACGCCTCACACCCGACAACGAAGGAAGACAATTCAAATGGCAGCGAAAGAAGTCAAATTCCACGCCGATGCCCGCGCGCGCTTGCTGCGCGGCGTCGACATCCTGGCCGATGCGGTCAAGGTGACGCTGGGTCCGAAGGGCCGCAACGTCGTCATCGACAAATCGTTCGGCGCCCCGCGCACGACGAAAGACGGCGTCACGGTCGCCAAGGAAATCGAACTTGCCGACAAGTTCGAAAACATGGGCGCCCAGATGGTGCGCGAAGTCGCTCAGAAGACGAACGACACGGCCGGCGACGGCACGACGACGGCGACCGTTCTGGCGCAGGCGATTGTGCGCGAAGGCATGAAGTCGGTGGCAGCCGGCATGAACCCGATGGACCTGAAGCGCGGCGTGATGCTCGCGGTCGAAGCCGTCGTGGCCGACCTCAAGAAGCGCTCGAAGAAGGTCAAGTCGAACGAAGAAATCGTCCAGGTCGGCACGATCTCCGCGAACGGCGACGAATGGGTCGGCAAGAAGCTTGCCGAAGCCATGGCGAAAGTCGGCAACGAAGGCGTGATCACGGTTGAAGAAGCCAAGTCCCTCGACAGCGAACTCGAAGTCGTCGAAGGCATGCAGTTCGACCGCGGCTACATCTCGCCCTACTTCGTGACGAACGCGGAAAAGATGGTGGCCGATCTCGAAGATCCGTACATCTTGATCCACGAGAAGAAGCTCTCCTCGCTCCAGCCGATGCTGCCGATCCTGGAGTCGATCGTCCAGACCGGCCGTCCGCTGCTCATCATCGCCGAAGAAGTCGAAGGCGAAGCCCTGGCGACGCTGGTCGTCAACAAGCTGCGTGGTGGCTTGAAGGTCGCGGCCGTGAAGGCCCCGGGCTTCGGCGATCGCCGCAAGGCGATGCTCGAAGACATCGCGATCGTGACAAACGGCGACGTGATCTCGGAAGAGCTCGGCATCAAGCTCGAGAACGTGAAGATCACGCAGCTTGGCACCGCCAAGAAGGTGCGCATCACGAAGGACGACACGACGATCATCGATGGCGCGGGCAAGAAGAAGGACATCCAAGACCGCGTTGCCCAAATCAAGGCGCAGATCGAAGACACGACGTCCGACTACGACAAGGAAAAGCTGCAAGAACGTCTGGCCAAGCTCGCTGGCGGCGTTGCGGTCATCCGCATCGGCGGCGCGACGGAAGTCGAAGTGAAAGAGCGTAAGGACCGCGTCGACGACGCGCTGAACGCGACGCGCGCGGCGGTCGAAGAAGGCATCGTCCCGGGCGGCGGCGTTGCGTTGCTCTACGCGACGAAGGCGTTGGCGGGCTTGAAGGGCGACAACGACGACCAGACGGCCGGCGTGAACATCGTTCGCAAGGCGATCCAGTCCCCGATCCGTCAGATCCTCGAGAACGCTGGTGTTGAGGCCTCTCCGGTCGTCAACAAGCTGCTCGAAGGCAAGTCCTCGACGGCCGGTTTCGACGCGCAGAAGGAAGACTATGTCGACATGATCGACGCGGGCATCATCGACCCGACGAAGGTTGTGCGCACGGCGTTGCAGGACGCGGCGTCGGTCGCCGGTCTCCTCATCACGACCGAAGCCATGATCGCCGAACGGCCTGAGAAGAAGGCCGGCGGCGGCATGCCCGGCGGCATGGGCGGCATGGGCGGAATGGATATGGACATGTGATGCGCTTCCGAGGGTGCGCGAAAGCGCGCCCCGGAAAGCATCATCCCCTCGAAAGCGGGGATCCAGCATAAGAACAACGAAGGCCCCGGCAAAACCGGGGCCTTTCTTCGTGCGCGAGAGTGAATAGGATCAAAACATGATCCGTATCCTCCTCTCGTTCGCGGTTGCCACGATGTTGGGGCTCCCGGCCTTCGCCAAGCCGTACACCATCCCCAGCACCGAAGTGATCGCACTCCGCTCAAAGCAAACCGGCGCGAACTACCAGCTCTTCGTTTCCCTTCCGTCTGACTATCGCACGTCGAAGCAATCCTACCCCGTCGTCTACATGCTCGACGCCGACTACTCGTTCGCCCTCGTCCGAAACATCGTCCAACATTTCGTCGAGCGCGAGGACCTGCCGCCGGTGATCCTGGTCGCGGTCGCATATCCGGGCGCGGCTTCCGATCGCGCGGTCTACCGCATGAACCGCACGCGCGACTACACGCCCGCCTACGCGCCCGACGGCGGCTACGGTGCGGAGTACCAAAAGGTCTCGGGTGGCGGCCCAAAGTTCCGCGCCTTCATCGCGACCGAGCTGATCCCGCTGATCGAGCGCCGCTACCGCGCTGCGCGCGACGACCGCACGATCATCGGCCACTCCTATGGCGGCCTCTTTGCGACTTACGTTCTTCTGACGCAGCCTGCGCTGTTCAAGCGCTACATCATTGTGAGCCCGTCGCTGTGGTACTCGAACCGCATCGCGCTCACGATGGAGGAGGCGGCTGCGGCCTCGGGCGTCAAGCCGATCGCGCGCGTCTTCTTCGCGGTCGGCTCCTTCGAGAACCAGCCGGGCGTCAATCGCAGCATGGTCGACGACCTAGCCGAACTCGTCGAGAAGCTGAAATCGCACAACAACAGAAACCTCGTCGTGCGCCACCGAGTGTTCGAGGGCGAAACTCATAACAGCGTCTTCCCCGCCGCCGTCACGCGCGGGCTACTATCCGTTTTCGAAGACGCGAACTGACGCCTTAAGCCGCGATCAATCCACGCTCCTTGAGCGCGACGCGATATGCATCGAACAGGCGACCAAGTTCGCCCGCATCGGTGGTATCAAACTGTTCCTGATCGCTAAGCTTCGCCTCAAGTGCGGCCGCCGATCGCGACAAGGCGCTCGCCCCGGCCATAGCGCCGGCGCTCTTCAGAGAATGCGCCAAGCGCACAGCCTCCTCGCTCGACCGCCCTGCATTCGCAAGCGAAGCCAACCTCGCCAGCTTGTCCGCAGCGTCTGAGACGAACGTCTCGATCAAGAGCTGCAACATCTCCTCGCCCGAGTCTGCGCGGAAACTTTCTATCACGCCGGCGTCGAATACAGTTTCGGCGGCACTACTCGCCGGCGGCTGGCGCTGCGCTTCAAAGCACTCGACACCTGTTAGAGCGCCCGCAACGGCGATGATCAGATCTTCCTTCCGGAACGGCTTACCGATGTGCCCATTCATGCCCGCCGCCTTGCAACGGTCGGCGTCTTGCGCGAACGCATTCGCCGTCAACGCGATGATCGGGACCTTGCCGCGCGCGCCCTTCAGCGAACGGATAGCCCGTGTCGCGTCCAAACCATCCATCTCCGGCATGTGCACGTCCATCAGGATAACGTCGTAGGCGCGTTGCCGTGCTGCTTCGATCGCCTCAAGCCCGTTGGCGGCAAAATCCGGCGTCATGCCGAACTTTTCCAGCACCGAGCGAGCGACAAGCTGATTCGTTGCGTTGTCCTCTGCGACAAGCACGCGTGGTGCCCGCCCGAGCTGGGCGATCGATCTCAACGCCGCCTCGGTACGTTCCGCCTCAAACAGCCCGTTTGAGCTTTCGCACTCATCTGCCGAGGCGACCGTCACGGGCAACTGGAACCAGAACGTGGAGCCCTTGCTTTCCTCACTGTCGACGCCGATGGCTCCACCCATCCGTTCCGTGAGTTTCTTCGAGATCGCGAGCCCAAGCCCCGTACCGCCGTACCGTCGCGCCGTCGATACGTCGGTTTGACTGAAGCTGTGGAACAACCGGCTTACGCGGTCAGCCGGGATACCGATGCCAGTATCGCAAACGGCGACTTTGAGGTGCGTGGTCGAAGCTTCGGCCACGATTGAAACATTGAGCGCAACCGATCCCGTTTCCGTAAATTTGACCGCGTTGCCGAGCAAATTGAGGACGACTTGGCGGATGCGGCCAGGATCCGCGCGAATATAGCGTGGCACGTCTGCCGCGATCTCCAGATGGAGACCGACGCCCTTCGCGTTCGCACGCGGCACCACGATCTCGCAGGCATAGCCCAGCAGCGTGTGCACGTCGAACGCGACGGCCTCGAACTCCATCGCCTGAGCTTCAAGCTTCGAGAAGTCGAGGATGTCGTTGATGATCGACAATAAGCTTTCCGCCGATTCGCGAATGGTCGTCGCACTCCGGCGCTGTTCGGCCGTGAGATCGGTATCGAGCAACACGCCGGTCATGCCCAAAACACCGTTCATGGGCGTGCGAATTTCGTGGCTCATCATTGCCAGGAATTCGGATTTAGCGTTGCTTGCTGCTTCCGCGGTATCGCGCGCGGCAGCCAGAACTTTCTCCGCTTCCTTGCGCTCGGTGATATCGGCCATATAGCCGTGGAGAAGCGGCGTCCCGTCTTCATGAACGCTGGCCGGCCGGCCACGCTCGAACATCCAGCGAACCGTCCCGTCCTTGTGGATGATCCGGTATTCGATCTCGTAGGTTTTTTTCGCTTCGATTGCGGGTCCGACAATCTCCCACGCTTTCGCTTGGTCTTCGGGATGCAAAAGCGCGCCGAACGACATCCGGCCGGTCAAGAAGTCGTCGACAGGATAGCCCGTCATACGCTCGACGCTCGGACTGACAAAAAGCATTGTCCACGCGCTATCCAGTTTACAGGTGAAGAACACCTCATCGATGCACTCGACGAGGTTCTTAACTCTTGCTGACGATTCGGCGAGCGCGACCTCCATGTCGTGACGCGACGTTACGTCGACAACGAACCCGTCGATATGAGTGGGAATCCCCGACTCGTCGCGATCGCTGACACGGCCGCGTTCCAGCAACCACTTCAGTTCACCATCGCTCGTCCGGATACGATACTCGGTTTCATAGAGCTCTCCCCCCAAGCAAGAGGTGACCGTCTTTATGTAGTCGTGCGCATGCTCCCGCAGCATCAACCGCATCGTCGGCGTACGAAGACCGATCGCCCGCGATGCGTCGACGCCCCAGATTTTTGTTGCGCCCGGGCTCGCATATTCGATCTCGAACCTATCGTTGAGGCGTATCCGGAACATCACGCCGTCGAAGTTCGAAGCCATTGCGGTGAACAGCTTTTCGCGCTTCTCGACCTGGTCGTGCAAGAGCCGTTGCGCCGTCACATCGACAAACAGCGCGTCAAGAGACGGCACATCGCCGGCTTCCGTCCCGCCGGCCACGCGGCCACGCTCAAGCACCCAACGGTATCCGCCGGGTGTCTTGATCTCGTATTCGACTTCGTACGGCTCGCGTGTCCTGATCGCATGATCGATCGCCGCGCGATGGCGCGCACGGTCGCGGGGCCGGATCACCCACCAGAGTATCTGATCGGCGGGCAGACTGATGAGGTGCGAAGCGGGAACGCCGAAGAACCGTTGCGTGTTCGGGCTCAGATATTCGAGGACCCAAGTTGAGCCAAGGCGAACGCGATAAACGACGCCATCCATAGACTCCGACAGACTTTGGTATCGCTGCTCGCTGGTCGCGAGAGCGCCGCTCAATCTGCTGACCCGCCGGTGAACCAAGTATGCAAGACCGAGCAAGAGCAGAACGATTGCGATCAGGGCGACCGACACTTGCGCCTGTGTCGTGCGCAAACGATCGAGCTTTTTGAGCTGCGCAATCCACCAAATGCTCTGCGTCTCTTGGATTAGCCCTCTGGCCCTGGCGAGTTTGAGCACGGTAAGCCGGTAGCTGCGGACCAACGAGCGAACTTCGCTTAACTCTTTTTCGCTCGACCGCACGCGACCGGCGGCCACGAGACCGGCCCCGGCCCGCTCCAGTGCCTGCTCGGCGCGCGTTGCCTCCGTCAAGGCCGCCGCCAGCGGCGGAATAGTGGAATGGCCCCAGTTGAGCTCGGTCTGAAGGTCCCGCGTCAGGCGCGCCGCTTTGTTTCCAAAATCGGCATGGAGCCATTCGAATAGCGAGCGGTTACGGATGGAAGTGCGAACCGACGTCTCATCGGTCGCAATCGCATTCATCTGCGTCACTATTCCAGCAAGCGCCGCCACGCGCGCATCGTACCCCCGCCACTCGACATCCTCCTTCAACGCGTCGGAGTATGCGCCGGATACCGCATTGGTCATCTGCACGCCGAACCAGATCGCGCCAAGCACGATCGCCACGATCGTGCCGAACAGGACGAAGATCGTGTTCGAGCGAACGTCCGCCGTTCGTCTTTCAGCTGAGAGGTTGGTGCCCATGAAGCCTGGCGGTCATCCTAGGCCCTGGCGTACGAACGGCCCGCCTGTCGCGATGCCAGCACGCCGTCCACTGTGGTGGTCAGCTCCGAAAGCTGGAACGGCTTCTTCAGCGTCGTGTCCGCACCGAACTGACCGGCGATGTGCAACACATCGATGTTCGTCGTGTGGCTAAGGCTGAGCCCGCCGGAGATCGCGATAATACCAACGTCCGGCCGCGCGCGCCGGATAATCTTGATCGTCTCGACGCCTTCCTGCTCTGGCATGACGATGTCGCAAACCACAAGATCGAACTCGGACGCGGCGAACATGCGGCAACCCGCAAGCCCGTCCAGCGCGAACTCCACCTCGTGTCCCCGCTGCTTCAAAGCGTGAACCATGAGCTTGATGAAAAGCTCGTCGTCGTCGATGATGAGAACCCGTGCCATTGCTGCCCGCTCTTTTTGTTTGGCCCGTCTTGTTTCCCACATTCGCGTTGAGGTTGCGTAAAGTTTGAGCCGCCCAATAGTCATTCGCCATTAATCTCCCCAAACAGTATGTTGCCGCCCGTGGCCGCCATTCATACCGCCGCAACCATATTGAGGCCGAAGATGGACTACGCCGGGTATTTGAAGCTTCGCGAGCTTCTCTCGATTCAGGAATTGGAAAGCGGCAAGCGCGGCACGCCAGCCCACGACGAGATGCTCTTCATCGTGATCCACCAAACCTATGAGCTGTGGTTCAAGCAGATCCTTCACGAACTCGACCTGATCCAAGATATCTTCGGCGGCAAAGCCGTCGATGACGCAGCCCTCGGACGTGCCGTCCACTCCGCAGAACGGATTGTAAAGATCGAACAACTCCTCGTTTCCCAGATCGATATTCTGGAAACGATGACGCCCATGGATTTCCTGGAGTTCCGCAACCTCTTGATGCCGAGCTCCGGCTTCCAAAGCGAACAGTTCCGTCTGCTCGAGGTTCGCTTAGGCCTCAAACGCGAAGCACGCCTTGCCTTCAACGATGAAAGCTTCGACGCGAGCCTCGACCCCGGCGCACGCGGGCGAGTTCGCGGTCAAGAGGCAAAGCCGTCGCTACGCGATCAAATCGACGATTGGCTGTCGCGTACGCCGTTCGTCGATCAAGGCGGTTTCCACTTCCGCGACGCGTACGCAAAAGCACTCGACGCAATGCTATCGCAAGACATGGGTCAGATCCGAACGCACCCGCACTTGTCGCAGGCCGAGAAGGACGTACAGCTGGCCTCGCTGCAAAAGTCGCGCGCGATGTTCGACGGTCTATTGGACGACGCCCGCTACGCCGAGCTGCACGCCCAAGGCGCGTGGACCTTTTCGCGCCGCGCCCTGCAGGCGGCGTTGTTTCTGTTCCTTTACCGCGACGAGCCCGCGGCGAATGCGGGCTTTCGCATGCTGAAGGCGCTGATGGATATGGACGAAACCCTGGCCCTTTGGCGCATGCGCCACGCGCTGATGGTCTCGCGCATGCTGGGCCGCAAGGTCGGCACTGGCGGCTCGTCCGGCTACGACTACTTGCGCGCGACGGCGGACAAGCATCGCGCCTACAACGATCTCTTCGCTATCGCGACATTTCTGATCCCGCGCTCCGCCTTGCCGCCGCTTCCCGACGACGTGCGCAAGGCTATGCGCTACCGCTACGAAGCGTAAGCCGCAATGCCCGGCTTCAAACATCATTTCTCACGCTCGATCGGCCGGTCCGGCGCGCCGCTACATTTCGCGGCACACAGCCATCACCCCTGGCCGGATGTGACGTTGCAAGCACAGCAAAGGTGTTGGGAAGACGCAGCCACGTTGCTCGACAGCAAATGGAGCACGATCTTCGAGAGCGTGATCCCCGCAGCGCAGAAACACATCGCCCGCCAGCTGTCGCTGCCCGACCCGGGCACCATCGTCTTCGCACCCAACACGCACAGCTTGTTGCTGCGTCTGCTCTCCGCAACACGCGGCTTGCCGAAGCACAACGTGCTAGCGACCGACAGCGAGTTCCATTCCTTCACACGCCAAATGAGCCGCCTGGCGGAAGACGAACTGGTCAACCTCGTACGCGTGCCCGTCGAGCCGTTCCCGACGTTCAAGCAACGGTTCCTCGCAGCAATGGCTGCGCGCGACGACTGGGATATCGTCTGGCTAAGCCACGTCTTCTTCAACTCGGGCTTCGTGCTGTCGCCGGACGATATCGGTGACATCATCGCCGCAATCCAAGATCGCGAGACGTTTGCGGTACTGGACGGCTATCACGCGTTCATGGCGCTGCCGGTCGATCTGAGCGCCATCGCACAGCGCGCATTCTACGTCGCGGGCGGCTACAAATACGCGATGGCGGGCGAGGGCGCCTGCTTCATGCATTGCCCGCCCGGTTACGGCGAACGCCCGCGCGACACCGGCTGGTACGCCGAGTTCGGCGCGCTCGGCAAATCCCGCGACGGCGTCGTGGCCTACGGCAAAGACGCCAGCCGCTTTGCCGGCGCCACGTTCGACCCCTCGGGCCTCTATCGCCTCAACGCAGTCATGGGCTGGCTAGAGAGAGAAGGCATCACGGTCGCGGCAACGCACGACTATTGCCTGACGCTTCAACGCCACTTCCTCGATCGGCTCGCCGCAGAGAAGACAAGCCTGAGGCCCATCAACCTCATGATCGCAGACGAACGCCGCCGCGGCCGCTTCCTGACGTTTCGCACCAGCGAGGCATCGCGCCTGGACAGCGAGCTCGCAGCCCGCAACATCATCGTCGACCACCGCGGCGATTGCCTGCGCATCGGCTTCGGCATTTATCAAGAAGAAGGCGACGTCGGCCGCCTCGTCGCCGCGTTGAAAGACATTGGCTGACGGCGCTTCAACGTCGCGACAGATACCGGCGATACGCAGCACCATCGTCGATATCGTCGAGAACGGTGTCCAAAACGGCAACGTCGCCCAATCGGTCGGCCGTATCTCGCATCGTGTGAGCACCAGACCAGCGCACGCCGTCCAGGACGCTCGCGCGCATCTGTTGCGGATGCCGGGCACCGATGAGCCAATAACCACCGTCGCGCGCAGGCCCAAGTACAAACGGCGCGCGCCCCAACGCGGCAAACGCCGAGGCCACGTGCGCCGTTGTGATGTCGGGAATGTCGCTACCGATTACGACAGTAGGGCGCACACCGGCGCCGCGCAGCGCACGCACCATCCGCCGCCCAAGATCGCCAGGTCCCTGCGCAATGACGCGGACCGGCGGCCAGCCGTCGCGCACGCGATCCGGGGTCACCGCGAGTTCAATCCCGAAGCGCCCGTCGCGCCGGAGCCGCCGCACTAGATCGCCCAGAACTTTCCGATAGAAGCGCAACGTCTCGCTGGCGCCGATGTCGCGCGCAAGACGCGTTTTCACAGCACCGTAGCGTGGCGCGCGGGCAAAGATGACGACGAGCGGCTTAGCCATACATGCGGGCAAGCCGCTTCGGCGCCACGCCCATGAAATAGAGACTGAGCAACGTCAGGTTCTTGACCGGCCGCAGCCAATAGCCGTCCTGCCGGTAGCGCTCCGCCGATGTCGTTGCGGTCGCAGGCAACTCGACCAAGTTCTGCCGCCCGATCCGGCGCACCATGTCCACATCCTCCATGATCGGTAGGTCCAGATAGCCGACGAGCGAGCTATACATCGTCCGCGACATCAACAGTCCCTGATCGCCATAGGGCAGACCCAGCCGGCGCGCGCGCCAGTTCGCGAGCCCTTCGATGCGCCGGGCCGCGCTCGAAGCGTCGTCAAGCGCGAAAGTAAAGTACGCGGCCTTGAGCGCGTTGCCCTTGCCGCGCATGAATGACGTGACGGTCGTACTCCAAAACGGCTCCAACGTCGTGTCGGCATGCAGGAACAAAAGCCAACGTCCGGTCGCCTCTTTCGCGCCCGCCGACAATTGCACGCCGCGGCCTTTCGGGGACTGGATGACGCGCGCTCCGCCGTCCTCGGCGCGCAAGATGGTATCGTCGCCAGAGCCGCCATCGACGACCACCACGTCGATGGAAAGCGTATCGCGCGCCTCGTCGATCGCGGCCAACGTCGCGCTCAACCGCGCGCCCGCATTGAGCGTCGGAATAATGACGGTGAGATCGATGGCGGACGGCGCCTTCATGGGGGCATTTTCTGCCATGCCCGGTCGCGGCCAGCCACCAACTGGAGGCGGCGCAGTGCGCGCGGCTGAAGCAAAACCCATTGGCGAATCACCGTACTGAAGCGCGACCCTAACGCGGCCGAATCGCGTTTTTCCCCGCTACGATCTCTGCGCGCTACGATCCCGCGCGCGCTGTGCTCGAGACGCAACCGCAGCGGCACGAGTCAAAAAACGCTAGAACTTAGACCTTGCCATAGTAACAACTTCGTACTATCTACCTCGTAATAGCCGCGTTGCGCGGCAAATGGGAGGCAAGCCTATGGGCGATGTGCTTGGTGCGTTGATCGCGTTGTTCGTCTTCTTGCTGATCGCGCCGATCGTGATCCTGGCGGTGTTGGTCGGCTTGGGCTTTGCGGCTGTCGGTATCGCGATCGGCTTGGCCTTCACGATCCTCGGGCTCGCGATCGAGCTGCTGGTTTGGGCGGCGCCGTTCCTGCTCGTGTTCGGTCTCATCTACCTGATCTTCCGGCCCTCATCGTCGAAGCGCGAACTCGCGCGCCAATAACGCATTCAAACGCCGGCTAGCCAAGGCTAGGGTGCCCTGAAGAAACGGGGCACCTATGAATTTCAAAAGCGACAACACCGCACCCGCCGCACCTGAAGTCTTGGCGGCGCTCGCGCGTGTCAACGACGGCGCCGCCGGCAACTACGGCGACGACAACGTCACGGACCGGCTCAAGACAAAACTCTCGGCGTTGTTTGAGAAAGAGGTCGCGGTCTTCCCCGTCGCGACCGGAACGGCCGCAAACGCGCTCTCGCTCGCGACGCTAACGCCGCCGCACGGCGCGATCTTCTGCCACGAAGGCGCACACATTCATGTCGACGAGTGCGGCGCACCCGAATTCTACAGCCAAGGCGCAAAGCTGGTGCCGCTCGAAGGGGCACACGGAAAGCTCACACCGGAGGCTATCAAAGCGGCCCTCGCGCACCATCAACGCGGCGTCGTCCATCACGCGCAACCGTCAACGATCTCGCTCACACAAGCGACCGAACTCGGTACGGTCTATAAGCCCGGCGAAATCGAAGCGCTCGCACGGTTCGCCAGACACGAACAACTCACATTGCACATGGACGGCGCGCGCTTCGCGAACGCAATCGCGCATCTGAAATGTTCGCCCGCCGAAGCGACGTGGAAGGCAGGCGTAGACGCACTTTCGATGGGCTTCACGAAGAACGGCGCTATGGCGGCAGAAGCGGTGATCTTCTTCAATCCCGCGCACGCAACCGACATTGCGTACCGGCGCAAGCGGGCAGGGCATCTGTTCTCGAAAATGCGCTACCTGTCCACCCAGATCGAAGCGATGCTGGATGGCGGCCTCTGGCTAAAGCTAGCGGGCCACGCGAATGCAATGGCTACGCGTCTCGCCGAAGGTTTGCGTTCGGTCAAGAACGTCGCGCTCGAACACCCCGTCGAAGCGAACGAACTCTTCGTCCGCCTTCCGTCGATTGCGGCCATGCAAACGCTCGAAGCCGCAGGCGCCAAATTCTACGAATGGGAACCGCCGGCCGAAGGCCGCCCGCTGATCCGCCTCGTCTGTTCGTTCTCTACGACACCATCAGAGATCGACGCGTTTCTGGCGGCGGCGCGCAAAGTGGGCTAAAGGTAAGGGGCCGGAGACGGGGGAGAGAGAGCCCGCCTCCGGCATGCCGAAGATCTGGGCTTACTTCGGCATCAATACGCGGTCGATCGAGTGGATGACACCGTTCGACTGGATCACGTCATAAACGCTGATGTTCGCGGCCGCACCCGTCGCGTCCTTGACCACGATGTTCATCGGTCCGTTCATTTCGGCAGTGAGCGTGCCGCCCGCAACGGTCGAAAGCGTCGCCTTACCGCGACCCTTCTGAATCGCACCGCGAATGTCGTTGTAGGTGAAACGGCCCGCGACCACGTGATAAGTTAGAACGCCCGTCAATGCGCCCTTGTTCTCTGGCTTCAAGAGAGTATCGACGGTGCCGGCGGGCAATGCTGCGAACGCCGCGTTCACTGGCGCAAACACCGTGAACGGCCCTTTGCTCTGCAGTGTATCGACAAGGCCCGCGGCCTTCACAGCGGCGACGAGCGTCGTGTGGTCGGCCGAGTTCACGGCATTCTCGACGATGTTTTTCGTCGGGAACATGGCTTGACCACCAACCATAACGTTGGCGAAAGCAGCGCCCGAGAGCAGTGCGGTTGCGGCAACGGCAAGAGCGGTTTTGCGTGCGAAAGACATTGAGTTCTCCATCTGAAGACAAGGTTGTCCTGTTTCCGGAAAGCGCCATGCCTTCCGATTGATAAGCACCCGAGCGTTTCGGGAACCGCTGCGAACGAAGCGGGAGCCTCTCGTCTTGGCGGGCGCCGCGTCGTTCGCCGCAGTTGGCCTCTTCTACGCAGGGCGTGCGTGATGGGTTTCCCTGACCGGCTCACGAGGCCGTGAGCATGCCGGTTTCAAAGCGCAAAGCGTGACGAATGCACCAACCCGCCGGACGCAGATGATCCGAATGAGCTAAGCGGCGTAAAACGCTTTTAGCTACGCTTGCGCCGCCAGAGGTTTCGGCTGAGGACCGGTCTCACGTAGCTTCATGATCGTCAGCAGCGACAGATAGGCGCCTGCGGATAAGAAGACGTGCCACAGAAAATGCGATCCGGTCCCGAACGTTTCGCAAGCCCAAGCATCGGCTGAACGGAAAGTCAGGGCCGTCAACGCCGAAATCAATGCGGCCCCGCCGAGCATCGCGGCGTCGCGCGAGACGGCTGCACTGCGCGCAATCAACCAAACCGCCAACCCCACGATCGCAATCGCGCTCGCCGCCATACGGCCGGGGATCGGCAAACCCAAGTCGACAAACCTAAGCGCGATCAGCGTCGCCAAGAACGCGCCGAACGCCAGCGCCACCTGCTGCCACGGCGCAACCCGCCGTGCCCAAATAATTGCCATAACAAGCACGAAGATCGCGGCCGGCAGAAAGTCGAGCGTTAGCGACCAGCGCGTCCGCAGCCCATGCCACAAAATGCTCCCAACGCCGTTCGTGATCAGCAACGCGCACAACACATAGAGCTCGATCGATCGCGGCGAACGGCGCATGACCTGAAACAACGCCAGCAACCCGAACAGCACAATGACGCCGCTCGAGATCGCGTTCGCAGGCTCGACGGGAAAGATGCCCGTGATCGTCTCCGGTGTCTCGCAGTAGGTCGGACCAAATCGTTCCATCTATCCCCCCTAACCCGGCGGCCGCGCGCGCCCGACGATGATACGTCCTTCAAGCGCCGGAGCCACTTTGCCCTTGGCACGGATGTAGTCGATCACGACGTTGGCGACCAGCGCAGCGTCAGCTTCGCCGCTCAAGACCTTAGCGCTTTTTAGAGCTGCATATCCGTCGCCGCCGCCAGCCAGATAGTCGTTGGTTGCAAGCCGGTAGTTTGCCCTTGGGTTGAGCGCCGCGCCGCTCACGGTAACCGACACGACCCGTTGCCCAACCGCACGCGTCACGTCTGCCTTGATCTTCATGCCGGATACCTGCGGGAAGCGGCCAACCTCGTTCTCCGCGGTGGCAAAACCTTGCTCCAGCGCTTCCTTCAGCTGCGTGCCGCTGACCTCAAGCACATAGGCCTTGTTCAAAAACGGAAGTTCCGTCAGCACATCTTTGCGCGTCAACTGCGTACCGGCCGGATAAACCTTGCCGCCCCGAAACCCGCCGCCGTTGATCAGCACGGCATCGCTCTTCGTTGCCTCACGCATCGCGTCCGCGAACAGATTGCCGATCACCGCCTCGCCGCCGCGCACAGTCGCGTTGCGGCTGTCGAGTTCGGTCTCCGTTGTTCCGATCGGCTGGCCGAGTGCGGCATCGAGCGTCTTTGCATAAGTCGCAACGCGCGCCCCGACGGTCGCGTCCGGCGTCACATCGGCAGTATCGATGAAACGGAAGCGAGGCCACCACCGCACGCGCCGTTTCCCATCGCGTTCTTCGACCCTCACGGTGAGATCGACCGCGACCACAACCATCCCGTCCTCACCCGCTTCCACGAGCGCCGCCTTCTCGTTGAAGTTCATGTAAAGATCGTGGTCGTGCCCAGACAGGATCACCTCGGCGATCCCGGACGAATACAGTTCCTGATCGAGTGCGCGCCCCGAATGCGGCACCAAGACGATCAAGTCGGCACCGGCTTTACGCAGCCGCGCCGCCTCACGCTCGGCCGTGGTGAGGCTTCCCGCGAACTGGAGCTTGCCGGGCTTCGACGATGTTGCAGAATCGTCCGCCGTCAGCCCGATCACCCCCAACTTCACCGGCCCGAAAGCGAATATCTTCGAGTCGGCAATCCCTGCAATCGGCTGCCCAGCTTCGCCGCGCAAGTTCGCGGCCAATACGGTCGCCTTCGTCTCGCCCATCCGCTTCAAAAACACGTCGGGTCCGAAGTCGAACTCGTGGTTACCGGGAACGAATACGTCGAGTGGTGTCATGTTGAAAAGGTCGATGATGTGCACGCCCTTGTCGAAGCCCGACATCAGCGATGGCGAAATCGTGTCCCCGGCGTGGGCAATCAGCACGTTGGGGTGAAGCGCCTTCTCGGTCTTTAGCGCTGCCGCAATCCGCGCCATGCCGCCTCGGCCGTTCTCCGGTTCCATCTTGTAAACGTCGCTCGTCAGCACGAGCGTGATCTGGGTCTCCTCCGGTGACACAACGGTTTGAGCGGGTGGCGTCGCCTGGGACGCACAAGCACCGGCAGCCGCAACGATACACAGAAAAAGCAGGGCACGCAGAAGTCGCATCGGCATCGCTCCAAACGTTTGCATAGGCAAAGTGCACCCGAGACTGCCAAATTGGTCCAGCAAATAAAAATCCGGGGACACAGATTCGTTGACGCACGGCCCCGCTTGCGCCTACTTTCGCCGCCATGGCTCGATTGGCAAGAGCGGTGGCGCCGGGCGCCCCTCATCACATACTGCAACGGGGCAATCCCGGGCAGAAGATTTTCGCGTCCGATCAGGACTACAAGGATTACCTCGCGCTGGTCGCGGATGGGTGTGCGTCGGCACGCGTGGGTGTGCTGGCCTATTGCCTGTTGCCGAAGCAAGTTCACCTCATTCTCGTACCGCCCAGCCCGAAGGCCCTTCGCCAGGCATTGGGTGAAACGCACCGCCGTTTTACCCGTGCGATGAATCAGCGTCGCTCGCGCGACGGCGGCCTATTCCGCGGCCGCTTCTCGTCGTT
>JABFRX010000131.1 GCA_013140995.1 Alphaproteobacteria bacterium | reverse complement strand
GTACGAACGCTGCGCACCGGCACAAGCGACCGCTGGACGAACATGAACTGGTTCACCGAGGCGGCGTTGGAGCTGCTCGTCGAAGCACTGGAAGCAGCCCCGCGAGAACGCTGAGCCGTCAGAGCGCCGTCGTCGCGCTTACATCGTAAATCGCGAGCTTCCTGTCCGTGATCCCGAACGTCGGCCACGCGGCGCGCCACTCGGCCAAGTGCGGCGTCTGGAAGTGGCGCTGCAACACCTCGCGGTCGCGCCAGACTTCCCACACGCGCACCAAGCCCGGATCGAGCACGTCGACCGCGTACGCATAGTCGACGCACCCGTCTTCGCCGCGCGAGGCCGTGATCACCTTCTCCATAATCGCCCGCGCCGCTTCGCGCTTTGCGGGTTCCACACGCACGCTGCCTGCCACAATGATCATGCGCCTCATCCTTTCGCCGGTGCGTTCATCTGTTCGAGGATCGCCGGATCGATCCCCATCGCCTGCATGAATGGCGCATAGACCATTTGCTGCGCCGCGCCAGTCGGCCCGACGGTGATGCCGCCGTCCACCACAAGCGCATGCCCGTTCACGAACCCGGAGCCATCGGAGGCCAGGAACAAGGCGGCCTCCGCAATATCGGCCGGCAACCCCGCACGCGGGATCGGCTGCGACGCAGCCATCACGCTTTGGATGGCGGTGACGGTTTGATCGGCCACCTGCGTCGCCAAGCCAATCCCCTTCGCAAAGATCGGCGTCGCGATCAGCCCGGGACAGATGCAGTTCACCCGAATGTTCATCGGCCCAAGCTGCGCTGCGGCCACCTTCGTCATGTGCACGATGGCGGCCTTCGCGGTCGAATAGAGCAGCGGCCCGAACCCGTTCTGCAACCCCGCGATGGACGCCGTCGAGATGATCGAGCCGCCGCCTTGTGCCCGCATGACCGGCACGGCGTGCTTCATCCCGAACATGGCGCCCAAGACATGCAGATGCATGACCGCATCGAAGCTCTCCGCCGTCACCGTCTCGGCGTTCTCCAGCGCCCCCGGCGACCCCGCATTGTTGAAGATGCAGTCGAGCCGCCCGAACGCCTTGACCGCCAGATCGACCGCGGCCTTCACGTCGCCTTCCCGCGTGACGTCGCAGCGGACATAGCGGACGGAGTTGCCCAGCTCCTCCTCCAGCCGCGCCCCCTTGTCGTCCTGAATGTCGGCGGCGACCACCTTGGCGCCTTCCCGGACGAACAGGTCCACCGTCCCCCGCCCGATTCCGGACGCACCGCCCGTAATCACCGCCACTTTTCCGCCCAGCCGGCCTGTCATGACTTCCTCGCTGTTAACTTGGGCCATGGTTCAATTGACCTGACCCGAAGCCGGTTCTAAATCGCCCCCATGGAAACACAAGTGCGCGCGCGTTTGGCCGACCCTCTGCCCCTGGCGCAAGACCTCATCCGCTGCCGCAGCGTCACGCCGCAAGACGGCGGCGCCATCGCCGTGCTCGAACGCGCGCTGAACGAGCTGGGCTTCACCTGCACGCGACTCGCCTTTGCGACCGGCGGCCCAAAGATCGAGAACCTCTACGCCCGCCGCGGCACGGCCGCGCCGAACTTCTGCTTCGCCGGCCACACCGACGTCGTGCCGCCCGGCGACACCTCGATCTGGCGTCATGACCCGTTCGCCGCGACAGTCGAAGACGGCACGCTGTTCGGCCGCGGCGCCGCCGACATGAAAAGCGCGATTGCAGCCTTCGTCGCCGCCGTCGCCCGCACAGCCGAACGCCACGGCAACAAAGGCTCGATCAGTCTGCTCATCACCGGCGACGAAGAAGGCCCCGCCGTGGACGGCACCGTGCGCGTGCTGGACTGGATGAAGGAGAACGGCGAGCGCATCGACCACTGCATCGTCGGCGAACCGACCGCGGAGTTCACCGCCGGCGACACGGTGAAAATCGGCCGCCGCGGCAGCTTGACCGGCTACCTGACCGTCAAAGGCGTGCAAGGGCACGTCGGCTATCCCGACCGCGCGAAGAACCCGATCCCGGGCCTCGTCGCCGCCCTCGCGCGGTTCACAGCGCGCAAACTCGACGCCGGCACGAAGGACTTCCAACCGTCGAACCTTGAAGTGACGACGGTGGACGTCGGCAACCCGGCGACAAACGTCATCCCGGCCGCCGCCCGCGCGACATTCAACATCCGCTTCAACACCGAGCAGAACGCCGAAGACCTGGAACGCTGGATCGCAGGCGAATGCGACGCCGCGCTGAAGCCATTGAACCTGACCCACGAAATCAAATTCGTTCGCGGCGCGCACCCGTTCCTAACCAAGCAAGGCGCCTTCACCGCGTTGCTCGAGCGCGCTATCGCCGGCTCCACCGGCGATGCGCCAAAATTCTCGACCACCGGCGGCACGTCCGACGCGCGCTTCATCCATCACCACTGCCCGGTCGCCGAGATCGGCCTCGCCGGCACGACGATGCACAAGACCGACGAGGCGGTCAGACTGAGCGATCTCGAACGTCTGACGAAGATCTACGAGGCGATCCTGACCGCCTACTTTGAAGGTGCCGCGTGAGCGTCGACCTCGCCTACGTCAACCGCGCCGTCGACGCCGCGTTCGCCCTCGTCGTGCGCGACCGCCGCGCCTGGGACAAGTTCGACATCACGGTCGAAGGCTTCTACCGGTCATTCGCGGCGCTCCTCGTCGTTCTGCCGCTGAACATCATTGCCGACATCATCGCGACGCAGGTCACCGCCGCCAACCGGCTCAGCGAAGGCAAGCCAGCGCTCGAGCAAGCCTACGGTCTCGGCGACGCGATCTTCTCGACCGTGGCTCTGGCTGTGCAATGGACGATCTTCCCCGTCGTGATGATCTTCGTCCTGCGCTTTCTCGGACTGTCGAACCGCTATGTACCGCTGATCGTTGCGCACAACTGGGGCACGATCGTTGTCTACCTGTTCAACATGCCGGCATTCCTGCTGTTCGCCGCAGGCTTCATCAGCGCCGACGATGCCATCACGCTGAACCTGATGACGCTCGTGTTCACGCTCTACTATCGCTACTACACGGCCGAAACTGCGCTCGACGCCGGCTGGAGCGTGGCGGCAAGCACCGCCATGCTGGGCTTCATCCTCCAAATCTATTTCGCGCTCGGCCTCTCGTTCGCAGCCGGCCTCTGGCTGCCCGCCTCGCAATGAACGACGCTCCGGTCGCGATCTTCGACTCCGGTGTCGGCGGCCTCACGGTGGCATCGGCCATCGCGAAGCGTCTACCGGACGAACACCTCGTCTATTTGGGCGATACCGCGCGTCTGCCGTACGGCACCAAGAGCGCGGAAACCGTGACGCGCTACGCGGTGCAAGCGACCCGCGCGTTAATGCGCTTCCAGCCGAAGCTGATCGTCGTCGCCTGCAACACTGCCTCCGCCGTCGCGCTCCCCGTCCTGGCCGCAGCTTATGCGCCGGTGCCGGTTCTGGGCGTCGTCGAACCCGGCGCCCGCGCCGCCATCGCCGCGAGCCGTGGCGGCCCCATCGCCGTCATCGCAACCGAAGGCACGGTCAAAGGTGGCGCCTATGTACGCGCGATCCACGCGCTCAAACCCGACGCGAAAGTCGTACAGCGCGCGTGCCCGTTGTTCGTAGCCCTCGCCGAAGAAGGCTGGACCGACGGCGACGTCCCCGAACGCGCGGCCGAACGCTACCTGCACGACATCTTCGCAAGCGCAGAGCCGCCCGACACGCTCGTGCTCGGCTGCACGCATTTCCCGGTCCTCGCCGGGCCAATCGCAAAAGCCGTCGGCAAAGCAGTCACGCTCGTCGACAGCGCCGCCACCACAGCGCGCGAAGTCGAGACGCTGCTCGACTCGCGCAATCTGCGCCGCAACGCCGTTGCGAAACCACCAACGTTCATGGGCACGGACGCACCGGAACGCTTCGCCCGCGTGGGCAGCCGTTTCTTCGGCCGCACCATTGCCGAGACCCAGGTCGAACTCGTCGACCTCACACCTTGAAGCCTGGTCCCCGTACGAACCGCCCCGGCTTCGCGCCGGTGTGCTCCCCATCGCGCAGCACCTGCACTCCGTTGACGAACACCTGTGAGACGCCGGTCGAATACTGATGTGGCTTCGCAAACGTCGCGTGATCTTGAATCTTGTCAGGATCGAACACCACGACGTCGGCCATGAGCCCTTGCGCCAACCGCCCGCGATCTTTTAGCCGCAAGTTCGCGGCCGGCAGTCCCGTCACCCGCCGCACGCCTTCCGCCAGCGAGATCACTCTCTCCTCGCGCACATACTTCGCGAAGAAGCGCGCGAAACACCCATACGCCCGCGGATGCGGATTCGATTTCAGAAACACACCCTCCGGCGCCAGGCTCTCCGCATCCGACCCGACTGACGTCCAGCCCCAAGCGATGTTGCGGCGGATGTTCGCCTCGTCCATCACGAAATAGGCCGCACCGACGCGGCTGCCGTCTTCGATCACGAGATCGATCATCGTGTCCTCCGGCGACGTGCCGCGCAGCGCCGCAACCTCGGCCAGCGTCTTACCCGTGAGCAGCTTCAGCTTGTCGTTCTTGAACGCGATCAAGATCACCTTGTCCGGGCCGCCGGCGGCCCGGTAGAGGTTTTCCCACCCAACGGGTTTCCCCCGCATCTCGCGCAAAACGCGCGCGCGAACCGCAGGCTGCTTCAGCCGCGCAACCCACGCATCGTGCCCGCCTTCTTGAACCCACAGCGGCATCGCGGCATCCAAGCCGGTCGCCCCTGCCGTGTAAGTGTAGATGTTCGCGGTGACATCGACACCGGCCGCTCGCGCCGCGTTCATCTTGTCGATCGCCGCTTGGCTCTTGTTCCAATTCGCCTGCCCCGCGGGCTTCATGTGATACATCTGCACCGGCGCACCGGTGCGCCGACCGATCACGATGAGCTCGTCGATCGCCTCTAGAAAACGATCGGCCTCGCTGCGGATATGCGAGATGTAACCCCCGCCGAACTCATGCGCCGCCGCGGTCAGCGCGACCAACTCGTCCGTGTTCGCAAAACTTCCCGGCGCGTAGATCAACGACGAGCCGACACCCATCGCCCCTTCCCGCATCGACGCGCGCACGAGATCCTGCATCCGCGCGAGTTCCTTGCGCGTCGCCTTACGATTGTCGTAGCCGACCTCATGCATGCGGATCGTCGCCGCACCCACGTACGACGCCACATTCGTCGAGATCCCGCGCTTTTCCAACAGTTCGAAATACCCACCGAACGTCGTCCACGGCACATCGTATTTGATGTCGCTCTGCTGTTTGATCATTTCGGCTTTGGTGCGTGGCGAGAGCGGCCCCATCGAGTCACCCTCGCCCATTACTTCAAGCGTGACACCCTGGCGAATATCGCTCTGCGACAGCCCGTCGTGCAGCAGACTCTCGTTCGCCCAACTCAGCATATTGATAAAGCCCGGCGTCACCGCCATCCCGCGCGCGTCAACGACACGCGATGCGGCCACATCGCTCAAGTCGCCTACCGCAACGATCCGATCGCCCGAGATGCCGACATCCGCACGACGCCCCTCCGCGCCGGTACCGTCGTAGACCGTCCCCCCGCGCACGACAGCATCGAGCAGGCGACCGCCGTCCACCGGCAGCGTCTCGCAAGCGGCAAGCGCCACCATCGCCGCCGAACCCAAGAGAAACTGACGGCGATCCATGAGGTTTGTCTCCCGCTGATAGCTGACTGCTGATCGCTACTGCTTAACGCCGTACTCGACGCGCACCAAATAGAGCCCATCCGGAGGCGCCACCGGCCCGCACTGCGTCCGGTCCTTTGCCGCCAATGCAGCCGCAACATCGTTCGCCGTCATCTTTCCCGTGCCGACAAGCTTCAACGTCCCCACGATCGACCGCACCTGATGGTGCAAGAACGACCGCGCCGACGCACGCACGGAAATCTCTTCGCCCGCGCGCGATACGTCGAGCCTATCGAGCGTCTTCACCGGCGACTTCGCCTGACACTCCGCAGCACGAAACGTCGTGAAGTCGTGCGTACCCAGAAGCCGCAGCGCCGCCGCATGCATCGCGTCCGCATCGAGCGCCGCCTGCACCTGCCAGGCCTTCCCTGCATCGAACGTCAACGGCGCGCGCCGGTTCACGATGCGATAGAGATAGTGCCGCGCCGTCGCATCGAACCGCGCGTGGAAATCGTCGCGCGCTTCCTCCGCCAAAATCACCGCCACCGGATGCGGCCGCAAATGCGCGTTCAAAGCATCGCGTAATTTGTCCGGCGCAAAAGCCTTCGCAATATCCGCATGCGCAACCTGGCCGAACGCGTGCACGCCCGCATCCGTCCGCCCCGCCGCCGCAATCGTGACGGCCTCACCCGTGAGCTTCAAAGTCGCCTGCTCGACCGCAGCCTGTACGGACGCACCGTTGTCCTGCCGCTGCCACCCGACGAACGGCGAGCCGTCATACTCGATCGTAAGCTTCCAGCGCATCAGCTAAGGCGCGTCCCAACGGCAAGCGGGAACCCGCGCCGAAACTCCTCGACACCCTGCGCGCCGCGCCCCGCCCGCTGCAGCTCGACAATTTCGAGCGCCCCGTCGCCGCACGCAACGACAAACGGTGCTGCAATCACTGTTGCCGGCACGCCGCCGCCCGAGACAAGGCGCACACGCAGAATCTTCAGC
>JABFRX010000112.1 GCA_013140995.1 Alphaproteobacteria bacterium | reverse complement strand
TTGCGCTGAACGGCGGTGATCGCTTCGTGGTTTGCGAATTCCGGCGGGACCATGGCGAGGGCTTGTTTCGCGCGCTCGATGTCGCCGCTGGCGAGGTAGCACTTCGCGAGGCCGCCCAAGGCCATCGGGTTCTGCGGATCTTCTTGCAATATCTGCGCGTAGGCTTGGGCTGCGGTCGCGAGATCGTTTGCCGTCACCGCTTCGGCCGCTAAGGCCAGCAATTCGTCGACCGGCGAGGGGCCGGCGTCGCCGCCCAAGCGCTTGATAAAGTCGCGTACTTCCGATTCTTTCAACGCCCCCATGAAGCCGTCGACCGGCTGGCCGTTCTTGAACGCATAGACGGCGGGGATCGACTGGATGCGCATTTGGGCGGCGATGCGCTTGTTCTCGTCGATGTTGATCTTGACGAGTTTCACCGCGCCTTTCGCCTCGCGCACGACTTTCTCAAGCACGGGCGTGAGTTGTTTGCACGGGCCGCACCACGGGGCCCAGAAGTCGACAAGCACCGGTACGTCGCGCGAGGCTTCGACTACGTCGGCGACGAACGTGCGCTCGGAGCTATCTTTGATCAAGCCGTCGGGGACCGCCGCCGCGGCTTCTGGTTTTTGTCCTATAATTTGCATGGCAGCCGATTAGCCCCTTACCCAGTAAGTCATTGTCAGGTCTCGCTTATAGCCTCAGCCGTACGGCGCGGAAAGCGCAAGGTGCGCGGTTCATGCCCGCACACGCTCACAAATTTCAACAGGTCAGCGCTCGAAATAGCGGTTGTCGCGGTGTTTTCAAGCGGGTGAAAGTTCAGCGGCTTCACGGCCAGCATCGCGTCGTCGAACACGGGCGTGACGGTGAGCGTCCGGTTGTTGAAGAGCGCGAACGGGGTGACGGAACCCGGCTCGACCCCTAAGTGCTCGCGCAGAAGATCGGCGGAGGCGAAAGACAGGCGGCCGCGCGCGCCGATCATCAGTCCCAACGCGGTCAGATCGACCGGCACATCTTCGAGCGTCACGGCGAGGAAGAGCGTGTTCTTCTTGTCTTTGAGGAACAAGTTCTTCGTGTGACCGCCTTCGATCTTACCGCGGAGCTGCTTTGCCTCCTCGACCGTGAAGACGGGCGGGTGCGTGATCGTCGCATGGGCGATCCCCAAGCGATCCAGTTCGGCGAGCAGGTCTTTGGCGGTTGATTTCATCGCGCTCTGCGGGGTGACCGAAACTCTGCGAAAAGTTGTATTTGCGAAAAACGACTCAATCGAATCCGTTACAGTGTTACAACGGCCGACTTCCGCCACTCATGGCGTTACACTGACGTTACATTGCAGTATTTTGTAACGCTTTGAAGCGATGTCTGAGCGCCTTGATTGCACGAAAACACATTCAATCTACCCGCTACGCCGCTACAATCGCGGTCTTCCGCCAAAAACGCCGCTACATAGCTGCTACCGCGCCGCTACTTGTAGCGGCTTCAACGCATTGGCGTGGCACCTAACCAATAGAGAAATAAATAGACTGTATACACTGGTGCGTGGAAAAAGTCAATCGTGATGGCGGCGATTGCGCGTTGGACCGTCAAATACCTTGCGCCAGGCGAAACACGAGCCAACCTGCGACGACGAGGAGGACTGCTCCGCCGACGTGAAATTCCCACGCGCGGTCGAGAGCGACACGGTTCAGGCTGCGCAAGCCGGCCTGCGGGGCCAGGAAATTGACTGCAGCCTTTACGATTTGCGCCCAGCCAAGCAGCGTCAGCACGATGGCGCTGCCTTCCCAGATGTTGTGAAAAGCGACGATGATCGCGCCGAATACAAGGCTCATGAAGCCGTTCACGAAAGCGCCAATCTCCCCTTGCGCGCGTAGCAGCAGGAAGAAGCGAACCCATGCGCCGGGCTGAAGAACGTGCGAGAGGCCGATCACGGTGAGGTGGACGGCGGCATAGAGTTCGATGGTTTTGGCGATGCCGGTGGACATGGGCTGGTGGTCCGCTGCTAAGGTTGCGGCCTTGAGGGAAGCAAACTAAGCGGCGGTGCGATGGGCGACATTGCGGTGATTGGTCCCGGGGCGATCGGGTGTGCGTTCGCGGCGGCTGCTTTACAGGCGGGGCATGCGGTTTCGATTGCGGCGCGTACGCCGTTTGCCGAACTCGATGTGACGTATCCGGGCGGACAGGTGCGTGGGGCGGTGCGTGCGCTATCGCTTAGCGACGCACGACCGTTTCCCGTCGTGATGTTGGCGACGAAGGCGCATCAGACGGCTGAGGCGGCGCCGTGGCTCGCCGCGTTGTGCGGGCAGGGGACTGCGCTTGCCGTGTTGCAGAATGGGGTCGAGCACATTGCGCGGGTTCAGCCGCTGGTGCCGAGCGGTGTCGAGATCGTGCCGGCGATGGTAGCGTGTCCGAGCGACCGCGTTTCGCCGGGCGTTGCGCACGTGACGGGACCTGCGCGGCTCGACGTGCCGCCGGGTGAGGCGAGCGTTCGTTTTCAGCGCGTGTTCGACGGGTCGTTTGCGGAGGTGCGGATCGTCGAAGATTGGTTGACCTCAGCATGGGGTAAGCTCGTACTGAACGCTGTCGGCGGCGGGATCGGCGTGCTT
The DNA here is from genome assembly GCA_013140995.1 of Alphaproteobacteria bacterium. Classification (GTDB taxonomy): domain Bacteria; phylum Pseudomonadota; class Alphaproteobacteria; order Micropepsales; family Micropepsaceae; genus SZUA-430. The sequence continues at coordinate 4,108 of JABFRX010000112.1, read as the reverse complement.
ACGCGGCGCGGCAACGAGGTCTTGCAGGACGAAGGGATCGCGCGGCTCTATCGCGCGCTTGCGGCGGAGGTCGCCGCGGTTGCGCGCGCGGAAGGGGCGAAGTTGCCCCTAGACATCGGCGAGCGGCTCTACGCGATGATGTCGCGCGGGCCGCATTTGCATAAAGGGTCGATCGTGGTCGACCGTTTGAACGGTCGGCCGACGGAGTGGATGGCGCGCAATGAGGTTGTGCTCAGGCTCGCGGCGAAGCACGGGATCTCGGTGCCGCTTAATGATCTTGTTTGTAATTTGATCCGGGCGGGGGAGCCTTGACTCTGCCCAGCGATGAATGCGTCGTCCGGCACGGCCGTTAAGTTGTTTCACGCCAAGCCGCAAAGCCGCAAAGAAGAAGAGTATCTCACACGAAGACACGATGTGAGCTCTCCGATGCTGCAGTTACGCGCGCAGGCGACGTTCGATTGGCGCTTCGCGCCGAGAGAGTCACCGATCGTCGCATGACGTGAGACTTATCTTTGCGGCTTGGCGTCTTGGCGTGAAAAAATACTATCTCGACCGCACCAACCCCGTCAGTCCGTCGATGCTTTCGGCGTTGCCGGTGTAGCGCTTCTCGTTCAGTTGGTCGTGGGGTAGGTGGTCGATCGCGCGTTTGAGTTGGTCGCGTTCGCTTTTGAAGTCGTAGAAGGGGACGCCGTAGCCGCAACTGTCGGCGACGCGGTCCACGTCGATGAAGACGATGTTGCGGGCGCGTTCGAAGCCCGGAAAGCGCGAGAGTTCTTTGTCGAAGCCGGGTTCGTCGAATTGCATCACGTTCGCTTTGCCGTAGAGGCGCAAGATGAGTGCCGGGCCTTCGAAGGCGCAGAACATGATCGTGATGCGGCCGTTCTCGCGCGCGTGCGCGACAGTTTCGATGCCGGAGCCGCCGAGGTCGGCGTAGGCAACGCGCTTTGGCCCTAAGATGCGGAAGGCGTCGTAGCCTTTGGGGCTGACGTTCACGTGGCCCTCGCCCGAGAGTGGAGCGGTTGCGACGAAGAACATCTTTTGCTTGGCGATGAAGGCTTCGAGTTTGTCGTCGATCGCGTCGTAGACTTTGCCCATCGATAGTCCTTGCGATTGGAGTCTTATGTTCGTGCCACGGCTCGTCGCGGTAGCGCAATCCCAGGATTCGTGGCCTATCTCGTTGGAATGTGGTACGGGCACGACAATGCCGTCCCAGCGCAACGTTCTGGCGTTTGTTTGCCTCGTCATCTTTCTCGATGCGTTGGCCTTGGGACTCATTCTTCCCGTGACGCCGGACTTGATTGCGCAGTTGACCAGTCTGCCGAACAGCCGCGCGGCGGAGGTCAGCGGGTATTTGATGGTCGCGTTTGCGGGGGCGCAGTTTTTCTCGGCGCCGATCTTGGGCGGCTTGAGCGACTGTTTTGGGCGCAGGCCCATTCTGCTGCTCGCGCTGTTGGGCTTTGTCGTGAACTACTTCGTGATGGCCGTGGCACCGACGCTCGCTTGGCTCTTTGTGGCGCGGGTGATCTCAGGCGTGTGCGGCGGCACATTTCCTGCAGCGAATGCGGCGCTTGTCGATGTCACGGCGCCCGCGGACCGGCCGCGCGCTTTTGGTTTGACTGGTGGCGCGTTGGGCCTTGGGTTCATTCTTGGGCCGCCGGTGGGTGGGCTGCTCGGCGAGTACGACTACCGTTTGCCGTTCGTCGCCGCTGGCGTGTTCACGTTCGCGGTCTTTGCCTACGGCTGGCTCGTGTTCGGCGAGACGCTTCCGGCGGAGCGGCGGCGCGCGTTCGATTGGCGGCGCGCCAATCCGCTCGGTAGCGTGAGGTCGGTTGCGGGTTATCCGGTCGTGTTCGCGCTTTTGCTCGCGAATTTTTGCGTCCAGCTGTCGAGCCAGTCGTATGGGACGATTTGGGCGTTCTACACGATCGAGGTTGCGCAGTGGAGTAAGTGGGCGATCGGCCTGTCGGCCGGTGCTTATGGATTCATGGTCGTCCTGGTGCAAGGCGGGTTGACCGGACCGGTGGTCAAGCGCTTCGGCGAATGGCCGGCGCTGTGGTTTGGGCTTACGATGGCGGCGCTGAGCTATTTGGGCTTTGCGTTCGTGACGGGGCCGGTTGGTATCTATGCGTTCATCGTTGTGGGCGGGTTTGCGGGCTTCGTGTTCCCAGCGATGCAGTCGTTGATGACCAAAGGCATCCCGGAGAATGCACAAGGCGAGTTGCAGGGCGCGCTTGCCTCGAGCTTCTGCCTTGCGGCGATTATCGGGCCAGTCGTCATGAGCCACTTGTTCTCAGTGTTCACGAGCGGCGCAGGGGTACACTTCCCGGGTGCGCCATTCGTGGCGGGCGTGGCGCTCGTCGTGTGTGCCGCGTTCGTGCTGTCGCAATGGGGCCGGCCGCGTGCGGTTGCGAAGATCCCGGCGGAAGGGTGAGCCGCGAAACCTCCAGTGGCACGAAGCGTCCTTGGTTTCGTTCTTACTTGCGCGCGAGGTCTAGAGCCCTTTCGAGGACATCGTCGCGCCTGTTGCGGAGCGATCGCAGCGTTTGATTGACGCGCACATCGGGCGTTAGGCCGATGCGTTGGAGTTGGCGGCCGTCGGCTTGGCGGACGTCGTGGCCGGTGAAGCGGAGCAGCAGGCCGCCGGGCAACGTTATGTTCGTGACGTCGCCGATCGTACCGTTCGTGGTGCTGCCGACGAATGTTGCGTTGGCGGCGGCCTTGAAGATCAACGCGGTGTGTTCGGCTTGGCTTGCGGTGCGTTCGTCAATCAAGGCGAAGACACGACCGGTGTAGCGGTTGGCGGGCGCCGGTCGTTGGACGTCGCTCAAGTTCAACCAGTTCGTGTTGCTAAGGGTGTTTTTCGGCGGGCCTTGATAAGCGGCGCGGCGAAACCTTGCGACGGCGAACGGGCCGTCTGTCTTTGCGAGGCGCGCGCCGATCCCCCAGCCGGTCCCTTGCGGTTGGCCGCGCAGGTCGAAGACGATCGCCTTTGCGGGCATCAATTCGTCGAGCGCGCGATCGGCGTCGGCGGGCGCGAGGTTTTCGAGATCGATGTAGCCGACGTTGCCGGGCAGGATGCGCCACGCCTGTGTGGTGGCGGACGCTTTTGGTGCAACGCGCGCGACGCGGACCGTGCGCGGGCTTGCCTTTGGGCTGCGTACCCAGAGCGCGGCGATGCTGCCCGGCGGGCCGCTTAAGATGCGGTTTGCGACGGCGGCGCGGAACGCCTGCGGCGTCGATGCGGCGAGGAGCATGGTCATGCGCTGCTCCAAGACGCCGACGGATGTGCCATCGACGGCTAGGATTTCATCGCCAATTTTCAACTTTGGGGACAGTGTCGCATCGTCGAGTTGCGTGATCGCCAAGCGGCCTTCGATGAAGCGGGCGCGGATGGGCGTCTTTTGAACGCCGAAGCCGAACGGCGCGGCGGTGAGGCCTTCTATCCTCGAGTGCGAGTCGTGCGTCCGGGCGGCGAGGCGCAGCAGTGCTGCTTCGTAGGCCGCTCTGGTGTCGGCGGCGAGCATGATTGGGACGAATTCGGTCAGCGTCGCGTCCCATGGGCGGTCCATCAGCGTCTTGTAGGGGTGGAAATACGCGATGGTGCCCCACATGCGAAAGAGCGCGAGCAGGCGCTGTTCGGTGGTGGGCAGGCCTGCGTCTTTGTAACGGCGCGGCGGGCGCTGCAGCGGCGGTAGCGAAGGTTCGCGCAGTACGGCGGATGGCTTTGCGGAGAGCTCTGCGATCGCTGCGGCGAAGATCGTTTTGGCCGAGGCAGTAATGTCGGGGCGGAAACCGACGGCGCCTGCGGGATAGGTGTAGAGGCCTTCGCTGATTTGTATCGTGACGCGTGGCGTGTGCATGGCGGCGAGGCCCGCGCCGATTGGGCCGCCCGCAACGACGCGGGCTTGGCCTGCCGATTGGAGCGCTGCGATGGCCGGAAGCTCGGCCGCGCCTGCAGCGGTGTCGATCATGAAGACGAGCGGTGTTTTCGTAGGCGATGCTTTGCCGGGTGCTAGCGTGCCCTTGCCGATCAGGCCGAAGCCCGCGTCGTTGCGGGCGGCCCAATCGGCGCGGGCCTCGCCGCCATGCACACGCCACGCGTCACGAT
>JABFRX010000275.1 GCA_013140995.1 Alphaproteobacteria bacterium | reverse complement strand
ACGTTGCGCCTTTGGCGTGGCGACGCGACGTAGGCCATGCGCGCGACATGACCGTCTACATCGCACTCCTGCGCGCTGTGAATGTCGGCGGCACCGGCAAGCTCCCGATGGTGGAGCTAAAGGCAATGTGCGAGGCGGTAGGCTTCAAGAACGTTCGCACCTATATCGCAAGCGGCAATGTCGTTTTCGAGAGCGCCGCGGCGGAAGCGAAGGTCAAATCGCTTTTAGAAACCCGCCTTACCAAATACGCCGGAAAGTCGGTCGGGGTCGTCGTCCGCACCGCGAGCGAGCTCGCAGCCGTCCTTAAAGCAAACCCCTTCCCGAAGGCCGCGCCCAACCGGACCGTCGCCATTTTCCTTGACGACACGCCACCGGCCGATGCCGTGAAGCAGGCCACGGGCCGCGCAAACGAAGAAATGCGGCTGGGCACCCGCGAGATCTACGTCCACTACGGCGACGGCATGGCGGACTCGAAGTTGAAAATTCCAGCGGCAAAAGCCGGCACGGCACGCAACATCAACACGATCGGTGCATTGGTGAAGCTCGCCGCCTCGGCTTGAATTCAGGGTTTCGGCAGAAGTTCGAGCCGCTGCACGGACAGCGCGATGGCTTCCTCCAGCATGGATTGAAAGGCATCGCGCGCTTGTAGGCGCTGTTCTACCGTCATGGCGAACTTTTCGCCCCAAATATTATCGACACGCTTATGAGCGGGCGACTTATCGAGGAATATGTTGTCGCTGCCGGGAACCATCAGCACGATCGAGTCAATCTCCTTGGCCGTTCGCCCATCGACAAGCGACACGACGCACGAAGCGAAGATCGCGTCGGTGCGCTTGCCCAGGAATCCGCGTTGATAGAAGCCGATCCCGCGCAAGTGCTGGTTCGTGCGCATCACATAATCGTCGTTCACCGAGTTTCTGACCACGATGTATGCATCGAGAGCGGGTGTTACGAGCTTGATCCGCCCCTCGACGTCGAGGTCTGCCCGCACAAAGATGCCGCTCGTCTCCGGAAAGAAGTCTGCCTTGGTGTAGGTGACAGGTTGAACCTGATAGCGGCCCGCCAACTGCGCGCCGAACGACTTCACGACAAATTCGTCGATCTGCCAATCCGCGATGCTTTCAGAGCTTTCTTCGTTCGAGAATGCGGTCGTTCCCACATAGATATGGTTCAGATCGTCGCCGATTGCCGACACGACGCCAATGGTCCTTACATTGGCGAGCGCTTCGCTATTGTCCGCGCGCGCTGCCGCAGCTACGGCACCGGCTACGATCAACATGACGAGTAGTTGACGCACCTTTTGGATCCCTCACTTCGGAGCGTAATGTTGTCGGCTACGGCAGAGACCCGTCAAGTCAAAGCCCGCCGAACGTGCACTGACGGCGGGACGCAACGTGCGCTACCCCACCCAGCCGCTCTCCGGTAGGCGCCAATACTGGCCGCCTTTACGCGCGAGCATCTTTTGGCCGACCATTTCTCGCCGGAAAGTTTCGCGGTCGTGGTGGCGCCGCTCGATGGTTTCGTTGACCTCGGCCTCGCTGTAGGTGCGCCCCTCTTCGAAGTGGCGCGCCAGCCAAGCCAAGATCGGGCGCCGCTTCTTCGGCGTCGCCGGAAACGCCTTCAAGCGGCCCTCGGGCGTGAGGTAGTTCAGTACCGCCTTGTCATCCGACGCACCGGCGACGGCAAGCTCGGCCAGCTTCTCCTTCATCAGCATCGTCTTGGCGCGCGTCGTCAGCGTTTTGGTTTCGAGCGCGTACCAATGCGTATTGCCGTCCTGGCGCAGGCGCACGAGTCCCGCTTCCTTCAGCATCGCGAGGTGGTGCGAAACAGTCGGCTCCTTCAGCTCGACCAAAGACGCAAGCTCTTGCACGCTGCGCTCGCGCTCGGTCAGCAAGCCCACGAGCTTCAGTCGGCTCTCATGTGCGAGCGCCTTAAAGAACGTCAGCAGTTCGGAGGAGGGAAGGGCGTCGGTCATAGCTATTTCCATGATCATCTAATTAGATATGTATCGAATAAGATCGCGATGTCAAGCGGCCCGCGCCGGTCCGCGCAAAGCCCGGCTTGATCTAACGCAAGGACGCCACACCACGGCGGCCGCATACTGCGTCAAACACTGAAGGAGGCGCGAGATGCCCAGGTTCGACAGTTGGACGATGGCGTGGCTCTTCGGTTGCATCGTGTTCGCGATCCACATCGCCGAGGAGGTCGCCTACGGATCGTTCGGCGTGTACGCGGATTTCAACGTCTTCATCAACACGCTGTTTCCGTCGTTCCCAATGCCGCCATACAAATACGAAATCTGGCTCACGAACCTGATCGGCGCGGCAGTACTTCTCTTCGCGTTCACCTGGCTCGTCTATGTGAAGCGTGGGCCGATGCGCCTTGCCTCCTACCTGTTCGCGACGTTCCTGACCCTGAACGGCATTGGGCACCTCTACGCGGCGCTCAGCATGACCACCTATTTCCCGGGTGCGGTGACGGCATCTCTGCTGTTGCTCGCGGGTTTGGTGCTGTTTGTCGCCATTCCAACGGATGACAAATCGACGGCGGCAACGCATTGACATATCGAAATCTATCGATATATAAAGGGGCATGAGCGAGCCCGACCGCATCTTCAAGGCGCTGAGCGATCCTATCCGGATCAAGATCCTGCAGTTCCTGCGCAAGCCCGAGGGCGTGTGCTGCGCGCAGGACGGCGTCGTCTGCGCGTGCGACGTGGAGAGCCTGCTCGGCGTCTCGCAAGCGACCGTCAGCCACCACATGAAACTGCTCGTCGATGCGGGCCTCGTGCGCGCACAAAAGCAGGGCCGCTTCATGCTGTATCAGATCGACGCCGATGCGTTCTCCGACGCGATGACGTGGCTTGCGCCATTTGCACGGGCCAAGGCATCGAAGGCGTGCGTGCCGGCATGACGGTCCTTGCTCCCGAACGCAGTCGCTCAACCGCAGACTGCTGTCCGTCCTATGCCGCCGAACTCGCTGCGAAGCGGGCGAACACAGACGTCACGATCTCCGCGCTCGACGCCTGGCGCATGGACGAGGTCGTCGCCGCCGTCAATCGGGTGACTGCAACGGCACTCTACCAACAGACCGCGCTCCGCGTAGCGCCACCTATCGCGCGCGACACTATCCAGCGCGTGAAGGGCCTATTCAACGGCTTCGACTTCCACCTGACGCCGGCCGGACCGAAGCTCATCGAGGTCAACACTAACGCCGGCGGCGCCTTCTACGGCGCGTTGATCGACCAGATAGGCTGGAACGAAGGCAACGCCGACGCGCATCCACTCGGTGCCTGGGCCCAACTCTTCGTGCAGCATTTTCGGGCCGAATGGGCGCCCGCGGGCCAAGGTAAACTGCGTACCGTCGCGATCGTCGATGACAACCCGCAAGACCAGTTCCTAAAACTCGAATTTGAACTCGCAGCCCAGATGCTGCGCGACGCCGGCATCGGCGCGGTCATCGCCGATCCGCGCGATCTCGCATTCCGCGACGGCCGCCTGTGGCACGGCACGACGCCCATCGACTTCGTCTACAACCGCTTGACCAGCTTCGCGCTCGACCGCGCCGAAGATGCGGCTATCCGCGACGCGCTACTTGCCGGCGCCGTCGTGGTGTCACCCGATCCGCGCACGCACGCGCTCTTCGCCTGCAAGCGTAATCTCACGCTGCTCGGCGACGACGCATTCTTGCGCGACACCGGTATAGACGAAGCAACCCTCCAAACGCTCATCGAGGCGATCCCGCGAACGGTCGTACTCACGCCGTCCAACGCCGGCGATTTCTGGAGTAACCGCGAACGCTTCTATTTCAAACCCATGAACGGCTTCGGCTCGCGTGCCGTGTACGACGGCGCAAAACTAACCGCCGCTACCTGGACGCAAATCGCGGCGCGCACCGACTACGTCGCCCAAGAACGCGTCGATGCCGAACGCGTTGAAGTTGCCGGTCACGAACCCATGCGCTTCGACGTCCGCACCTTTGCCTACGGCGCCTCACCATTCATGCGCTTGGCGCGGGTGTACAGGGGCCAAACGACGAACTTCCGCACCCCCGGCGGAGGGTTCGCGCCGGTCAGAGTGCGCGCCTGATTTCGGGGTCTGAAATGACCCTTTGCCGCACCCCGAAAAGCGGCAGATTTCTGCCCTGAATTAGCGGGGAAAACCACTCGAAATCTGCTAGGTTTTCGCGAGACGGCCCGCTATGGTCCGGCCACGTTTCAACCTTACCGAAAAACCACACTTGTCCGGCTCCAAAAACGACAAGCCGGCGGCCGGTTCATCCGGCACGCCAGGCGGCGAGATTCACCCGATCTCGATCGAAGATGAAATGAAGCGTTCGTATCTCGATTACGCGATGAGCGTGATCGTGAGCCGCGCGCTACCCGATGCCCGCGACGGTTTGAAACCCGTCCACCGCCGCATTCTCTACTCGATGCACGAGGCGGGCTACACCCACAACAAGCCGTATCGCAAGTCCGCGCGCGTCGTCGGTGACGTGATCGGTAAGTATCACCCGCACGGCGACCAATCGGTTTACGACGCGCTGGTGCGCCTCGCGCAACAGTTCTCGATGCGCGTGCCGCTGGTGGACGGGCAAGGCAATTTCGGCTCGGTCGACGGCGATCCCGCCGCGGCCATGCGCTACACCGAAGTACGTATGACGAAGGCAGCCGAAGCGCTGCTCGAAGACATCGATCTCGACACCGTCGATTTCCAGCCAAACTACGACAACCAGGACCACGAGCCCGTCGTCCTCCCGGCGCGCTTTCCGAACCTGCTCGTCAACGGTTCGTCCGGCATCGCCGTCGGTATGGCGACGAACATTCCGCCGCACAATCTGGGCGAAGTCGTCGATGCGTGCTTGGCCTACATCGCCGACCCGGAGATCGGCGTTGAACAGCTCGTTGACATCGTCCCGGGTCCGGACTTCCCGACCTGCGGAATCATCATGGGCCGCAACGCCGCCCGCCTTGCGCTCGTCCGCGGCCGCGGTGGCGTGGTCGTGCGCGCCCGCACGCATATCGAAGAAATCCGCAAGGACCGCGAAGCGATCATCGTCACCGAATTGCCGTATCAGGTGAACAAGGCGCTGCTGATCGAGCGTATCGCCGAACTCGTCGCCGATAAGCGCATCGAAGGTATCGCCGACGGGCGCGACGAGTCCGACCGTCACGGCATGCGCGTGGTGATCGAGTTGAAGCGCGACGCGATGGCCGACGTGGTGCTCAATCAGTTGTGGCGCTTCACATCGATGCAGACGTCGTTTGGCGTCAACATGCTGGCGCTCGACCGTGGCCGTCCCGTGGTGATGAACCTAAAGGACATGATCCGCGCCTTCGTAAACTTCCGCGAAGACGTGGTCGCCCGCCGCACGAAGAAGCTGCTGAACGACGCCCGCGACAAGGCGCACGTGTTGGTGGGCCTCGCGATCGCGGTCGCCAACATCGACGAATTCATCCGCATCATCCGCTCGAGCCCCGACGCTTCGACCGCGCGTGCGCGGTTGACGGAGCGCTATTGGCCGGCGCTCGACGTTGCCCCGCTGGTCGCGCTCGTGGACGACCCGCGTCATGCGATGCAAGCCGACGGCACGTTAAAACTCTCGGACGAACAAGCCCGCGCGATCCTCGAACTGCGTCTGCAACGCCTAACCGCGCTCGGCCGCGACGAAATCGGCGAGGAACTGAAGGGTCTCGGCAAATCGATCGAGGACTATCTCGACATCCTGCGCTCGCGCGAGCGCATGATGGGCGTCGTCCGCGACGAACTCGCGGCGGCCCGCGCGGCGTTCGCGACCGACCGCAAAACGGAGATCATGGACGTCGACTTCGAGGTCGAAGACGAAGACCTGATCCAGCGCGAAGACATGGTCGTGACCGTTACGCACCAAGGCTACATCAAGCGCGTGCCGCTGAACGCCTACCGCGTGCAGGGCCGCGGCGGTCGCGGCCGCGCCGCGATGGCGACGAAAGACGAAGATTGGGTAACGAGCCTGTTCGTCGCTTCCACGCACCAGCCGCTGTTGTTCTTCTCCTCCGTCGGCATGGCCTACGTGCTGAAGAACTGGCGCCTGCCGCTGGCCACACCGCAGGGCAAGGGCAAGGCGCTAATCAATCTCTTGCCGCTCAAAGAAGGCGAAACCGTCACGAGGGTCTTGGCGCTGCCCGAAGCCGAACTCGAGTGGGACAAGTTCGAGGTGATGTTCGCGACCAAATCGGGAGACATCCGCCGCAACGCCTTGAGCGACTTCACGAACGTGAAGGCGAACGGCAAGATCGCGATGAAAATCGAGGCGGGCGACGCGATTATCGGCGTCTCGATCTCGACGAAGAACGACGACGTGCTGCTGACGACGCGGCTCGGCAAGTGCATCCGCTTCTCGACCGAAGACGTGCGCGTCTTCAAGGGCCGTGATTCGACCGGCGTGCGCGGCATCAAGCTCGCCGAAGGCGACGAGGTCGTCTCAATGGCGATTTTGCGCCACGTTGACGTCAACGTCGATGAGGCCCGCGCCTATCTGCGCCAATCGACGGTCATGCGCCGCGCGGCTGGCGAAGAAGGCGAAGCAGCGGAGGTTTCGGTCGAGGAGGGCGAAGATATCTCCGCCCCGGAAACCGCGCTTTCCCCCGAACGCTACGCGGAACTCGGCGCGCAAGAGCAGTTCGTGCTCACCGTCTCCGAAACCGGCTTCGGCAAGCGCTCCAGCGCCTATGAGTACCGCGTCATCGGCCGCGGCGGCTCGGGCATCGTCGCCATGGCGATGGCCAAGAAGAACTCCCGCATCGCCGACTCGTTCCCGGTCGAAGACACCGATCAGTTGATGCTGATCACCGACGGCGGCCAAACCATTCGCCTGCCAGTCGGCCAAATCAGGGTCGCCGGTCGCGCCACCCAAGGCGTCATTCTATTCCGCCTAGGCGAAGGTGAGCGGGTCGTCTCGGTCGAACGCATCGGCGAAGCTGCGGAGATTGAAGGCGAAGGCGGGGAAACCCCTAGCGCTTAACTCTGTCTCCCCCGAGCAAAGATCGGGGGAGTACGTGCGCCGCGAAGCGGCTGCACGGGAGGGGGGCGGCTCGACGTCTAAGATTCTCTCGTCCCAAAATCACCAACGCTTGGAGCTGCCCCCCTCGGGTGCAGCAACTTCGTTGCGCACCCACTCCCCCAAACAAGTTTGGGGGAGACATCGTTAAGGCAGCCCAGGTTATTGCAACGCAACGAAGGTCAGCTAAGTATTGCGCCGCTTGCAGGGGCGCCAACATGGCCAAACGTATCGGGCTTTATCCCGGAACTTTCGACCCGATCACGAACGGGCATCTCGACATCATCCGCCGCGCGACGAAGCTGCTCGATCATCTGGTGATCGGCGTCGCCATCAACGAGGGCAAGGGTCCGCTGTTCCCGCTCGACGAACGCGTCGAACTCGTGAGGCACGAAGTCGCCGCGATCGCGAAAGAGGCGGGCGTGACGATCAGCGTCGAACCCTTCGACATACTGCTGATGCACTTCGCCGAAAAGGTCGGCGCACAGTTCATCATCCGGGGCCTGCGCGCGGTTAGCGACTTCGACTACGAATTCCAGATGACAAGCATGAACATGGCCCTCAATCGCGACATCGAGATGGTGTTTCTCATGGCCGGTGGGAAATACCAGGCGATCGCCTCGCGGCTGGTGAAGGAAATCGCCTCGCTGGGCGGCGACATCTCGCACTTCACGTCGCCCTATGTCGCCGAGCGCATCCGCGAAAAATTCACCGCGCAGGGCGTCAAGTTTGCGCCCGGCAAAGTCGTGCCCATGAAGCGCAATGGCGCAAAGCCGAAGCCGAAGTAAGTTGCGCGTCGCCGATTTCGACTTCGATCTGCCGGAAGAGCTGATCGCCCTCCGCCCCGCCTCCCCGCGCGATTCAGCGCGCCTGTTGATCGTGCGCGAAGGCTCCGCCACGTTCGAAGAGGCGGCGGTTCGCGATCTACCGTCGTTCCTGAACGCGGGCGACGTCTGCATTTTCAACGATACCCGCGTGATCCCGGCGCAGCTGTTCGGCACACGGCCCGCGCGCGGCGACAGCGCCGAATCCGCGATCGATGTGACGCTGCACAAGCGCGAGGCCTCCGACGTCTGGGCCGCCTTCGCCAAACCCGGCCGCAAACTCATCGCGGGCGATACGATCTGCTTCGGCGACCGCTTGGCTGCCGTCGTCGAAGCTAAACGCGACGGCGGCGAAATCGCGCTGCGCTTCGACGCGTTCGGCGCCGCCCTCGACCAAGCCATTGCCGAAGTGGGCGTGACCCCGCTGCCGCCCTACATCGCGGGCCGCCGCGCGGCCGACGAGCGCGATCAAACCGACTACCAAACGATCTACGCCGTCCGCGACGGGGCGGTAGCGGCACCGACGGCGGGTCTGCACTTCACGCCGGAACTGATGGCGGCCATCGACGCGAAGGACGTGAAGCGCGAAACGGTTACGCTCCACGTCGGCGCCGGCACATTCCTGCCCGTGAAAGCCGATCACACGAAAGACCACGTGATGCACGCGGAGTGGGGCGAAGTGACTGCAGCCACTGCGGCCAGCATCAACGAAGCCCGCGCCGCCGGGCGCCGTACGCTTGGCGTCGGCACCACAAGCCTGCGCACGATCGAGAGCGCGTCTAACGCCGAAGTCCACGCCTTCAAAGGCGACACGCGCCTCTTCATCACGCCAGGCTACCAGTTCAAGTCGGTGGATATGCTGCTCACAAACTTCCATCTGCCGCGCTCGACGCTGTTCATGCTGGTCAGCGCCTTCTGCGGCCTGGACACCATGCGGGCAGCCTACGCCCACGCGATCGCGCATTGCTTCCGCTTCTATTCTTACGGCGACGCGTGTCTTCTGATACGGAAGTCGAAATGAACGCGTTCTTCCTGTGACCACATTCAGCTTTGCGATAGGCGCCACCGACGCCGCCGCACGCACCGGCGTCATCACTACGGCACGCGGCGAGATCCGTACACCGGCCTTCATGCCTGTCGGCACGGCTGGCACGGTGAAGGCGATGCTGCCCGAGTCCGTGCGCGAAACCGGCGCCGACATCATCCTCGGCAACACGTATCATCTGATGCTTCGCCCCGGCGCCGAACGCGTCGCGAAACTGGGAGGGCTGCACAAGCTGATGAACTGGCCGCGGCCAATCCTAACGGACTCCGGCGGCTTCCAGGTGATGTCGCTCGCCCAGCTCAGGAAGCTCGACGAAACCGGCGTCTCGTTCCAATCGCACCTCGACGGCGCGATGCACCATCTGACGCCCGAGCGCTCGATGGAAATCCAAGCGCTGCTCGGCTCCGACATCCACATGGTGCTCGACGAGTGCACGCCATTCCCCGCGAACGAGCGCGATGCCGAAAGCTCGATGGAACTCTCCATGCGCTGGGCGAAGCGCTCCAAAACCGCGTTCCGCGAAGCACCCGGCCGTGCGCTCTTTGGCATTATCCAGGGCAGCATCTACCCGAAACTGCGCGAACGCTCCGCCAACGCGCTGAGAGAGATCGGCTTCCCCGGCTACGCAGTCGGCGGGCTCGCGGTGGGCGAGGGGCAGGCGCGCATGTTCGAGGTGCTGGACTTCACTTTGCCCCATCTGCCGACCGAACGCCCGCGCTACCTCATGGGTGTAGGCAAGCCCGACGACATCGTCGGCGCCGTGATGCGCGGCATCGACATGTTCGACTGCGTGCTGCCCACGCGCTCAGGCCGCAACGGCCAAGCCTTCACGAAGCGCGGCCCCGTCAATCTGCGCAACGCCCGTCACGCCGAGGACCCGCGTCCGCTCGAAGCCGACTGCCGTTGCCCGGCGTGCCGTGAGTACTGCCGCGCCTACCTGCACCACCTCGTGAAGTCGGACGAGATTTTGGCCTCGATGCTGCTCACCTGGCACAACCTCACGCACTACCAGGACCTGACGGCGGCCTTACGCGAAGCGATCACACAAAAGAGGCTCGCCGATCACGCAGCGAGCCTTCTCAAAGCGTACGCGTCAGGCGATGTCGATCCTAACTAGCCGGCCCAAACCATCCGTTCAGCCACGACCGCAAATTCTTTCCCGCTTGCGACGGATTGGTCGAATCCCAGTCGCCCTTGTTGTCGAGCATCACCTGCGAATACGTGCGCGCGCCCGCGTCGTAGGTGTAGCAGTAGAGGAGCGTCTGCCCCATATCCGCACCGCGCTGCGTGGGTTGCGGCGGCGTTGCCTGTGACGCATCCACAATCAACGGAACGTTTTTCTCGACTTCCGGCACCGGCACCTTCTTGCCGGGCACCACCATCGCACCTTCATAGCGCATCTTCAGATCGGCCTCGGTCAAGCGCGTCGCATCCGTGGGATTCCACTGCGCCGAGCCCGCGCGCCCCATGACTTCGTACTTCCAAATGTTGCCCGACACGTCGAGCACCATCCCGCGCCGCTGATATCCCCACGCATGGTTCACATACTCGCGCCCGCACAACCACGTCTGTTGCGAAGGTGCAGGCGTCGTTGGCAAGGGTTGCGGCGGCGTGGTCGCGTCGACGCCTTCGCAAGCGGCGAGTGAGAGAAGCGATACTGCGGCAAGAAGCGCACGATTGAGCATGACGAGGTTCCTTCTAACGTCGCCAACAGGTGATACGCGATTGTGGCGCAAAACGGGCCGGTGCTTCACGAAGATGTTGGGGAGCATTTTCGCCGCACATCCGCAAATGCAAAGGGCCCGAACGCGCCGGCGTTCGAGCCCTTCGAAGTTCACACTGTAGCGCCCGTCACTTCATCTTCGCGTAAGCCCCCGGCGCGTCCTCGATCACCTGGAGTTCGCCGTCGCCCGGAACACGCGCGGCGACCTTCTTGCCAGATTGCTTCGACAGCCATTTGTCCCAGTGCCCCCACCAGGAACCGGGCGTCTCGGTCGCGCCCGCGATCCAGTCTTCGACCTTCTCCGGCAGCTTGTCGTTCGTCCAGTGCTGATACTTGTTCGCGTCCGGGTGGTTGATGACGCCCGCGATATGTCCCGAGCCCGCCATCATGAACGTGACCGGCCCCTTGAACAGCTTCGTCGATTTGTAGACCGAGCGATACGGCGCGATGTGGTCTTCCTTTGACGACTGCAGATAGATCGGGATCTTCACCTTCGAAAGATCGAGCTTCTCCCCGGCGAGCACCATTTTACCCTTGGCCAGATTGTTCTGCCGGTAGCATTCGCGCAGATAGAACATGTGCACCGCGATCGGCATGCGCGTCGAATCCGCGTTCCAATAGAGCAGGTCGAACCGCATCGGATCGCGGCCCATCAGGTAGTTGTTGACCACGAAGCTCCAGATCAAATCGTTCGAGCGCAGCATGTTGAACGTCGTCGCCATTTTGGCGCCGTCGAGATAACCGCCTTGCGCCTTCATCGTCTCTTCCATCGAACGCAGCTGCTCGTCGTCGATGAAGACCTGCAGATCGCCCGCTTCCGAGAAGTCGGCTTGTGCCGCAAAGAACGTCGCCGACTTGATGCGGTTGTCGCCCTTTGCCGCCATGTAAGCGAGCGTCGCCGACAGCAGCGTGCCGCCGATGCAATAGCCGATCGCGTTCACGTCGCGCGAGCCGGTCGCCGCTTCGATCGCATCAAGTGCGTCGAAAATACCTTCGCGCATGTAATCTTCGAACGTCTTCTGCGCGAGCTTTTCGTTCGGGTTCACCCAGGACACGACGAACACCGTGTAACCCTTCGCCGTCGCCCATTTCACGAACGAGTTCTTCTCGCCGAGATCGAGGATGTAGTACTTGTTGATCCACGGCGGAAAGATCACCAGCGGCCGTTCGTACTGCTCGTCCGTTGTCGGCGAGTACTGGATCAGCTGCATCAGATCGTTCTGGTAGACGACCTTCGCCGGCGTCAGCGCCAAGTTCCGCCCAACCTCGAAGAAATCCATGTCCGTCTGCCGGATCGCGAGCTGGCCTTTGCCGCGCTCGAGGTCCTTCAGCATGTTGTTCAAACCCTTGACCAGGTTCTCGCCGTTCGACTTGAACGTCTCGCGGAGAACCTCGGGGTTCGTGAACACGAAGTTCGTGGGCGACAGCGCGTCGGCGAATTGCTTCGTGTAGAAATCGACCTTCTTGCGCGTCTTCGGGTCGAGCCCGTTGACCTCGCCCATCGACTGCTGCAGCCAGCGCGCGGAGAGCAGATACGATTGCTTGATGAAGTCGAAGATCTGGTTCTCCGACCAATCCTTGTCCTTGAACCGCTTGTCGCCGGCCGAAGGTTCGATCACCGGCGGCACGTCTTCGCCCATCATGCGGCGCGCTGTGTGGTGCCAAAGATTCAAATAGTCCTGCCACAGCTTGAAGTTCGCTTCGACGAAGTGACCGGGATTGCGCATCGCGTGACCGAGGAAGTCCACGAACGTCTGACCGAGATTCAAAGGATCGCGCGAACCGCCGGACGCGCCGTTCCCATTCTTCATCTGCCCCTTCATGAAGTCGGTGACCAGTCGCTGGCTCTGCGCCGCCACCTTGACCATGTTGCGCGAGAACTCGGCCGGGTCGTTGACGCGATATTCGTTGGCGTTCGGCTGTAACTTCTGTGGCTCGGCCATCTTGTTTTCCTTTAGCGAGGCGGGGCGTTCCACCCCGCGGCTGCTGCTCTGGCAGCAATTCATGCCCCGGCGGTATCGGCTGCGGCAAGTGTCACAGGGGGAAGGGCGGGATAATACATGACAAAGATTAGACTGGCGTGCCGCCCCCGAATTGCTGCAAAATCTGCCACTTTCCGAGCGCGGGGGCCTCGGATATACCCCATCGTCTTAAGACGGAGTTTCGCTTCATGTCACGTTTGGTTTCGCGCGTTTTGCCCTTGGCCGCTGTCGTCGGCCTTCTCGCTGCTTGTTCCTCGATGCCGGAATGGACAAAGCCCTCCACCTGGTACGATGGCGTTACTGAAAAGAAGGCCCCGGGCGAACAAAAGGCGGAAACAAAGCCAGCTGAAGTGACGCAAACCGCGGCACCGGCAGAGGGCGCTCTGGCTCCAGTGGTGGATCCGCTGGACCCTGAAAGCGACAAGAAGAAAGCCACGATTCAGCCGTCCGCAAAGCCTACGGAATTCCCTAATCTGGCCGCGCAACCGACGCCCCGTCACGCCACGACGACAGAGGCCCAATCCCGCGAAATCCGGGACAGCCTGGTCGCCGACCGCGACAACGCGCAGCATTCGGCTGACGAGCTACGTGGCGGCACGGTCCCGGCGGCGGCGCCCCCAGCTGCGGCAAGCGCGACTGCCGGCACCGACAAAAAGGCCGCCGAGGACAAGCCCAAGGACGAATAGTCCCAGCCCGTTTATACAGAATCGTCGTGGCCGGGCCTGACCCGGCCACCCGCGGTCGCAGGCGCAAGCGTTTGAGCGCGCTCCCCTGGGTGGCCGGGTCAGGCCCGGCCATGACGATAAGTGGTATATGTGTGAGAATCTGCCGCCTGGAGCCATTTCGTGAATACCGACTTTCACCGCATCAAGCGCCTGCCGCCCTACGTGTTCGAGGAAGTGAACCGTTTGAAGGCCAAGGCGCGCTCCGCCGGTGACGACATCATCGACTTCGGCATGGGCAACCCCGACATGCCGACGCCCAAACACATCATCGACAAGCTGGTTGAGACAACTACCGACCCACGCGCGAACCGCTACTCGGCGTCACGCGGTATCCCGGGCCTGCGCAAAGCGATGGCCGCTTACTATGGCCTCCGCTTCGGTGTGAAGCTCGATCCCGATCGCGAAGTCATCGCGACGCTGGGCTCGAAGGAAGGCTTCGCGAACCTCGCGCAGGCAATGACTGCGCCAGGCGACACGATCCTGGTGCCGAACCCGGCGTATCCAATTCACGCGTTCGGCTTTATCTTGGCAGGCGCCTCCATCCGCCACGTCGAAGCGTCGAGCCCGGAACAATTCTTGCGCGGCCTTGAACGCGCCGTGCGCCACGCCGTGCCGCCGCCGACGGCAGTCGTGGTGAGCTACCCGTCGAACCCGACCGCGCAAGTCGTCGACCTCGACTTCTACAAAGACGTTGTCGCGTTCGCGAAGACGAAGGGCCTGTGGGTTCTCTCCGACCTCGCCTACGCCGAAATTTACTTCGGCGATAAGGCCCCACCGTCGATGCTGCAGGTGCCCGGCGCGAAGGACATCGTCGTTGAGTTCAACTCGCTGTCGAAGACCTACGCCATGCCCGGCTGGCGCATGGGCTTTGCAGCTGGCAACGAGAAGCTGATCCACGCACTTGGCCGGATTAAATCCTACCTCGACTACGGCGCCTTCACGCCGATCCAAGTCGCTGCCGCTGCCGCGTTGAGCGGCCCGCAAGACTGCGTCGACGAGATGCGCGCGATCTACAAAGGCCGCCGCGACGCGCTGGTCGAAAGTTTCGCGCGCGCCGGTTGGACGGTGCCGTCGCCTGAAGCCTCGATGTTCGCTTGGGTGCCAATCCCGGAAGCCTTCCGGAACCTTGGCTCGCTGCAGTTCTCGAAGCTGCTGCTTGAGCACGCGAAAGTCGCCGTCGCCCCCGGCATCGGTTTTGGCGAGTACGGCGACGGTCACGTGCGCATCGCACTCGTCGAGAACGAGCAGCGCATCCGCCAGGCCGCACGCAACGTGAAGAAGTTTCTCGCTACTGGTACCGCAACAGTTGAGGCGCGCGCCGCTCGCGACGCGGCGCAATGACGGCGCTTCGTGTGGGCATCGCGGGCTTAGGTACAGTCGGCGCCGCCGTCGCCCGCAATGTCGTCGAGCAAGGCTTGGCGCTTGCCGCCCGTTGCGGCCGCACACTTGAACTCGCCGCCGTCAGCGCGCGCGACAAGCGCAAGGACCGCGGCGTGCCGCTTGGCAAGGCCGAATGGTTCGACGATCCGGTGAAGCTCGCGCAAACCGCGCAGATCGACGTCTTCGTCGAACTGATGGGCGGAGAGGGCGGCGCCGCCAAAGCCTCCGTCGAAGCTGCACTCGCGCGTGGGCTTCCTGTGGTCACCGCGAACAAGGCGCTGCTTGCACATCACGGCGCAGTGCTTGCGAAAACGGCAGAGGGCAAAAACCTCGCACTCAATTTCGAAGCGGCCGTCGCCGGCGGCATCCCGATCATCAAAGCGCTACGCGAAGGCCTTGGCGCGAACCAGATCGAGCGCGTCTACGGGATCCTGAACGGCACTTGCAATTACATCCTAACGACGATGGAGGCGACGGGCCGCACCTTCGCAGATGTGCTCGCCGAAGCCCAGAAACTGGGCTACGCCGAATCCGACCCGACATTCGACATCGGCGGGATGGACACCGCCCACAAGCTCTGCCTGCTCGCCGCCGTCGCGTTCGGAAACGCGCCCGCACTCGACGGCATCCACGTCGAAGGCATCGAGCGCGTCAGCATCGCAGACATAAAGTTCGCCGACGAGTTCGGCTACCGCATCAAGCTGCTGGGCATCGCAACGCGCACGGCCGCGGGCATCGAACAGCGCGTCCACCCAGCGATGGTGCCGCACGGCACGCCGCTCGCCGACGTCGACGGCGTGTTCAACGCCGTCGTCGCCGAGGGCAACCTCGCCGGGAAATCCGTCTACGAAGGCCGCGGCGCGGGCGCAGGTCCAACATCGTCTGCAGTCATGGCCGATCTGCTCGACATCGCCCGCGGCGTTCGCATGCCGACATTCGGTGCACCAGCTGCGACGCTGAGGCGCCCGACCATCGTGCCGGTTAGCGAACACGTCGGGCCCTGCTACCTGCGCTTCACCGTGATCGACCGCCCGGGCGTCATCGCCGTGCTCTCGCGCTGCCTCGCCGATCAAGCGGTCTCCATCGAAAGCATGCTGCAACGCAGCCGCGCGCCGGGCGAACCCGTGCCCGTCGTCATAATCACGCACGAGGCACGCGAAGCCTCGATGACCAAGGCCTTGCAATCCATCGTCGCCGCCGGCGTCGTGACCGAGCAGCCGGTGATGATAAGAATGGAAAAATTCTAAGAGGGGAAACATGAAAGACGTCCACCAAGACGCGACAGGCTTGGAGCGAATCCTAACGCTCGAACTCGCACGCGTCACCGAAGCGGCAGCGATAGCCGCGTACGAACAAGTCGGCCGCGGCAACGAACACGACGCCGACCAAGCCGCCGTCGACGCCATGCGCACCGCGCTCAACCTCTGCAATTTCGAGGGCACGGTCGTCATCGGCGAAGGCGAACGCGACGAAGCTCCGATGCTCTACATCGGCGAGAAAGTCGGCACTGGCAAAGGCCCGAAGGTCGACATCGCCCTCGACCCGCTTGAAGGCACGACGCTCACCGCCAAAGCGATGGCGAACGCGCTCGCCGTCGTGGCGATCGCCGAAGGCGGCAGCCTGCTCCACGCCCCCGACACCTACATGGACAAGATAGCAATCGGCGGCGGCTATCCCGAAGGCGTGGTCGACCTCGACGCCGACCCGCGCGACAACATCAAGGCGCTCGCGAAGGCAAAGAGCGTGCCCGCTCGCGAAATCACGGCCTGCATTCTCGATCGCCCGCGCCACGCCGATCTGATCGCCAAGGTGCGCGAAGCTGGCGCCTCGATCCAACTGATCTCGGACGGCGACATCGCGGGCGTCATCCACTGCAGCGACCCCGATACCGGCATCGATATCTACATGGGCCAAGGCGGCGCGCCGGAAGGCGTGCTCGCGGCGGCAGCGCTCCGCTGCGTCGGCGGCCAAATCCAAACCCGCCTTGTCTTCCGCAACGACGACGAGCGCAACCGCGCCGCCCGCATCGGCATCACAGACCTTAAGCGCAAGTACAACACGCTGGACCTGGCGTCGGGCGACGTGATGTTCGCCGCCACCGGCGTGACCGACGGTTCGATGCTCGAAGGCATCCACAAGCGCGGCAACTTCATGACCAGCGAAACGATAGTGATGCGCTCCAAGACGCGTACCGTCCGCTGGATCAAGGCGCGCCACGTAATCAAAGGCCTGTAGGCCGCTCCCAAGGACCACGGTCATGCGCTTGACCGAAGTGAAACTGCCGCTCGGTCATACCGACGCGGACTTGCGCGCGGCGGTGCTGAAACGGCTTGGTGTTCGCGCAGACGATGTGATGGAGCTCGCCGTGTTTCGCCGCGCCGTCGACGCGCGCAAGCCCAAGGCCATTGTCTTCATCTACACGATCGACGTCACGTTGAAGAACGAGGCGAGCGTCATGGCGCGGCTCAAGGGCGACCGCCACGTCGCCGCCTCGCCCGACATGAATTACAACATCACGCGCGCTCCAGCGCCGCCGGCAAAGCGCCCGGTGGTGATCGGCGCGGGACCCTGCGGAATCTTCGCAGGGCTCATCCTCGCGGAGATGGGCCTGCGCCCGCTGATCCTGGAGCGCGGCAAAGTCGTGCGCGAACGGACGAAGGACACGTTCGGCTTCTGGCGCAAGCGCGTGCTCAATCCGGAATCGAACGCGCAGTTCGGCGAGGGCGGGGCGGGCACGTTCTCCGACGGCAAACTCTACAGCCAAGTCAAAGACCCGCGGTTCCTCGGCCGCAAGGTGCTGAAGGAATTCGTCGAAGGCGGCGCACCGCCGGAAATTCTCTACGTGTCGAAGCCGCACATCGGAACGTTCCGACTGGTCCAGGTCGTCGAGCATATGCGCGCGAAGATCGAAGCCTTGGGCGGTGAGTTCCACTTTCAAGCGCGGGTTGCGCGCATCGTTATCGACAAGACCGCGGCGGGCGGGCGTCGCGTCGCCGGGCTCTTGCTCGCCGATGGCACTGCGATCGAAGCCGAGCACGTGGTGCTCGCCGTCGGCCACAGCGCGCGCGACACGTTTCAGATGCTCTACGACGAAGGTGTCTACATCGAAGCGAAGCCGTTCTCGATCGGCTTTCGCATCGAGCATCCGCAATCGCTGATCGATCGCGCGCGCTTCGGGCCGAACGCCGGGAACAAGCTGCTCGGCGCCGCCGACTACAAGATCGTGCATCACGCCACAAACGGACGCTCCGTCTACAGCTTCTGCATGTGCCCCGGCGGCACGGTGGTCGCAACCGCATCGGAGCCCGGCCGCGTCGTCACCAACGGCATGAGCCAATACTCCCGCAACGAGCGCAACGCGAACGCTGGCATTGTGGTCGGCATTACGCCCGCCGACTATCCCGGCCACCCGCTCGCCGGTATCGCGTTCCAGCGCCATTGGGAGGAACGCGCATTTGAAGCGGGCGGCAGCGATTATTCCGCGCCGGGCCAACGCGTCGGCGACTTCATCGCCGGCCGCGCGTCGACCGCACTCGGCGACGTGGTCCCATCATACAAACCATCCGTACGCCCGACCGATCTTGCGACCTGCCTGCCGGACTACGCCATCGAAGCCATCCGCGAAGCGCTTCCAGCGTTCGACGGACAGGTAAAAGGCTTCGCCCTAGCCGACGCCGTGCTGACCGGTGTCGAAACCCGCACGTCGTCGCCCATCTCGATCAAACGAGGCGAAGACTTCCAAAGCCTCAACACGGCGGGCCTCTACCCCGCCGGCGAAGGCGCAGGCTACGCTGGCGGCATCCTCTCGGCGGCGATCGACGGGATAAAGGTCGCGGAAGCCGTGGCAAAAGGCGTGGCCGCCGGGGCTTGAGTAGGGTGCGGCCGCAGTTATTCGAAGAGCAACTGGCCGAAAGCTTCGACTCAGACCAACGCCAAAAAAAGCGGCTGGACAGTTTGTAGCTTATAAGCTACCATGTGTCATGGAATATCAGATTGAAGAATACGTCACGGCTAAAGGCGAAAGCCCCTACGCGGACTGGTTCGAAGGTTTGAAAGACACGGTGGCCCGCGCCAAACTGTTGGCACGGATTGACCGTGCCGCACATGGAAATTTCGGAGACTGGAAGGCTCTCGCTGGCGCCAAAGGCGTGTTCGAGATGCGGGAAAACCATGGTCCCGGCTACCGGATATTTTACGGCATTGTCGAACGCCGGATCGTTCTGTTGCTGGCCGGATCGACAAAGAAGGGCCAGAACCGCGCCATCGCCAAGGCAAAGGAATATTTCGCCGATTACGAAACGAGGACAAAAAAATGAAGCCGAGCAAACCTTATGATGCAACGCGCAAAAAGGCGCTCAAGAACCCGAAAGTCGCGGCGCTCTATCTCGAAGAATGCCTCCGGGACGGCAATATGGAACTGTTCACCGCGGCTCTCAAGCATGTCGCCGAAGCAAGAGGCGGGGTCGCTCTGTTGTCGAAAGAAACCCGGCTGAACCGCGAGGCGTTGTATCGCACGCTTTCCGAAGGAGGTAATCCGCGGCTCGATACGCTCGCCAAGGTGCTGGCAGCAATGGGATTGCGAATAGGCGTTGTGCCGGTCGGCCTGCAGTCGTGACGGTGGAGGGGCGTTATAGGTCCTTCGCGTTTTCGACCGGCGCGGGCTTGGCCCGTGTCCCAGAATTTGTCGTGTGTCCCCAGATTGCAAAGCCTGAACACGCAGGGCCTCTACCCAGCCGGCGAAGGAGCAGGCTACGCCGGCGGCATCCTCTCAGCGGCAATCGACGGGATCAAAGTGGCCGAAGCCGTTGCCAGAGGCGTGGCGGGCGCATGAGGGAGGAAGCGCGATGCAGCACGAATCCACCGTCGCATCCGACAGCGAGTTGCGGCCAATGAAGGAAAATCATGACAAAGCGTAGCACCGCCATTTTGCCGAAAGGGATAGCCGCGCTGATTGGACGATGGTCAGCCGCCGACGAGTGGGCCACCAACGTTGAACTAGTCATATCCAGTTCCGGCGGGAAAATTCGCGTGCGCGCCGTGGATAAAACGGATGGTGAAGAGGCGGAGGTCATGGAAGTAAGAACAACAAAAGACACGATCACGTTCGCTGCCTATTGGTCTTCCGGCTAACTTACGAGATACCGTCTCCGCTCTATTGGTAGTGAGCTTGAGGTCGTGTTCACGTACACCGCGACATGCACATTTCTGAAAGCCTCCTCAAAGCAATAGCAACTCCATGTCCCCAGAATGTTGTTGGGGTCAGAGTAAGAGTTCCTACAAAAGAAAAGTAGGACAATACGGTGACATGATACACATTCCCCAACGTTGCGGGCGCTTGCGTTGGGCGTCCGCCGCCGCGTTCCTCCGTTAGATGCAGGCGAGGACGCCTGCGGTCCCAGGCTAGCGCGTACCCGCCAGCCTTGGTGCCCCATGGAATCGGTATGGGTCGCAAAGAATGAGATATTTGAACGTTTTGTAGTGCCTCAAAGCATCCCAATGTTCTGCAGCCACTGCTTGACCTGTCCCGGCCATTCAGTCGTGATTGGATCGGTCGTTGGCCGCATCCCAAAGGCATGGCCTCCCTTCGCGTAAAGCCGCATATCGACCGGCACACCTACGTCGTTCAGCGCCAACGCATAAGCCATAGGCTGCCGGATATCGTCGACAGAATCGTTCATTGCGTGAATGATAAGCGTCGGAGGCGCCTTCGGGCTGATCTTCACCCATGTTTGCAGTTCGAGGTTGTTCTTGCCCTTGCTGTTGTCCAGCATGCGAGCCGTATAGGCTATGATCGCGAAGTCAGGTCGAGGGGATTGTCGGTCAGCCGCGTCGGCAACAGGATAGGTTCGCTCTTCCGTGTTGCTCATATTCGCCGCGAGATACGCGCCAGCGGAAAAACCAATCACGCCGATCTTGTGCGGATCAATCCCATATGTAGACGCCCGCTCCCGCAACAAACTCATTGCACGCTGCGCATCTTCCAAACCCAAAAGCACCTTCGGTCGCTGCTGCTTGCCGTTCTTCCTAGGCCACACTTGTGGCGTCCGATACTTCAAGACGACGCAGGTCATACCCTGCTGGATAACCCAATCGCAGATTTCGGTGCCTTCCAGATCGGTCGCCACGGCGTGGAATCCACCGCCCGGCAAGACCAGCATCGTGGCTCCGGTATTGCGCCCTTTCGGCCGGTAGATGGTCATGGTTGGTCGAGTGATATAAGTCGCCCAATGCCATTTCCTGCCCCCGACAAGAGGTGATCCATTGCCGGTTGCCTCTGGACGATCACCGCTGTCAGGTTTGGCGAGAGGGACGTTTGCAGTCCAGAGCGGCACCTGCGTACCGCCAGGCGTAGGTTGCCAAATGCCCTTCCATTCTTCTTTCGGAACCTCGATTCTTGAAGTCCGATCGTCAGTTTCACTTACCTGACTACCAACGGCACCGGCGACGCCGAGGGCGATAAGAAGCGACGAACGAACAATCCAAACCCGCGACAATTCCCGTTTCCTTGTTTCACAAAGGCATATTTGCACCTAGGCTGGGCAGCCAGCGGCAAGGCGCAAAGTCTGGTTGATCGACTTGGCATCGACATTTTCTGTGCCAGAGGCCCGATTTGTTTCGAGACGTGAGCGCGCAACCGTTGGCAATATCGTAAGGCTTAGCACGTAACCGAGAACCGCCCCGCCACTGTAGCCGACAACAGGCGTGGGATAATTACCGACAGCGGCCGCGGCGATTGCGGCGATCCAAATTGCGCCAAACACCGCGTAGGTATGACGATTTTCAATGTCGCAAACCCATCCAAGGATTGCGGGCACGACAAGAACGATCGATCCGCCCAGAACGGCCAAACCAGCGACAAGGCCGTTATCGAACGATGAGTATAGGATCTGCTCTACAAATGGCATTGCGGGCAGCCCGTCAACTTGCAGTAGCGTCGCCGCAAAGGCGATTATGCTCCCAAAAAGTGCCGTGACCGTGAATTGATCGCGACGAACAATTACCAGCGTCGCCAAACCTGCCGTCAGCATCCCTGCCATGGCGCGGTCAGGCTGTATCGCGAGGGCAACTGCGGCCACGATCAGGCCCGCCGTCGAAAAAGCATCGCGAGAACGGGCAAAACCGACGATCATTATGGGAAGCAATATGAGGCTGGGTTGGACATAGAGGACACCCAAATCAATCCACCGAGCGGCACCATCAACCCGATCACCAAGCAACGCTGTCGCTAGCAATCCAAGCGCGAGGACGAACGTGGCCGCACCGGACTGCCGCCTCATTGCCGGGACGATAAGATCAAGCATCGCCAAGATCAGCAGTCCCAACACGCACGCACCGGCATTGATCACAAGGTAAGCCGTCGGTGCGCCGGCAATCATCATATAGACCAGTCCCAGCAACACGGCCCCGATAGCACATGCGATCCCGGTCCTGCGGGGGCGGCGCAGCAGTTCGTCGATGCTGCTCATTTTGGTTTTCCTCCTAATGAAAGTGCGCTGCTATCGTATCGTGAGCAGGTTGGCGATTGCGGCGACAGGTTATCGTGTCCCCCGGCTGCGGGGGAGGCGGTCTTCCGAGATCGGGGGATACGCAACAAACTCTAACGAATGCGCTTGAGTTTGTTACATGTCCCCGCGATTATGTCCCCGGATTTATGCCGAGAAGCGCTGCTAGGTGACTCGATCGCGCTTTTTCCGCCGCCGCACTATCATGTCGTAGATCGGCCCGAACCCCATCAATGCTGCGCCCACGAACGGCGCCGCAACCACCGGCAGGCGAATGCCCAAAGTGCTGTCGGGGCTCGTTATCGTCACCCCTGCGGTCGCCGCCAACCCCACGCAGATCAGAGCCACGCCCGCCACCACCCGCGCCTTGGGCACTGTGCGCCCGCCCCTGATCGGGCCGAAGCTGCGCTCGTGCCGCGCAAACACGGCGATCATCGGCAGCAGCGCTGCGATGTAGATCAGGAACCACAGCGGGCGCGAGGCCCACCACGTGGGCGATCCTGGGACCTGATCCAAGCCCCATCCGCCGAGCAGGACCCAGCACACCGTCATCACCAGCACGAAGGCGGTGAGGTGCCACAGATAGACGGTCATGATCATCCCGTTCATCAGCACCGTCGCGGTCCAGATGTTGAGATTGTCGAGCATC
>JABFRX010000318.1 GCA_013140995.1 Alphaproteobacteria bacterium | reverse complement strand
GCGGGGCGGCCACTCGCTCACGCGCCCGCACCCGTCGCACTCGACGATGAGCGTCAGGCCGCTCTCCACGAACTGCCAGCCGTAGAGCGCGGCAATGTCCTTATGTACTTGCCACGGCAAACGGTTGGGTTCGGGCATAAATGCGCTATAGAACAAACCATGAACTTATGCAAGATTGGCGGCCATGGGTGCGCGCCGGAAGCAAACACGTGGCAGATTGCGGACGAACTCAAGGGCCGCACGCTGCGCCAGATCGCCGGCATCGGCATCAGGGTCACGTTTCAATGCAGCGATTGCGAACACGTGGCCGTGTGGCCGTGGCCATGGATGAAACGCGAGCGCCGGCTGCAGCCGCTCATGGGGCTGCCGATCGACGCGTTCGCGCCGAAGCTCGTGTGCGTGATGTGCGGGGCGCGCTGCTTCTACGTGCGCCCGCATGCGGCGGGGGATCGGTAGGGACGGTGATGGGGGATTGCGCGCGGATAGAAGGGCTACTCGCTCTGAGGCGCCGCGACAATCGCGCAGCGATTTTGGCGCACGACAATGAGCCTGTGCCAGCGGCCCATTTGAGCTGGATTCGCTTAACACTCGGAGGCTAGCTATGCTTACGCCAAAGAAGGAACCACTTCGATGCCGCATGGCCCGAGGGGCAAAAGGCGCCCTGCTCACTTTGTGTGCGTTGTCGCGGCAAGAGCGCGACACGAGAAGAAGTGACGCGCGATGGCGGGGGCAAACAAGGAGGAATTCGCACCCCTTCTGCCGCCCGGATTTTATCCGCACGATATCGATGGCCTTCGCAACCTCTGCGTCGCGCGCTTCGCGAAGTCGGTGACGAGAGCGCTGTGCATGGAACGGCTGGAGCAAGTGCTTGTGCTAATCCAGAAGAGCGGCATCCGAGGTGAGATTTGGATCGATGGCAGTTTCGTTACTGACAAGCTCAATCCTGATGACGTTGACGTTCTTCTTGTCGTTAACGCACACGATTTGGCCGGGTTCAGCGACACGCAGAAGCAATTTTTGAGTTGGTTTGCTTCAACAAGTCTGTACGATTCCTATCGCATAGATAACTACGTTTTAGTTAGAGGGCCTTCGGCAGAGAGCGAGTGGTGGTATGCGTACTGGCTTCGACAATTCGGGTTTAGTCGCGCAGATAAGATGAAGGGAATTCCCACGATAAATGTTCCGTTTTTGGTGACGCCATGAGCGAACTGACGGAACTCGTAGATAAATTGCGGGATACAGAGAGTGCTGTAGCTCAACTGACGCGCGCGCTTGAAGGCAACCCGGCCGATCAGGTTCTACGCATGAATGCTGCATCCATTCAGCGACGACATAGCGATCTTGTTCGCCGTCTCAATCATTTGCTGCACGTAAAGCAATCGGAATTTGTGGAGTACCGAATTGCTAGAGACTGGACAAATTCATATCCCGCCTCCGTTGTAGCGCGCTCTTTGCTAGCCTTTCAGGAGCTGGTGACTTCCGTTTTTGACTCGGTGCGATCGGGCACACCGAAAATGCGCTACCGCCCAAGCCCAGACAGCCTCAACTTCTCGTCTCTGGAATTTGCCGGCGCATCGACGGGGTCCGTGGTGATTTCGCTGGCGGTGGACAACGATAGATTGCTCCTCGCGGAGACCGAGCTCGACAGATCGTTCCAAGTGGTGGAGCGCATTCTAAGTGCGCGTGAGAGTGACGACATCGCGCTAATTGCGAAGGAGATCGGAGTAGCGGCAATCACAAAGGCGTACGTATGGGCGGATGTCAGCGCCGCGAGCGGATTAGACACAGATTTCGCATGGGGCAAGCAATACGGAGACCTGCATCGTGTAGAGATATCAAAGGCTGACGCGGAACTCGTGAAGTCACTTATCGAGAACAAAAGTGACGAGTCTTCTACGCCAGTGACGCTCGTGGGAATAATGCACGGGTACGATGGCGCTACGTCGTACTTCCATCTTGAAGTCGCAGATCGTCAACACATCAAAGGCGACATTGCACCAGGTGTGTCCAAGACCTGTCTCACTGGCGCGCGTTATCGGGTTACTCTCGACCGCAAGGTCACGCTGAAATATGCGACTGGAGAGGAAAAGGAGACCTATACCCTGACTGGGTTCGAATCTGCGGACGTTGTTGGAGATACAGATTCAAACTGAGACGCGGCGGGACTCCTCGCGATGAGCGCTGCCTCTGAGGTCGCGTTGATACTGATTGTCCCTAGCCGCACTCACGACTTAAATTGTGTGCCTGCTTGGAGCTCGCCCTCGTACTTAAGGTATGCAGCTAGGGCCGATTTGCTAGTGGCGTCAATATCCACTTCTACGTAGTTCTGCCGGACATATCTGATCACGTCTTGCAGGGCATGTCTTGCCGCAGCGACGTCCTGCGCGATCGTTCTAGCTACGCTCGCTGGGCGGTTCGACATAAGGCGATAGCGAGAAAACGAGACTAGTTCGTAATGCTCTCCGTGAGAGACGCTCGCGCGCCAAAGGCGTTCGAGCGCTTCGAATTTGTTGGCTAGTTCGGTGTCGTAGAGGAAGAAGAGACTGCTCCCGTAGATGTATCGGAAGGACTCGAAAAAATGCAGCACGCTACGCCCCTGGTAGCTTCGTCGATCACCACATCTAGCGACGCATCGTCTGCTTCAAGCCGTGATGCGGCCACTCGCAATGAATTTCGAATTGCATTGAGGTTGGTTTTTTTGGGCAAATCGCTTTGCCAGGAATAAAAAATGTTCAACGAGTTCGACGATTGAGTTGGCATGACACTTCTACGATTGGAAGTTGAGAATGCTGGTGCGTGACGTAATACACTTTTTCAATGCGCGGCGAACAGTCATTCAGTTGGGCGCCACCGCCCGATGTTTTGACCTTCCTACTCAGAGTGGTTAGGTGACGACCAAATGGCTATTCCCAGGCGCATCAACGGGATTTCCTCCGATACGATGAAGCTGCTTCGCGCAGGCGAAGGTCAGCGAGCGGACTTCAAGCGCACCCCGGACGCAATCAGTGCTGATGATCTGGTCGCATTCGCAAATAGCGACGTGGGCGGTAGCATTCTCGCCGGTGTCGATGAACGCGCGGGACTTGGCGGCGTTCAAACTGGGCACGTTGTCGGATGTGACGTTAGCGACGGATCAATTTTGCAGGTTACGAACAAGGCCCTGAGTTGCCTTCCGCCCGTAGCAATCATCGTTTCGACTGAAAATTTGGCCAAGGTGCCCTTCCTGCGAATAGACATTCCTGCCAGCTCAACCAAGCCTCACTGCACACCAAAGGGTCTGTACTGTCGACGGGATGGCGTCCGAAATCGCCCGCTGCATCCGAGTGAACTGTTGAGGATTTTTTTGGAGAGCGAGGCGCGTGTATTTGCGGAGCGCTTCGAAGCGGCGGCGGATCGCATCACAGAAGAACTCTCTTTGCTTGAAGGCTCGCTTGATGGCAGCATCAGCGAAATGGGTCGAAAACTCGGATGGACGGGATCCCGGCTTAACAACACGGAAAGCACTTTGTCGTCCATCGAAACTGCGGTGCAGCGCCTCGACATGGAGGCGGGAGATCTCACGAAGCGCATTCGAGCGATGTTCCGCCAGGACAAACGTCAGGATCCGATTTACGATCGCGAGCGGAAAAAGCTGTTCGATCAAGTTGTCGATCAGCTGCAGAAGGACAAGAAGCTATTCGCGACTTTGCGATCAGGAACCCGCGTCGGAGTTAACGCCAGTGGAAAAACGGCTGAAGAGCTATCTCCAGATGACCTAAAAGCGCTTCTCAATGAAGCCATTGAGGTGGTGGGTAAGTTGGAACGAGCCAAGTATTCTATCGAGGTCAAGAAGCCTGCTGAGTTCAGCTCGGTTGAAATCACTGCGATTGCAAAGCTTGTCATCGAGGGCGACGAAGTTATCGACGGTATCGAGCAACGATTGTTGACCGCCGACTTATTGGGCTCAATTCGGTACGAAATGAAAATCGTTGGAACGGGCGCTTTGAAGAAGCCCGCTACAACCTACTCGAAACGCGTGTTTGACAAGGCTAAAGCGTCCGTTCCGCTGACAGACTATCCGCTCGAATTGGGCTGGATATTCTTGCAGCAAGAGCATCGCTCGATGGGGCAGATGCAGCTGCTGGTAAGAATGCTCGTTGAAATGGGAGGGGAAGCGGGATTGTTTGCAACCGCGCGCGCTTCAAACGAGAAAATGCAGCGAATTTTGGTGAAACAAGATTTTGTCCGCCATGGGGAGAGCTATCCGTCGAATCGCAAAGTTGGAGAAAAGATTGCCTTGTTCATCCGGCCCGCTAACAATTAGTAGCGCTCACGCAACCAACGCTAGATGACGTGAGGATCACCTACAGGAGCCCCACCACAAAGAACGGGAAAGAACGGGGACAGCTTACCTATTCCCCGGACGCGGTGAATCCGTGTGCTGTCGCGTTTTACGCTGGCATCGGTTACTGGGGGCGCTGAAGGGCGATCGAGTCGAAATTAACGGCAACCCTGAGCTCTCGAACTTCCTCGGGCTTCGATGGTGTGATCGTGAGTTCGACGCGCGTGTACCAGCCCGGACGAAAGTCGTTTGTTACTGTTGTTTCGTAGGTCTTCTGAGATTCCTGCCAACTCTTGTATCGATTCCAATCGATCTTTCCGTCAGATAACCGCGGCATGGGCGGACCATACTTGACTGAGAGCTTGGCGCCGTTGAACGTCATCAGCGTGGGATTTCCAATCTCCAGAAAAACCTTGTGGCCGTCCAAGTACGCCGACGCTCGCCCGTACATTACCGGAAACGCTCCGAACTGGTTGCGCGCCATTGAGTAATTTGGCTCTGGTGTGACGTATGCTGTTGATCCCTCCAGGGAATCGACGCGCGATTTGAGAAAGACAATTTCGGTGTCCATCTCGTCAAGTTTCTGTCCGAGCTGCTGAATATTATTACCAGCACCTGCATGCTCGCCTGGCACGGCAGACGAACTGCTTGTCCGAGGCTGATCACAACCAGCTAGAAACAAAGCCGCTACGCTTAAGATCAGCCATCTCATGTCTATCTCCATCATTTGCGACTCGGAATGACAATGGAGGCAGACTACTCGACCATCCGGCACTGCGGCACGGTTGAAATTCTCCTGTTGGGCGAATTCGTTTGCTCGTTCGTTGTATAAGGCGCTGCGCCGTCGCTCGCCTAGGAGGGTCACACATGCGCCCCATCATCACCGCTTTCGCTGCTTCTCCGGACAAAGGCCGCGGGCTTGCGCGCGATATGCGGGTTCGGTGGGCGCTTGAGGAGGTGGGGGTTGGTTACGATGTGCGGTTGGTTTCGTTTGCTCAGATGAAGGAGCCGGCGCATTTGGCGCTCAATCCGTTCGGGCAGATTCCGACTTATGAGGCGGGCGGGCTTTCGCTGTTCGAGACGGGGGCGATCGTGCTTGCCATCGCCTCCGCCCACGCGGGGCTGTTGCCGGCGGACGCCAACGCGCGTGCGCGCGCGATCGCGTGGATGTTTGCGGCGGTGAGCACGGTGGAGCCGCCGATCGTCGAGCGCTCCGCCGCGAATTCAGGGGACGCGTGACGGACGAGCGTCCGCTCGCTGCCGGCGGCGAAGTTCGCGCGCTTTTACAATAGGGGCGAGGCGTTCTTTTAGGGCGTCCACCGCGTCCAGCTTTTCGGCGAAGCTCAACGACGCGCGCTCGCGGCGGCCTTCGGCTTTTCGCGCGAGGATTTCGGTCGTGTCGGGATATTTTGCGGTCGTGCCGGTCATACTCTTCATTCTAGACCAGCGGGTCGGCTTTTCCAGCCTTGGCCAGGAAATCCCGCCACTTTCCCATCAAGTTGTGACGCTCCAACACGCCTTTGAACGCCTGAAAGTCGAGCGCGCCCTGTTCCAAAAAGTCCTCGACGCGCGCGTAATCCTTAAAACGGCCCAAGCTTAACGCTGTGGCGACCACATGCTCCGCGCGCAGAGAGCGGGCCTTCAAGGGAGGTTCACCGGGGAGCATGACGTCGACTTCAATCGCTCTCTCGAGAGCCTCTTCGTCCAGCGGCGAGGCGACGGGGATGAACTGAACAGGCCAACCTTCAATCACAATCCCAACGCCCGAGCGCTGCGTGTAGCCCATCCCAGCAAGCGCGCTTTCTATCGGACCCAGGAGCAGCAAGCCGGACTCCTTTTGTTGAAACGCGACGACCGAAACCAAGATGTCGAGATCTTCGGTCACTCTTGGTTGGGTGTAGTTGAGAGCGGCCACCGCACCTGCGATCGCATAGGTTCCGATCGTCCCCGTTTCGGCCAACCGTACGATGACTTCTATTGTTCTGCGCAACGACATCGGGCTTCTCGACTGCGGTGTTTGATCGACAAGAGGGCAACCTATCGGCGAGGGCTCTGACGTGGTAGCCGCCTTCTAACGGGGATACAACATCGACACGCCCAACTGGAGCTCTCCAATGCGCCCCATCATCACCGCTTTCGCTGCGTCGCCGGATCGCGGCCGGGGCCTGGCGCGCGATATGCGGGTGCGGTGGGCGTTTGAGGAGGTGGGGGTGGCTTACGATGTGCGGTTGGTTTCGTTTGCTCAGATGAAAGAGGGCGCGCATTTGGCGCTCAATCCGTTTGGGCAGATTCCGACGTATGAGGCGGGTGGGCTTGCGCTCTTCGAGACGGGGGCGATCGTGCTTGCCATCGCCTCCGCCCACGCGGGGCTGTTGCCGGCGGACGCCAACGCGCGTGCGCGTGCGATCGCTTGGATGTTTGCGGCGGTGAGCACGGTGGAGCCGCCGATCGTCGAGCGTTCCATGGCGATGTTGGTGGAGCGCGATAAGCCCTGGTATGCGGCGCGCATGCCGATGCTGGAGGAGCGCGTGCGCGTG
>JABFRX010000008.1 GCA_013140995.1 Alphaproteobacteria bacterium | reverse complement strand
GTATGGCCGGCCACGAAGGCGACCTGATCCCTAACGGCTCGGTCATGGGCAACCGCGCGCATCTCGCGGGCCTAAACTTGGTCGGCCTCAAGCGCCGCGGCTTCAACCGCGAGCAGATCCACGAATTGCGCAACGCCTACCGCCTGCTGTTCGCGCAAGAGGGCACGTTCCAAGAGCGACTGGCCGACGTCGCGGAACTGTTTGCCGACCGGCAGGAAGTCATGGAGATCGTGAACTTCGTCCGTGCGGGCGGCAATCGGCCGCTCTGCAT
Organism: Alphaproteobacteria bacterium; assembly: GCA_013140995.1. GTDB lineage: Bacteria > Pseudomonadota > Alphaproteobacteria > Micropepsales > Micropepsaceae > SZUA-430. The sequence continues at coordinate 6,718 of JABFRX010000008.1, read as the reverse complement.
GCCCGAGCGCGAGAACCGCTCCGAGAACGCGTGACGCAGTCACTGCCGAAACTGGGCATAGTCGCGGGCTCAGGTGCCTTGCCGCGTGAAATCGTGCGCGCGAGCGCGGGCCGGCCGTACTACGTGATTGCCATCGATGAGTTTGCCGACCCTATGCCCGCAACGATCACCCACAAGCGCGTTGCCATCAGCAAGATCGGCGCGGTCATCGCGGAACTCAAGCGTCAAGGCTGCGCCGATATTGCATTCGCCGGAAAATTCGAGCGCCCGGACGGCCGGAACATCAAGATCCGCCCCGATCTCGGCGGGCTCGAATTTATGGCCCGCATCTTCGGTCAATTCGGCCGCAGCGACGATGCGCTTCATCGCGCCATCGCCAAAATGTTTACGGTGCGCGGCTTTCGTATTGTCTCGCCGCTCGAAGCGGCACCGGCTTTGGCGGCCCGCCAAGGCTGCCTCACCAAGACCGAGCCACCCGCCGTGCTGAAGGCCACGTTCACCCGGGCGCTTGAACTCGCAAAGGAGCACGGCGCAACGCGCCGGGGCCAAGCGGTTGTCGTCGAAAATGGCGCAGTCATCGCCAGCGAGATGCGCGCAGGGACTGACGCGATGTTGCGATCGCTGAATGAAGGCAAGCACCCGAATGCCATCCTCGTGAAAGCGATGACCCCGACCCAGCTTCCCACGATCGACCCGCCCGCGATCGGCGAAAGCACGGTCGTCAACGCGGCGCGCGCAGGCCTCGCCGGTATCCTGGTCGAGGCAAACCGCAGCGTCATCGTGGATGAGGCCGCCGTACGCGCCAAAGCCGATGAACTCGGCCTTTTCGTCTGCGCCGCCAGCGTGAGCCCATGAAGACGCGCACCATCATGCTCGTTGCGGGCGAACCGTCCGGCGATGCGCTCGGCGGCCAGCTGATCGAAGGCCTGAAGACTTTGGCGCCGTCGGGTCTGCGCATCGTCGGCGTCGGCGGTCAGCGCATGCGCGCCGCGGGTCTGCAGAGCCTCTTCTCCATCGACGACACGTCCGTGATGGGTTTGCGCGAGGTGGTTCCGAAGCTCCCGCGCATTCTTTTGCGCATGCGCCAAGCCGCCAACTTCGCAGTGAAGCAGCAGCCCGACATCGTGGTGTTGATCGACAGTCCCGACTTCACGCACAACGTTGCCAAGCGCATCCGTAAGCTCGCGCCCGATCTGAAGCTCGTGGACTACGTGGCGCCGCAGGTTTGGGCCTCGCGCCCGAAGCGCGCTGCGCAGATGGCCGCGTACTTCGATCACGTCCTCTGCCTGCTGCCGTTCGAAGTGCCGTTTTTCGCCAACGCCGGGCTTGCAGCGACCTTTGTGGGGCACCCGGTCATCGAGCGCGCCCCGGCGCCCGGCGTTGGCGCGGCGTTCCGCGCGCGTCACCGGATAAGCGCCGATGAAAAGGTCCTGGTGCTGCTCCCCGGGAGCCGTCTGAGCGAAATCCGCTTCTTGTGGCCCGTCTTCCGCGCTGCCGTCGAACGCACACAGGCCGCCACCGGTCCCCTCAGAGTGGTCATCCCGACGGTGCCGACCGTTGCCGCCCGCGTACGCCAGCTTGCGGCCGAGTGGGGCAGCAGCGTCCTTCTGACAGAGGATCAACAAGACAAGTTCGGCGCCTTCGAGGCGGCGGATGTCGCGCTCGCTGCGTCTGGCACGGTCGCGACCGAGCTCGCGCTTGCCGCGACGCCGATGGTGATCGGTTACCGTGTAGGCCAGGTAACGGCTGCGATCGCACGCCGCTACATCAAGGTCCCCTACATCACACTTGTGAATCTGATCCTGAAACGCGAAGCGATCCCCGAATTCGTGCAAGAAGAATGCACGGCCGAGAACCTGTCGGCGGAACTCATAAAGCTGCTCACGAACCCGTCAGCCCGCATCGCCCAAGTGACGGCATCTGCGGAGGCCATCAAAGCGCTGGGCCACGGCGATGAAAAGCCAAGCGTCCGCGCGGCGCGCGCCGTCCTGAAGCTGCTCGACGAGCCGAGAAAGAAAACGGCGCCCAAAGGCGCGTCTTGAAGCCTATCGCTTGTGGACCGGCACGTAGTCGCGCTTCGGCGCGCCGACGTAAAGCTGCCGCGGCCTGCCGATCTTCTGGCTGGGGTCCTCGATCATCTCTGCCCACTGCGCAATCCAGCCGACCGTACGCGCGAGCGCAAACAGTGCCGTGAACATCGAGGTCGGGAAGCCCAACGCCTTCAGCGTGATGCCCGAATAGAAGTCGATGTTCGGATAGAGCTTTTTCTCGACGAAGTAAGGGTCGTTGAGCGCAATCTTCTCAAGCTCCATCGCGACCTGCAGAAGCGGGTCGTTGCGAATGCCGAGTTCGTCTAGCACCTCGTGACACGTCTGCTGCATCACCTTCGCGCGCGGATCGTAGTTCTTGTAGACCCGATGGCCGAAGCCCATCAGACGGAAGCCGGAGTTCTTATCCTTCGCCCGTGCGACGTACTCCGGGATGCGGCTGACATGGCCGATCTCTTCCAGCATTTTCAATGCCGCTTCGTTGGCGCCGCCATGCGCCGGGCCCCAAAGGCAAGCGATGCCAGCGGCGATACAGGCAAACGGGTTGGCGCCCGAAGAACCCGCCAACCGCACGGTCGACGTCGAGGCGTTCTGCTCGTGATCGGCATGCAGAATGAAGATGCGATCGAGCGCGCGCGCGAGCACTGGGTTCGACTTGTGCTCCTCCGCTGGCACGGCAAAGCACATGCGCAGAAAATTCTCGGAGTAGTTCAGGTTGTTCTGCGGATAAATGAACGGCTGGCCGATGGAATACTTGTAGGCCATCGCGGCGATCGTTGGCATCTTCGCGATCATGCGGTGGCTTGCGATCGTACGCTGCATCGGATCGTTGATGTCGGTCGAGTCGTGATAGAACGCCGACAGCGCGCCGACCACACCGCACATCACCGCCATCGGGTGCGCGTCGCGGCGGAAGCCGCGGAAGAACATGCTGATCTGTTCGTGCACCATCGTGTGGCGCGTGATCGCGTTGCGGAACGTCTTCAGCTGATCGGCTGAGGGCAGGTCGCCGTGCAGCAGCAAATAGCAGACTTCGATGAAGTCGCTGTGCTCCGCCAATTGTTCGATAGGGTAGCCGCGGTACAGCAGCACGCCCTCATCGCCGTCGATATAGGTGATCGCGCTTTCGCAGCTTGCGGTCGACGTGAAGCCGGGGTCGTACGTGAATACGTCGCCGTCGCTGTAAAGCTTGCGCACATCGACGACATCCGGCCCGATCGTCCCGCGCGAGATCGGAAGCTCGATGCTTTTATTGCCGATGACGACGGTGGCCGAGCCGCCGGACTTCGAGGCGAAGGGGGGCTTAGGCATGGGGACCTCCTGAGAAGCAAGGGCACGTTGGACCCGGGGGTACTCCGTTCCATTGTGCGCCGCAATATTTTCCAGCAAGTTTAAGCAGAAAATGGCGGAAAAAGCCAATTGTCGAGGGCTTTCCGGCCGGTGGACTAGCCCCGTGCCTGGTCCGCAATCCGGGCAAGGGATTCCGCCCGTCCCAGCACCACCAGAACGTCGAAGATGCCCGGCGAGGTGCTCTGGCCGGTCAGCGCCGCCCGCAGCGGCTGCGCCACTGCACCGAGCTTCAGGCCCTTCTGTTCGGCAAAGACCCGCGTCGCCGCGTCGAGCTGGCTTGCGGACCAATCGGCTGTTGCCGCAAGTGCCGCTTCAAGCCCAGTCAGAATGACTCGCGCTTCCGGCGTGAGGAGCTTTTGGGCCTTGTCGTCGAGTGCCAATGGACGCTGGGCCACCAAGAAATTGGCACCATTGGCGAGCTCGACCAGCGTCTTCGCCCGCTCCTTGAGCCCCGGCATGGCAGAAATCAGTTTGGCCTGCAGGTCGTCCGTTACCGCGGCACCTTTCGATTTCAGGAGAGCCAGTGTTCCATCGGCAAGCACCGCATCGCTCGCACTGCGCATGTAGTGCCCATTCAAGTTGTCGAGCTTCTTGAAGTCGACACGTGCGGGGCTTCGTCCGATGCTGTCGAGATTGAACCATTCGATCGCCTGCTCGGTCGATATCGTCTCGTCATCGCCGTGGCTCCACCCAAGGCGCAGCAAATAGTTCCGCATCGCTTCCGGCAGGTAGCCCAGATCTTTGTATTCGTGGATGCCCAGCGCACCGTGCCGCTTCGACAGCTTCTGTCCGTCCTCGCCGTGCATCAGGGGCAGATGCGCGTAAGTGGGCACCGGCCAGCCCATAGCATCGATGATCTGCCGCTGCCGCGCCGCGTTCGTCAAATGGTCGTCGCCGCGGATCACGTGAGTGACGCCCATGTCGTGGTCGTCCACCACGACGGAGAGCATATAGGTCGGCGTGCCGTCCGATCTGAGCAGGATGAAATCGTCGAGCACGTCGTTACCGAAGCGAACGTCACCCTGCACCTTGTCGTGGATGATCGTCTCGCCCGTTTGCGGCGCCTTGATACGCACCACCGGCGGCACATTGGGCTTTGCGTCCGTGGCGGGCCGGTCCCGCCAGCGGCCGTCGTAGCGAAGGGGTCTGCCGGTTTTTCGCTGATCCTCGCGCATCGCCTCAAGCTCTTCGGGCGAGGCATAGCAGTGGTAGGCCCGGCCCTGCGCGATCAATTGCTTGGCCACCTCGGCATGCCGCGCCGCTCGGGCGAACTGGTAGACGACCTCGCCGTCCCAATTTAGCCCTAACCACCCCATACCCTCGATGATGGCGTCGATCGCGGCTGGGGTCGAACGCTGCCGGTCCGTGTCTTCGATCCGCAGGCGAAACGTGCCGCCCGTGTGACGTGCGTAGAGCCAATTGAATAGCGCGGTGCGGGCGCCGCCGATGTGCAGATAGCCGGTAGGGGAGGGCGCGAAGCGCGTCACGATGGTCATGGTCGATTTCGGTTTGGAGCCTTTGAGAGAAGTCGTTTTGCTGCGCCCGTTTAGCACGAGGAGCCGCCGTTGGGCGAGGCTGTGAACCAAGGCGAAACGCTGCACCGCTGGTACTGGCGCGACGCCGTTTCGCTCGCCCGTTCCGCGGTTCTCGCGCTGCCGGCATTCATTGCGGCAGGATGGGTCGCCGACGCGCTGCGGCGAGGCCTGTTCATCCCCGCGTTTTTAGGGGCAGGCATTGGCGTCTACTTCGCGCTGCCGTTCGAGCCACAACTCGCGATCGCATGGATCGCGCCGATGGCGATCGGCGCCTGGTTGTTGGCGGCAGCTATGGACGTTGAAGTGCCGCGTGTGGCGCTCGCATGCGTTGCCGCGTGTTCCGTCGGGTTGTCGCTGGCGATCGTGCGAACCCACAATATCGGCACAGCGCCGCTGACGGGCGAAACACGGCTGCTGACCATAACCGCGCGCATCGAGCGGTCGGAACCGGCCGACAACAAGCGCACACGGCTATGGTTGAGCGTCTTCAAGACGGCACCGGCCTTACCGCAGCCGCAGCAACGCATTCGCGTATCGGTGAACAGGCCGTCCGAACCTATCGCCCCGGGCGACTGGATCGAGATGCGTGCGCGTCTTCGCCAGTTGCCGTCGCCGGTGGCGCCTGGCGCCTACGACTTCGGACGCAAGCTTTGGTTTGAAGGCATCGGTGCCGTTGGCTTCTCGCTCTCACCGGTCAAACGCATTACAGCGCCGCGCGAACTGACGGCATCGGAACAGTTCTCGGACGTCGTGAACCGCCTCCGACGTACCGTTAGCGATCGCATTATCGCTGCGACGTCGCCCCGCGCCGGCCCGATCGCGGCGGCATTCCTGACGGGCGAGCGCGGTCAGATTTCGGACGAAGACAATGAAGCCATGCGCGACTCGAGCCTCGCCCACCTTCTCTCGATCTCGGGGCTGCACATGGCGCTAGCTGGTTTCGGGTTTTTCGCCGCGCTGCGACTGATTTTCGCCCTCGTGCCTCGGATCTCGCTCAACTATCCAGTCAAGAAATGGGCGGCTGCAGCGGCGCTTGTCGCCTCAGCCGGTTACCTGTTGCTCAGCGGCGCGTCCGTACCGACACAGCGCTCGTTCGTCATGATCGCCGTGGCCCTTGTCGCGATCATCTTCGACCGCACCGCACTCAGCATGCGCACGGTAGCTATCGCTGCCGCGGTCGTTCTCGTGCTGACGCCCGAAGCCTGGATCGATCCCAGTTTCCAGATGTCGTTTGCCGCCGTGGTCGCGTTAATCGCGGCTTACGAATGGTGGACGGCACGCAAGATCCCCGATGCCGAGCCGCCGGGCATTCTGGCGCGCGCGGGCCGGATGCTTGCCGCTGCCGCAGCGACCAGCATGATCGCGGGGCTTGCCACCGCGCCGTTCGCCGCGTTTCACTTCAACCGCTTTTCGGACTACGGCGTTGCGGCGAACGTCATCGTTACGCCGATCGTGAGCTTCATCATCATGCCGGCCGGCGTGCTCGCGCTGTTGCTGATGCCATTCGGCCTCGAAGCGTTGCCGCTGGCGGTAATGGGGGAGGGGATCGACTGGATGCTTGTTGTGGCTCACTGGGTCGCCTCCTGGCCCGGCGCAACGCAATCGGTCGGCGCATGGCCCATCGAGAGTCTGGCGCTGGTCGTCGCTGGCGGTCTCTGGATCGCGATCTGGCAAGCGTCATGGCGCTGGCTGGGTGCGCTTCCGATTCTCGCCGGTCTGATCGCCGCATTCTGGAGTAGCCAACCCGATCTCCTCATCACAGCCGACGGCGACAATGTCGCGGTG
>JABFRX010000099.1 GCA_013140995.1 Alphaproteobacteria bacterium | reverse complement strand
CGGGCTCTTGAACAGCTCCCATTCGAAGCCGAACAGATTGTCGAAGTAGTTGTTGCTCCACTTCGTCGGCGTCGTGGTCCAGATGCCTTCGAGCCCGCTGGTGATGGCATCGCCAGCCTTGCCGCTGCCGTGCTTGTTCTTCCAGCCGAAGCCTTGTTGTTCGATCGAAGCGCCTTCGGGTTCCCGGCCGACATTCGACTCAAGCGCCGCGCCATGGCTCTTGCCGAACGTGTGGCCGCCCGCGATTAGGGCGACGGTTTCTTCGTCGTTCATCGCCATACGTGCGAAGGTTTCGCGAATATCGCGCGCCGCCGCGACCGGATCGGGGTTGCCGTTCGGCCCCTGCGGGTTCACGTAGATCAAACCCATCTGCACGGCGCCGAGCGGGTTCTCCAGCTCGCGGTCGCCCGTATAGCGCTTGTCGCCCAGCCACGTCGCTTCCGGTCCCCAGTAGAGTTCATCCGGCTCCCAAACGTCGGCACGTCCACCGCCGAACCCGAACGTCTTGAAGCCCATCGACTCGAGCGCGACGTTGCCCGCGAGGATCATGAGGTCCGCCCAAGAAAGCTTGCGGCCGTACTTCTGCTTGATCGGCCACACGAGACGGCGCGCTTTGTCGAGGTTCCCGTTGTCGGGCCAACTGTTGAGCGGCGCGAACCGCTGCTGCCCAGCGCCGCCGCCGCCGCGGCCGTCCGCGATGCGATACGTACCTGCGCTGTGCCACGTCATGCGAATGAACAGGCCGCCGTAGTGGCCGAAGTCCGCAGGCCACCAGTCCTGGCTGTCCGTCATCAAAGCATGCAGGTCTTTGATGACCGCGTTGAGGTCCAGCGTCTTGAATTCCGCCGCGTAGTCGAACGCCTCACCCATCGGGTTCGAGAGCGCGGAGTAGCGGTGCAGGGACGAGATATCCACCTGGTCCGGCCACCAATCGCGGTTCGCCGGTCCACCGGCGAACGGGCACTTGCTTTCGCTTGTCATGTTTTCCTCAATCGATCTGTTGCGCTTCTTGTTCCGAATGCACGCCTACGCGGGGCGTCGCGCGACGCCACCTGATTGCAGGCGGCAACATACCGTCCGCGCGCCTTGAGTCAATATATTAGAACGATTCTAAACGGGGAAAGTTCGCTACACGCGAGGCTTGAGCCGCACCACAACTTCGACGCGCTCGATCTCCATCCCTGCCGGCGCCTTGGGCAACCCGTCGATCACGACCGCGTCGCCGGGAATGTCGATCAGCGTCGCACAATCCTCGGCATAGAAATGATGATGGTCGCCGGTGTTGGTGTCGAAATAGGTCTTAGCCCCATCGACCACGACCTGCCGCAGCAGGCCCGACGCCGTGAACTGGTGCAACGTGTTGTACACCGTCGCCAAGGAGAGTTGCGCACCCGCCTTTGCAGCTTCCAGATGTAGAGATTCCGCCGTGACATGGCGATCGCCGCTGGAGAAAAGCAACCGGCCGAGCGCCACGCGTTGCCGCGTCGGCCGCAATCCGGCCGTTCGCAGGCGCTGCACCAAATCCGTTACCGCCTTTGATCCACTGGCACGCATGACTGGGCTGCAATCCTGTTACCGACGGGAGGTTGAAACCCCTTCCCTCACCGCATAATGTCAAAGGTGAAATATATCTCACCCCTAGAACAGCACTTTTGAATAGCTCAAAACTGCGCGCAAGGGAATTCGGAGCTTTAACCCTCGATGTCAAGTGCCCAGCCGGGAGTCGCCGCGGTGTCAGAACCGATCACGAGTGCCGTCAAGCATCTGGCTTCATTCGATTTTCAGGCGTTGCTCGACTGTGCCCACGGCAAGATGTTCGGCCCCGGCAACCCGCGTCTGCCCCTGCCCCCAATGCTGATGTTCGACCGCATTACCCACATCGCAGATAGCGGCGGGGCAAACGGCAAGGGCCAGATCGTCGCCGAATTCGACATCAAGCCCGACCATTGGTTCTTCAAATGCCACTTTGAGTCCGACCCCGTGATGCCTGGCTGCCTCGGCCTTGATGCCATGTGGCAGATGGTAGGTTTCTTCTTGGGTTGGGCCGGCGGCAAGGGCAAAGGCCGCGCGCTGGGCGTGGGCGAGGTGAAATTCACCGGCATGGTGCTCCCCGACGCGAAGGTCGTCAGCTACGTCATCGATTTCAAGCGCGTGATCATGCGCCGTCTCGTCATGGGCATTGCCGACGGCGTCATGAAGGTCGACGGCAAGCCGATCTACGAAGCCAAGGATTTGCGCGTCGGCCTCTTCACGGACGGCGCACCGGTCACGGCGTAAGCGCGAAGGGCATTTGGCCCCACGCGCTGCAGTTTTTGAGAAAAGGGAACTCCGCATGAGACGCGTCGTCGTCACGGGCCTTGGCGTCGTTTGCTCGATCGGCAACAACGCGCAAGAAGTTACGGCCTCCCTGCGGGAAGCCAAGTCCGGCATCGTCAAGGCCGAAGACCAGGAGCGCATGGGCTTTCGCAGCCAAGTGCACGGCAGCTTGAAGATCGATCTCGACAGCATCGTCGATCGCAGAGCCCGCCGCTTCATGGGCGACGGCGCCGCCTACGCTTGGGTCGCGATGAACCAAGCGATCGCAGATGCAGGATTGGAAGCCAAGGACGTCTCGAACGAACGCACAGGCCTCATTGTCGGCTCTGGCGGCCCTTCGACGAAAGCGATCGTCGCCGCAGCCGACATCACGCGCGAGACGAAAAGCCCGAAGAAAATCGGACCCTTTGCGGTTCCTAAGGGTATGTCGTCCACACTTTCGGCAAACCTCTCGACCTGGTTCAAGACCAAGGGCGTGAACTACTCGATCTCGTCTGCCTGCTCGACCTCGGCGAACTGCATCGGCAACGCCTACGAAATGATCCAGTGGGGCAAGCAGGACGTGATGTTCGCCGGCGGCGGCGAGGAACTCGAGTGGACGCTCTCGTGCCTCTTCGACGCCATGGGCGCGATGTCGTCCAAGTACAACGCGACGCCTGAGAGAGCGAGCCGAGCCTACGACAAGAACCGCGATGGCTTCGTCATCTCCGGCGGTGGCGGCATCCTGATCCTCGAAGAACTCGAACACGCGAAAGCCCGCGGCGCGAAAATCTACTGCGAGATCAAAGGCTACGGCGCAACCGCCGACGGCGCCGACATGGTGGCCCCCTCCGGTGAAGGCGCGATGCGCTGCATGCGCATGGCGATCGAAACCGCGAAAGCCCCGATCGACTACATCAACCCGCACGCGACCTCGACCCCCGTGGGCGACATCCCGGAGATCAAAGCGATCACCGAAGTTTTCGGCAAAAACATGCCGCCGATCAGCGCCACGAAATCGCTAACCGGCCACAGCCAAGGCGCCGCCGGCGTGCACGAAGCGATCTATTCGATCCTGATGATGCAGAACAAATTCATCTGCGAAAGCGCGAACATCGAAGAGATCGACCCCGAAGTCGCCGGCGCGAACATCGTGAGGAAGCGCATCGACAACGCGAAGATCGACACCGTGCTGTCGAACTCGTTCGGCTTCGGCGGCACGAACGCGTGCCTCGTCTTCCAGCGGCATGCTTGAGCTCATGACCACCAAACTCATGGCCGGCAAGCGCGGCTTAATCATGGGCGTCGCCAACGACCACTCGATCGCCTGGGGTATCGCCAAGACGCTGCACGAACACGGCGCCGAGATGGCGTTCACCTATCAAGGGGAGGCGTTCGGCAAGCGCGTGAAGCCGTTGGTGGAAAGCATCGGCGCGAAACTCGTCCTCCCCGCCGACGTGCAAGACGACCAATCGCTAGAGCGCGCGTTCGGCGAAATCGAACGCCAATGGGGCAGCCTCGACTTCCTCGTCCACGCGATCGCCTATTCCGACAAGAACGAACTCAAAGGCCGCTACGTCGACACGAGCCGCGCGAACTTCCGCCAGTCGATGGAAATCAGCTGCTACTCGTTTACCGACATCGCCAGGCGCTCCGCCGCGTTGATGAAGAACGGCGGAGCGATGATCACGCTGACCTACGCAGGCTCGATGCGTGTGATGCCGAGCTACAACGTCATGGGCGTCGCCAAGGCCGCTCTGGAAGCAAGCGTCCGCTACCTCGCCGCCGACCTCGGCCGCGACAACATCCGCGTCAACGCCCTCTCCCCAGGCCCCATGCGCACGCTGGCGGGCTCGGTGGTCGGCGACAGCCGCAACGTCTTCAAGTGGTACAAAAACTATTCGCCCCTGAAGAAGACGGTCGAACTCCCCCACGTCGGCGGCGCCGCCCTCTACTTCCTGAGCGACCTCTCCGCCGGCGTAACCGGCGAAATCCACCACATCGACGCCGGCTTCTCAGTCATGGGCATGCCCTCGGCCCCGGACGTGAAAGCGCTGATGGGCGGTGGCGAAAAAGACGACTGAACGCGGCGAGGGTTAGGTCCACATTGTCGAGACGGCGTACGCTTCGAACTGCCGGTCGTGCGTCACGATAGTTAGACTGTCCGCTTTTGCCTGCGTGATTAGCATCCGATCGAACGGGTCGCGGTGATGCGGGTCAAGATCGCCCGCGAGCATTGCGTGTTCTAATGTGATCGGCAGCAACGCGATCTTCTGCGCGACGAGTTCGTCGCGAAATGCCTCTAGATCGATACGCACCTTACCCAAGGCCCGTTTGACGGCAATTTCCCAGAACGAAGCATAGCTGACCAGAGGTTCGGCTGAAGCACGGGACAATGTTTCAGCGACCGATTTTAGAAGTCTTCGATCTCCCTCGACGAACCAGACGGCAACGTGCGTATCGAGCAGGTAGCGCATGTCACCGTTTCAAGTTCTTGTCGTCGGCAGTGAAGGCATCGAGAAGGGCACCGGGCAACGGCGCATCAAAATCTTTCGAAGTCCACGCCTTGCCTTTAAGGCCGCCCATGCGGCGAACAACCGGATCCCGGCCTTTCGCGCCCGTCACCCCCGCGCCAATTCGAACGATCTTCGCGACCGGCTTGCCGGCGCGCGCGATGACAACCTCTTCGCCCTTTTCGATTGCCGCAATGAGGCGCGAGAACTGCGTCTTGGCTTCGTGCATATTTACCGTTCTCATAATATTAGTCTACTAGACTAACTTAGCTAAGTCAATCGCAGAAATACGAAAGGGGCCGGCTTCCACCGGCCCCTTTGAAGGTACTTCGTGTCACGAGAGCGCCTACCCCTCAGCCGCCCGGTCGCCGCCGTCGTCGGCGATTTCTTTGCCCGTGGTCTGGTCCACGATCCGCATCGAGAGGCGCACCTTGCCGCGGTCGTCGAAGCCCAGCAGCTTCACGAACACCTTGTCGCCTTCCTTGACCACGTCGGTGGTCTTGGCGACCTTCTTGCGTGCGAGCTGCGAGATGTGCACGAGCCCGTCGCGCGCGCCGAAGAAGTTCACGAACGCGCCGAAGTCCATGGTCTTAACGACCTTGCCTTCGTAGATTTCGCCGACTTCCGGTTCCGCCACGATCGACTTGATCCACTTGAGCGCAGCCCGGATGGATTCGCCGTTCGCGGAAGCGACCTTGACCACGCCGTCGTCGGCGATGTCGATCTTGGCGCCCGTCTTTTCGACGATCTCGCGGATCACCTTGCCGCCCTGCCCGATCACTTCGCGGATCTTGTCGGTCGGAATGTTGATCACCTCGATGCGCGGCGCATGCTCGCCGAGCTCGGCGCGCGCGCCGGTCAAGGCCTTCGCCATCTCGCCCAGGATGTGAATGCGTCCATCCTTCGCCTGATTGAGCGCGACGCGCATGATCTCTTCGGTGATACCTGCGATCTTAATGTCCATCTGCAGCGAGGTCACGCCGCTCGAGGTACCAGCCACCTTGAAGTCCATGTCGCCCAGATGGTCCTCATCACCCAAGATGTCGGACAGAACGGCGAACTTATCGCCTTCCTTGATCAACCCCATCGCGATGCCAGCGCACGGCGACTTCAACGGCACGCCTGCGTCCATCAACGACAGCGACGAACCGCAAACCGTCGCCATCGACGACGAACCGTTCGACTCCGTGATCTCAGAGACGATGCGAACGGTGTAGGGGAACTTATCCTTCTCCGGCATCAACGGACGCAGCGCACGCCAAGCAAGCTTGCCGTGGCCGATGTCGCGGCGCTTCGGCGCCCCGACGCGGCCCGTCTCGCCGACCGAGAACGGAGGGAAGTTATAGTGCAACATGAAGTGCTGCTTGTACGTCCCTTCGAGCGAGTCGACGTACTGCTCGTCTTCGCCGGTACCCAACGTGGTCACCACCAACGCCTGCGTCTCGCCGCGCGTGAAGAGCGCCGAGCCGTGCGTACGCGGCAGCACGCCGACTTCCGCTACGATTGGACGGACGGTCTTCGTGTCGCGACCGTCGATTCGCTTGCCGGTGTCGAGGATGTCGTTGCGAACGATCGCCGCTTCGAGCTCCTTGAACAGCCCACCCACGACGAGCGCGTCGGCCTTGCCTTCGCCCGAGAATTCTTCGAGGACGCGCTTCTTCGCGACGCCGACCTTTTCGTAGCGCACCTGCTTTTGGCGCTCGCGATAGGCTGCGCGCACGTCGGCTTCGGCCATGCCCTTGATCTTCGAGAGCAGTGCGTCGTTGTCCGGGACAACGTGATCGCGCGGATCCTTCGCGGCGCGTTCGGCCAGGCGGATGATCGCCTGAATGACCGGCTGCATCGAGCGGTGCCCGAACATGACCGCACCCAGCATGACGTCTTCCGAAAGCTCTTTCGCTTCCGATTCGACCATCATCACCGCATCGTGCGTACCGGCGACGACGAGGTCGAGGCTCGACTCCGGCATCTTCTCGATCAGCGGGTTGAGCACGTACTCGCCGTTGATGTAGGCGACGCGCGCGGCGCCGATCGGACCCTGGAACGGCACGCCCGAGAGCGTCAGCGCCGCCGACACGGCGACCATCGCCAGAATGTCCGGATCGTTCTCGAGATCGTGCGAAAGCACCGTCGCGATAACTTGCGTTTCGTTGCGGTAGCCTTCGACGAACAGCGGACGGATC
>JABFRX010000171.1 GCA_013140995.1 Alphaproteobacteria bacterium | reverse complement strand
GAGCGCGAGGCGATGAGTTACTACATCATCATCGCCTCGCGCTCGCCGATCGGCTGACCGTCAATCATACCGTTTGCGATGATCGACGAAACATCGTCCTTCGGGTTCTTCCGCCGGTCCGCCGTGATCGCGCCGAAATACTCGAAGAGCTTCATCGCGGTCTGCATCAGATCGACGGTGTTCTCACCCGCCGCGCTGAACGCCGCGGTATCCGCCTTATGACTCGTCTCCGCCGCGACGTCGGGATCGCCAGGCCCGAAAATCTCCTGCGTCATCTTGAGCATGAACCGCTCGTCCTCCGGCGGCACGCCAAGCAGCATCATGATCACGCGCAGCGGATACCAAAGCGCCACCTCCTTTACGAAGTCGCACTCGGAGCCGAGCGCCGCCATCCGGTCGACGTGATCCTTCGCGATCTGCGCGATCCGACCCTCAAGCTTCTTCAGATTCGGCGGCATGAACCAGCTCTGCGTTAAGCCGCGCAGCTTCATGTGAATGGGATCGTCGAGGTCGACGAGCGTCCGGAAGAGATGCGTGTCCCCCGTCGTCGCCTTGATCCACTCCTCTCCCTGGACCGGCGACAGATACGTTCGCAGCCGATTGACGAAAATCTGATGGTTCTTCTCGACCTCCAAAATATCCGCATGCTTCGTCACCGACCAAAACGGCCTGAAGTGCGCAGGCTGCGTCCAATGCACCGGGTCCGTCCGCCGAACCTGCGCATACACGTCGTGGATCGTCTCGTCTTGATAGAGGTCGGGGTTCACGAGCTTGTCGTCGATCGAGCCCAACGAATACCCCGGAAACACGGATGGTGCGGCGCTCATGGCGATTTCCTCCAATATCGTTTCGCCGACATTGGGACGAACAAGCCCTAAAGGCAACGCTGACGGATTGGATTTTCGTGACCGCCTTGGCTTACGCTAGGGCGAACAGACATCCGGACAACCCATGGTCAAGAACATCCAAACACTCGACTTCGACTCGTCGAGGCCACCTTCGCCGTTCATGAACGACAGCCACCACGCGTGGCGGCGCGAACTGCGCAAATTCATCGACAAGGAAATGATGCCGTATGTCGACGAGTGGGATGAGAAAGGCGAGATCCCGCTCGAGCTTTACAAGAAGGCCTCCGACTTCGGCCTGCTGCGCATGGGCTTTCCGGAGGAATACGGCGGCATCAAAGAAGGCCTCGACCGCTTCCACGGCATCGTGACAGCCGAGGAGATGGCGCGCATGGGGGCAGGCGGCATCAACGCAAGCCTGATGGTCCACGGCATCGGCCTACCGCCGATCCTCGCCATCGGCGACGAGGTGATGAAGCAGCGCATCGCCCCGCCCGTGCTCGCCGGCGACAAGCGCATCTCGCTCGCCATCACGGAACCCTCGGGCGGCAGCGACGTGGCACAACTCAAAACCCGCGCCGTCCGCGAAGGCAACGAGTTCGTCGTCAACGGCTCAAAGATGTTCATCACCGGCGGCATGCGCGCCGACTACTTCACCACGGCCGTCCGCACAGGCGGTCCGGGCATGGGCGGCATCTCGCTTCTGCTGATCGAAGCAGACCGCCTCGGCGTCTCACGCACGAACTTGAAGAAGCAAGGCTGGTGGGCGTCCGACACAGCCGCGCTCTATTTCCAAGACGTGCGCGTACCGGTTGAAAACCTCATCGGCGGCGAGAACCAGGGTTTCATCGGCATCATGCTGAACTTCAACGGCGAGCGCTTAGGGATGGCGGCAGGCGCCACCGCCTACGCGCGCGTCTGCCTGGAAGAGGCCGTAAAGTGGGCCCGCGAACGCCAGACATTCGGCAAGCGCCTCGCCGACCATCAAGTGATCCGCCACAAGATCGCCGAGATGGTGCGCCAGATCAACGCAAGCCAAGCCTATCTCGAAATCTGCGCCTGGCGCGTTCAGAACGGCGAAACGCCCGCCGCCGACCTCGCACTGTTGAAAGTCCAGGCAACGTTAACGATGGAATTCTGCGCCCGCGAGGCGATGCAAATTTTGGGCGGCACCGGATATATGCGAGGTTCGCGCGTTGAGCGAATCTACCGCGAGGTCCGGGTCAACGCGATTGGCGGCGGCTCGGAAGAAATCATGCGCGATCTCGCAGCGCGACAACTGGGACTTTGAACCATGCCTCTCTCACTCCTCATAGCCTTCCTTCTCTTCGCAGCAATGGGCGGCGCCTTGCTCTGGAAGCCTGAATATCTGGCGCGCGTCACCAACCAGGAGCCCACCACGCCCGAAGCGCGCAGCGAGATCCGCGCCGTGTACGGCGGCTTCGGTATTGCGATCGCCTTGGCGCTCTTCGTTGCGATGGTCTATTCCGACTTCCGCGGCGGCATCATGTTTACCGTCGGCCTCTCGCTGATCGGCATGGCCGCGGGCCGGGGTTACTCCGCGTGGCTGGAGCGCCCGACAAGCAACATCATCTGGGGCCTCTTGGCCGGTGAAGCGCTGTTCGGACTGATCATCTTCTTCCGCATGTTCTGATGGACTTCAAACACCTCACTTACGAAACAGACGGCCGGATCGCAACGATCACGCTGAACCGGCCGGACCGCCTGAACGCCATCGCCCGCGGGATGCCGCAAGAAATCCGGGAGGCGGTAGAGAAAGCGAACGACGACAACGATGTCCATGTCATCGTGCTGACCGGCGCCGGCCGCTCGTTTTGTGCAGGCTACGACCTCATCGACTTCGCCGAACACAAAAGCCCCGCAGCCGCCGGCCAAAGCGCGAAAGGCCCGTGGGATCCGATGGTCGACTTCGCGATGATGGGCCGCAACACGCAGGATTTCATGAGCCTGTGGCGTTCCAACAAGCCGACGATCGCTAAAGTCCGCGGCCACGCCGTCGCGGGCGGCAGCGACATCGCGCTGTGCTGCGATCTGGTCGTGATGGCTGAGGATGCCAAGATCGGCTACCCGCCAGCCCGCGTTTGGGGCGTACCGACGACGGCGATGTGGGTCTATCGTTTGGGAGCGGAGAAGGCGAAACGTATGCTCCTCACCGGCGACCTCATCACCGGCCGCGAGGCGGCAAACATCGGTTTGATTCTCGAAGCGGTGCCCGAGCTCGAATTAAACGCCCGCGTTGTTGCTTTAGCGACACGCATCGCCGCTGTGCCAAAAAACCAACTCATGATGGTCAAACTGATGATCAATCAGTCCATCGAGTCGATGGGCCTCGTTCAAACGCAAATGTTCGCGACGCTTTTTGACGGAATTGCGCGCCATTCGCCGGAGGGCGTGTGGTTCAAGCAACAAGCCGAAGAAAAAGGATTCAAGGAAGCGGTGCGCCAACGCGACGGTGGGGACCCTATCGCAGAAGGTGTGTCGAAGCCGTTTTATCGCTTCTGATGTATTGAACGCGGTTCAAACATCCGCCAATTGTATCCCTGAGATTCAAATCCGGGGGGATACGATCTTGTCTCACTTAGAGTTTCCGCATGACCGCCGCAAAGAAGAGCGTCGGGAAGCGGCGCACGCCTTCAAGCGCGCCGAAATACTTGCCGCCGCAAAGCGCGTAATGGCACGCACCGGCGCGAAGGGCCTCACCATCAGAGCCGTGGCGTCCGAAGCGGGCTATGTCCCTGGCGCAGTCTATTTCTACTTCGACTCTAAGTCGGCGATCCTGGCCGACCTCGCGGTGCACGAACTCAGCGGGCTCACGAGGGAGCTGAGGTCATCCTCGTCAAAAGACGCGGCCGACCTCGCCTCACGCGCAGCCGACGCATTCGCCACCGCGTCCAACATCTTTGAACTCGACACCGGAAAACGCGCGAGCCCGGGCTCGGAACGCGCGCTGATGGGCCGCCTGATCTCCCTGTTCCAAACCGTGAGCGAACCGTTGGCCCTCGACGACCTGCCGCCGGATCAAGCGCAAGCTCGCGCGCTCGCCCTCTCGGCAACGTCGATCGGTCTAGCCACCCTCGCCCGCACCGGCCGCCTGCAGAAGCTAGGCGTCACCGCCGCAGCCACACTCCGCGAAGTCGCCCATTGCTTGAAGACAGCACCGGCGCGCCAGGAGAAAACAGGCAGCTAATCGCGACCGGCAACCTCTATTGCGGGTTGGATTGACTTGCGTTGGCCGCTCTACTGTACTCGCAGGCGGACACCCCTGTTGAGAGTTCGCCATGCGCAAATTCGTCCTGGCCTCCACCCTAGCCTTGATTGCAGCGCCCGCAGCAGTCGCCGAAGAGACCTGTGAACTAAAGGCCTACGGCACAGTCGCATTCGAGACCGACGACACCGGCCACATCTACGTCCCGGCCACATCTACGTCCCGGCCACAGTCGCTGGACACGCAACGCGCCTCATGCTCGACACCGGCGCCTATTGGAGCGTCCTGCGCCGCGACCTCGCCCAAGCTCAGGGCCTGAAAATGGGCACCACGCTCTATTTCGACCTCTACGATCTCACCGGCGACAAGCTGAAGAACATGACGACAGCCGACGTCAAGTTAGGGGCTCTTGGTTACGGCGAAACCGAATTCGCCGTTGGCAACCCGATCGAGGGTTCGTCGATGGACAAGGATGGAGGACTGATCGGTCACAACATGCTGGCAAAGATCGACCTTGAAATCGACAACGCCGGCAGAACGGTCACGTTCTTCAGTCAGGATCACTGCAAAGGCGCGGGCGTCCACTGGGCCGATGAGGCGGTGACGCTCAATTTCAAAAAGAAACCGGCGCACGCCCCCCTCGGAACGAAGTTGAAGAAGGTCGATAAGAACCAAATCGACATGCCCATCGTCGCTGCCGACATGGACGGCGAAACAGTATCGATCCTGTTCGACACCGGCGCCACGTACACGTCGATCGACTTGGCCCACGCAAAACGAAAATGCGGAATCGGCACGGACACGCCCGGCGTCGTCCCTTTTGGCAAGATATACACCGCAAACGGCAATGCCGTGGACGCTTACAAGTACACGTTCAAATCGCTTACGATCTCCGGCATTAAGTTCGAGAACGTTCCGGTCGTCCTAGGCGACATGAACGACGAATCGAAAGTCTTGCTGGGCATGAACGAGCTGAAGAAACTACGCCTCTTCTTCGCGTTCAAAGACGGCATGATTCACATCACCGCTGCCGGCGCCGGTCGTTCGCCGCAATAGCGGCCTACACCGCCTCAAACACGGCGGCAATGCCCTGCCCGCCGCCGACGCACATCGTCTCAAGCCCGTAACGTGCGCGGCGGCGCTTCATCTCGTGAAGCAGCGTCGCCAGAATGCGCGCGCCTGTGGCGCCGATTGGATGGCCGAGGGAGATCCCTGAGCCGTTGACGTTCAGTCTGTCGTGATCATGCCAACCCCAGCGCTTCAACACGCCGAGTACCTGCACGGCGAACGCCTCGTTCAACTCGACGAGGTCGATGTCCTTCCACGAGAGCTTCGTCCGCGCGAACAGCTTCTCGACGGCAGGCACAGGCCCCAACCCCATCGTCGCCGGGTGACAACCAGCCGCGGCCCAGCCCACGAGCGTGCCCATCGGAACGAGGCCCAACGACGCAAGCTTGTCCTCCGCGACGATCAAACACGCTGCCGCCGCATCGTTCTGCTGGCTCGCATTCGCCGCCGTAACGACCCCACCCTTCATGATCGGCTTCAACGCGCCAAGCGTCTCGAGCGTGGCATCTGCCCGCACGCCCTCGTCTTTGCCCACAAGCACCGGATCGCCCTTCCGCTGGGGTACCGGCACAGTGACGATCTCATCGGCGAACTTCCCCTCCGCCCAGGCACGCGTAGCGCGGCGGTGGCTCTCGACCGAGAACGCATCCGCTTCCTCGCGTGTAATCTGACACTCGCGCGCGACGTTCTCAGCCGTCTCGATCATGCCGGAAATGACGCCGAACCGCTCGACCGGCTGCGACCGTTCGCGGCCACGTTCCAGGCGGTCGTACATCGTGACGTTCCCGGCGCGCGCACCGGAGCGCATCGACGTCGTATAGTATTCGATGTTGCTCATGCTCTCGACGCCGCCAGCGATCACGACATCGGCCGCACCCGTTTCCACCATCATCGCCGCGGTCACGATCGCCTGTAAGCCGCCGCCGCAACGCCGGTCGAGCTGCATGCCAGGCACCTCGATCGGTAAGTCCGCCGCAAGAGCCGCCCAGCGTCCGATGCACGGCGCCTCGCTGTTTGCGTAAGATTGCGCGAACACGACGTCGTCGATGCGCGCAGGATCGATGCCGGACCGTTTCACGATCTCCTTCACGACATGCGCCGCCAATGCCTCTGCCGGGATGTCCTTCAATCCTCCCAGATACTTTGCAACCGGCGTAAGAACCGGCGCAACGATAGCGGCACGTCGTGTCATCAGATCACTCCCTTGGATTTCAGTTCGTCGATGCGCGCGGACGCAAATCCCCAATCGCGCAGCGCTGAAGCATTGTTGCCGCCGATAGCGGGCGGCGGTCCTTGCACGGCTCCGGGCGTCACTTGGAACCGCGGCGCTGGTGCCGGCTGAACGACGCCCTCGACAGTCACAAAAGCATCGCGCGCCACGTTGTGCGGATGCGACGGCGCCTCGCCGATTTCGAGCACCGGCGCGAAACAAACGTCGCTTCCTTCCATGATCGCGGACCATTCGGCGCGCGTCTTCGTGGCGAATACCCGTGCGAGCTTCTCCTTGAGAGCTGGCCACCGCGAACGGTCCAACTGCGCGTCGAAATCGGGATCGCTCAATCCCGCCTTCTCGCGCAACAACGCATAGAACTGCGGCTCGATGGAACCGAGTGAAACCCACTCGCCGTCAGCACACTTGTAGACGTCATAGAAATGCGCCCCGCCGTCCAACCTGTTCGCCTGCCGCTCGGCCGTATGCACGCCTTCTGCCCGGAAGCCATAGAAGTACGACATTAGCGACGCCGCCCCATCGACCATGGCCGCGTCGACGACCTGGCCTTTCCCCGTCGCTCACGCATGCGCGAGCGACGCAAGCAAACCGAACGCGAGATAAAGCGCACCACCGCCAAAATCGCCGATCAGATTGAGCGGCGGCAC
>JABFRX010000142.1 GCA_013140995.1 Alphaproteobacteria bacterium | reverse complement strand
CGGCGACGCCCGCGGCCTCGTTGCCGCGCTCTCGCTCGGCGCCGAAGGCATCAACATGGGCACGCGCTTCATGTGCACCGTCGAAAGCCCGATCCATCAGAAGATCAAAGAACAGATGGTGGCGACCGACGAGCGCGGCACCGACCTCATCTTCCGCACCCTGCACAACACCGCGCGCGTGGCGCGAAACGCCGTCAGCCAAGAGGTCGTCGCGATTGAGAGGAAGGGCGGCGCCAAAATCGAAGACATCGCTCACCTGGTCTCCGGCCAGCGCGGCAAAGTCGTCTACGAAGCGGGCGACCCCAACCACGGCATCTGGTCGGCCGGCATGGTCCAAGGCCTCATCCACGATATCCCCACGTGTAAGGACCTGGTCGAGCGGATCGTTCGAGAAGCCGAAGACATCATTCGCGCTAGGTTGGGCCGCGCGGTCGCATAAAGGCGAATGGCTCAGCCCGCGTTGCGGCCCACGGCGAGAGCGATCGCCTCGGCCTTTGTGCGCGCGTTTAGACTGCGTTTGGCCTTCGCGAGGGCGGCGCGAACGGTTCGTGTCGAAAGACCCAAAAACTCACCGATCTGGGCGTAGGTCTTGCCCTGAGCCGCCCAGAACAAGCAGTCGGCCTGGCGCGGCGGCAACTGAGGCACCTCGCCGATCGACGCGTAGCGGTCATAGAGAACATGTGCACCCGTGTGAAGCAGCGCCCGCCCCGCTGCGGTTTGATCGGGCGTGTTGCCGCTGCAACTGACGAGCAATGCAAGTTTGCCCCGGCGGTGCACGGGAAATATCACGAGCTCCGCGTCTTGGATGGGCGCAGGAAAATCACGGCGCATCTCCAGCTCGGAGAGGCCCAACAGTTCGCAAGCATCATGAATACTGAAAGGGGCGTCGATCTCGCCCGCCAACCGCGTCAACGGATGGCTCACGACCGGCGCCTTGGCGTCGAACGCCGTCAGCACCGGCTTATGCAGTGTCGAGAAAACGATTGACGACGCAAAGGCAGTCTCCAGCTTTGCCGAATCGAGGATGAACGTCGCCGAGTAGCCGAGTTCTGCCGCCAGCTTCGAATAACTGGACGACAGCTGAGTTTGTGACAAAGCCGCAAAGCTTGCTTCCACGTAAGAGTGCAAGGCTCGGATCATTGCGGCGTCACGTCAAGATTCTTTGGCTGGATTTCGCGATCAACTGCGCACGCGTCTCTGCCCCTGCTTTGCGCATCGCGTTGCCCAAATGAAAGCGAACGGTGCGTGTTGCGATACTGAGCATCTTTCCGATCTTGGCGTCGGTCAGCCCGCTTTTGGCGAGATTGAGGATTTGCCGCTCACGGTCGGTCAGCGCGCGTAACGCGTCCGGCCGACGCGACGCCGCGGCGCGACGCTGCGCCGCCAAATACACACCGAGAAACAGCAGCGACTTCGACAAACCACTCGCGACACCTTGCTTCCCGAAGAAGACGACATACAACGCGGCGTCCGGTGACGCCTCGACTGTCATGGCGACCGCCTCAAAGCCCTGCAATTCGCGCGGACGCCTCCAATTCGGCCCCAAACCCCGCACGGCATCGCTGAGCGCGATCGGGTCCTTGGCCTTGCCAAGCGCACTGGCCAACGCGGGCTTCGCGAGAGCATTCGCAGCGCGCCGCATGCTGGGCGGCGCGCTCAGAAATGTCTCGCTACGGCCGTCCGCGCCGGACTTTCGGGCCACCCAATAAACATGGGGCATTTGGAAAAGAGATCCCAATAGAGACAAAGACTTGGCGACGTCCTCGTTCGAAGACGCTTCCTCCAAGCGCCGCAGGATGTCCCTCAGCGCATGGTCGATACGGACCCCACCGCCGGTGTTCGCTGGATCTTCGCGGGTCTCGGCCACCGCTCCAGTAACTAGTTCGCGCAAAAGTGAAGGTCCTATCGCTCATCTTGCTATGAATCGGTCCGAGACTCGACAAGCTGGAACCGCTGGCAGGTCGATGTTGCGAATTACGCTTGTCAGTTGAGTGCGACCGTAGTGGCTACGATTGAACGTATACAAACCGATTTGGTTCCGGATTTTTGGATCGCTCGCGATGTGGGCTTAGCGCATCAGCTACACACCAAAGTTATGTGATCTAGCGGTCAAACGCGTGCCGAACGGACGGAAAATATCTGTCAGTTCACCTAGGCGCGATGACGCTTGTGACAGTGATGTGTCCATCGATCGCCTATGATTGCATTCAGCGAACACGGCGATGCCGTCATCCATGATGCTTCGTCCAAGTCGGAGCGCTTCAAGACTTAGTGTGACGGCGCACACACCCCACGTGGCGGGCGCGCGCAAAAAAAAAGTCAGTGCACGCGAGTACCGCAGCATTTGAATACGCGCGACGCAATGCCGACGGTCGATCCGCTTACGTGTGCGTCAAGTGGCCATCAATCTGACCGGAATCTCGGGCTACAACCTTGTCTGGTGAATACTGCTCATGAACTTTCGCTTTTGGACGAAAGTGACAGGTCACGGTCACAATAGACTTCGAGAGTGCTGGGGTCAGAGTAGACTTATATCGTCTGGATTAGCTTCTCGCCTGTGTCAACACTGATGCGCGAATCGCTTGGGAGAGGCACACGCATGGCGCGACTTGGACGCATTTTCCTGCCGGAACAGCCGTTGCACGTCATTCAGCGCGGCAACGATCGCCGCCCGATCTTCTTCGCGCCCGACGACTACGCGCGCTATCGCGAATGGCTGCACCTGGCGTCGGTCGTGAACGGCTGCGCGATCCATGCCTACGTCTTGATGCCGAACCACGTGCATCTGCTCGTTACGCCGCGCGACGAGGACAGCCTGCCGAAAACGATGCAATCGCTGGGCCGGCGTTACGTGCGCCACGTGAATTGGTCGTACGGACGATCGGGCACGATGTGGGAAGGACGCTACCGCGCCGCCATGCTCGACACCGAAATGTTCTTCCTGCCGTGCAGCCGCTACATCGAGATGAACCCGGTTCGCGCAAACATCGTCAAACACGCGCGTGACTATCAATGGTCGAGCTTCCGCGCGAACGCATGTGGCGAGCATGACATGCTGATCACGCCGCATGCGAAGTACCGCGGCCTCGGCGAAACCGATCAAACGCGCCAGCAAATTTACCATGAGCTTTGCGATGTAAAGCTTGACGAAGAATTCATCACGGCGTTGCGCGCAGCGACGAACGGCGGATGGGCGCTAGGCCGCGAAGAATTTAAGCAAGATATCGCACAAGCGCTCGGCCGCCGTGTCGGCCCTCTGCCGAAAGGGCGCCCGCCGCGCCAACCGCAAGGACAGCAAGTCGCGTGAACTTCACTCTGACCCCGCAATCACGTTTGCACTTTGCTTACACATTCGTCCTTGAACGGTCGCGCCAATCGCGGATGATGAGATCGAGCGTGGCGCCTGGCCGGCATGCGCTCGACGAGAAGATATCAAAGCCGTTTCCAACTCTTGCCCAAGAGGAACCGGTTCGGATGTCGATCATGCGTTCGCCACGAACGCAACTGAGCTAGCAGCGGATCGCGAGCCGCAAAGGTGCGAGATCCAAAGCTTGAAGAGCGCGGCGGTCGAAAGGGATAGTGAGCCATCTCTTGAGGCCGCCGCGCTGTCACCTTTCTGCTCGTGCGGCGTCACTGAAGTGTCCGAAACATCGATCGTCATCGCGGCTTGCTTGGCCATAGCGCTCATCGGACTGACCGCCGTACGCGCGATGCGCAAAAACCAGGACCGCATTGAACGTCCTTTGCGTGCGGCACTGAGGAAGCGGCTTATCTGCCACCTTGTGTCGCGATCGGACGACACCTTTGTCGAGGCGGCGCTTGACGGACCCGGCTTTCTGCCGGTGGCTCTCCAACTGTTGATGCAGATCGAAGGCGTGTCACGCGCACGCCTTGTCGAAGTCATGCGCCGCCGGAATGCGGACAGCCGCTTGCAGCGCCGCCTGCGCCGCTCAAGCCACACAGAGAGGCTGGCCGCGGCCAAGGGATTGCGCTTTTTCCCTTCGCGCGACACGAACAACGCCTTGCTGCGCGCCCTGCACGACCCGGACGTCAATGTACAATTGGCCGCTGCCGAAAGTCTTTTTTCCCAAGAGTCTCCGCCGCCGCTCGCTCAAATCTTGGCCGCCTTCGCCCGCACTGGGCGTCGCCAACCGGCGCGCCTCGATCCAGTTCTGCGCGTCTGTTGCGAGCACCATCCGTCGGCATTCGCGGCCGCCGCCAAGGCACCGGAGGCTTGCATCCGCGCTGCAGCCCTGCGTGCGCTTTCCAAACACTCCTGCGCGAAATCGTACGGCGCGGTCGCACAGGGCCTGCGCGACAAGAGTTGGTTCGTGCGCGCCGCCGCCGCTGACGCGGCAGGTAGGCTCGGCATCTACGAACTCGTACCGTCGATCATAGCCCTCGTGGACGACGAGCATTGGTGGGTCCGCTTCCGCGCAAGCGAGGCACTCGAGAAACTGGACAGCATCGGCCGCAATGCACTGCGGAAAATAGCAGATCGCGGCTCCGACCGGCAACGCCGCCAAGCCGCACTCACGCTGACCAAGCGCGTCGTGGTGTGAGAGACCCTAATACGACTTCGGCAAACCCAGTGCCTTCTCCGCCAAGAAATTTAGGATCATCTCCCGGCTGACCGGCGCAATGCGCGCGATCAGCACCTCGCGGAACAAGCGCTCGACGTGGAACTCGCGCGCATAGCCCATGCCCCCGTGCGTCATCACCGCCGTCTCGCAAGCCCGGAACGCTGCTTCGGCGGCCAAGTATTTCGCGGCATTCGCCTCGACGCCGCAGGGCTTCTTCGCATCGTAAAGCGCTGCCGCCTTCAACGTCATGAGCCAAGCGGCCTCCAGCTCCGCCCACGCGCGCGCAAGCGGGTGCTGGATCGCCTGGTTCTGTCCGATCGGCCGGCCGAACACGACACGCTCGCGCGCATACTTCGCGGCGCGCGCCAATGCGTCCTGGCCGATGCCGATTGCTTCCGCCGCGACCAGAATGCGTTCAGGATTGAACGCGTGCAGCAGATAATCGAAGCCCTTCCCTTCTTCGCCGATCAAATCGTTTCCCGGGACGGGCAAGGCGTCGATGAACACCATGTTCGTATCGACGGCATGCCTGCCCATCTTAGGGATCTCGCGCACCTCCACATGCGCGCGGTCGAGCGGCGTATAGAACAAACTCAAACCGTCGGTGGGCCTCTTTCCCTTCGGCGACGTTCGCACCAGCAGCAGAATATGCGTCGCGGTCTGCGCCGTCGTCGTCCACATCTTGCGCCCGTTCACGACCCAGCCGTCGCTCGAACGCTCGGCCCGCGTCTTGATGCTGGACGTATCGAGCCCTGCATCCGGCTCCGTTACGCCGAAGCAGCAGCGTGTCTCGCCGCGGATCAACGGCGGCAGCATCCGCGCCTTCTGCTCGGCCGTCCCGAACACCGCGACCGGATGCGGTCCGAAGATGTTCACATGCACGGCCGAGACACCCGTCATCGCCGCACCGGAGCGCGCGATCGTGTGCATCATAAGCGCAGCGTCGGTGACGCCCAAGCCCGCACCGCCCACACTCTCCGGCATCGCAATCCCGAGATAACCCGCCGCCGCGACATCGCGCACGAACTCGTCCGGAAAACGATGATCGTTGTCGCGCGCCAGCCAATAAGCGTCGTCGTACTTCGAACAGATGCGCCCGATACCCTCGACGATAGCGGTCTGCGCGGGCGTCGGCTCGAACATCACGACGCCCTTTGGCCGAACGTCTGCACCGCCGCCGCGATGCGCGTTCCGCCGGTGATCCAGCACATGATGCCGTAGACGACGGCAATCACGGGGAACCAGGCGGGAAAAACGCACATCAGGCAGAGCGTGAAAATCGTCTCAAACCCCTCGGTCAACCCGCCCAAATAGTAGAGCGATTTCGCACCGCGTATCTCCGTCGTGATCCCCTGCTTCTGCGCGAAGATCGCGTAAGTCAGAAACGTCGAAGCCGGCGCCATGAAACTCGCCGTCAAGAACGCGGCCGCAAGCGCGTTTCGCTCGGGCGAAGCCAGCGCGAACGCAAACACCACCGACGCGTAGAAGATAAAGTCGAGCGTGATGTCCAAAAACCCGCCGACATCGGTGAGCCGCGTCAGCCGCGCAATCGCCCCGTCGAGCCCGTCCAAGAACCGGCTCGTCAGCAACAGTCCAAGCCCCACCCAATAATACTCACCGGCAATGAACGCGGCGGCAGCGATACCGACCGCAAACCCTACGGCCGTCGCAATGTTCGCGGATATCCCCAAAACCACAGCACGCCGCGCCACGGCCTCCAGCGGCTTGTTCATGTAGGGGCGGATCGCGGCGTCGAGCATGGAAAGGCGCTCCTCAAAGCGGCAGTTGTCCAAATCACTAGCACGCCCTACCCTGCAGCCGGTACAGGGGTGCCGTTCAAAGGAAAGCCGTCCAAATGCGCCGAGCCGCCATTCTCTTAGCGGTGCTGATTGCCGCAAGCACCGCAAGCGCCGCCGACATCAAGACCGGCCGCGACCTCGTCCAAGCCTGCCGCACCTACGCGGCGATCGAAAATCCCGACAACGCGCGCGCACCGCATGTGTGCCGCACGTTCCTGCAGGGCTTCGCAGTCACGCTTGTGGCACGTGAAGAGGCACGTAGAGATGCAATGGTCAAAGGCTTGCCCATGACCTCGAAAGAAGCCTGCGTTCGCATGCCGGACTTCATTTCGTTTCGAGAACTGGCGGCTCGCATCGTGAATTTCGGCGACACAAATCCCCAGTTCTTAGACGTGCCCGCGGCGCAGCTCGCGCAGAAGACGCTCGAACGCGACTTCCCCTGCCCGCCGCTTCCGCAACAGCCGCGCTGAACCCATGCGTCTCTTTTCGTCTCTGGTATCCCTCACCCTGATGACCACCACCGCCATCGCTCAAGAAGCGCCGACCGCAGCCCCCGGTGGCGGCGACCGCTACACCGGCCAGGGCTTCGCCACCCGGGCCCCGGTACTGGGTCAGCACGGCATGGCAGCCACCGCGCAACCGCTCGCCACGCAAGTCGCGATCGACATCTTGAAAAAGGGCGGCAGCGCGATGGACGCCGCGATCGCGGCAAACGCAGCGCTCGGGTTGATGGAGCCGGTCGGCTGCGGCATCGGCGGCGACTTGTTCGCCATCGTCTGGGATCCGAAGACGAAGAAGCTCTACGGCTACAACGGCTCCGGCCGCTCGCCGAAAGGCCGCTCGCTCGACGACCTGAAGAAGAAGCTCGGCGAACGGAAAACGATGCCGTCGCACGGCTCGCTGACCGTCACGGTACCCGGCGCGGTGGACGGCTGGTTCGCGCTGCACCAACGCTTCGGCAAGCTGCCGATGGATCAGGTGCTGGCGCCCGCCACGCAATACGCCCGCGAAGGCTTCCCCGTCTCGCAGCTCGTCGCATTCTATTGGGGCCGCAACTTCCGCGGCTTCGAACGCATGGCAAAAGACATCGAAGAAATCGACAACGCCAAGCGTACTTATCTCATCAACGGCCAGCCGCCGCGCGAAGGCCAAGTCTTCAAGAACCCCGACCTCGCCCGCACCTACGACCTACTCGCGAAAGGCGGCAGCGACGCTTACTACAAGGGCGCAATCGCACGCACGATGGACGCCTACTTTAGACGCATCGGCGGCGACCTGCGCTACGAAGACTTCGCCGCTCACACCGGCAACTTCGTCAACCCTGTCGGCGTGAACTACCGCGGCTACGACGTCTACGAGCTGCCGCCGAACACGCAAGGCGTCGCGGCCCTTCAGATGCTGAAGATGCTTGAAGCCTACGATCTCAAGAAGATGGGCCGCGGCTCCGCCGACGCGCTTCATTTGATGGTCGAAGCCAAACGTCTCGCCTTCGAAGACCTCGGCAAATTCTACGCGGACCCCGCCACCTACGATATGCCGGTCGCCGAACTAATCTCGGACACCTACGCCAAGCACCGCCGCGCACTGATCGACATGGATCGAGTGAACCCAAACGTCCCGCCGGGCGAGATCAAACTGCGCCAAGGCGACACGACCTACCTCACAACCGCCGACAAAGACGGCATGATGGTCTCGCTCATCCAGTCGAACTACCGCGGCATGGGCTCAGGCCTCGTCGCGGACGGCCTCGGCTTCATGTTCCAAGATCGCGGCGAACTCTTCGCGCTCGAACCCGGTCACCCGAACGTCTACGCGCCGGGCAAGCGGCCGTTCCAAACCATCATCCCGGCCTTCGTCATGAAGGATGGAAAGCCTTGGATGAGCTACGGCGTCATGGGCGGCGACCTGCAGCCGCAAGGCCACGTGCAAATCCTCGTGAACATGATCGACTTCGGCCTGAACGTGCAGGAAGCAGGCGACGCCGCACGCTTCCGCCACGAAGGCTCAGAGGATTGGTCGCGCAAAGACTCCTTAGGCGTCGGCGAGCTGATGCTCGAAACCGGCATCGGCACAGACGTGCGCACCGAACTCGAACGCCGCGGCCACAAACTCGTCAAAGGCGACGGCAGCTTCGGCGGCTACCAAGCCATCCTCCGCGACCCCGAAACCGGTGTCTACTGGGGCGCCAGCGAAATGCGCAAAGACGGCGCGGCTATCGGGTACTAACGGGTGTCGGCCTTCGACGCCTTCGCCTCCCGTCCCTGCCCCGCGTGGTACGCCGACGCGGGTTTCGGCATCTTCATCCACTGGGGCATCTTCGCGATCCCGGCCTGGGCGCCGCGCGGGCGGCCGATCCACGATCTGATGCGCGACCACTACGACGACATGAACGCGCACATCCCGTACGCCGAGTGGTACGAGAACGCGATGCGTCTTCCGGGCAGCCCGACGGCCGCGCATCACAAGGCAGCCTACGGCGATCGTCCGTACACGTCCTTCCGCCCTGAATTCGACGAAGCGGCCCGCGCCTTCGATGCAAACGCCTGGGCCGATCTCTTCAAGCAGGCCGGCGCGCGCTACGTCGTGTTCGTGACGAAGCACCACGACGGGTATTGCCTCTGGCCGACGAATGTTCAAAACCCTTGGCGCCCCGGCTGGCACACCAAGCGCGACTTCGTCGGCGAACTGGCTGAGGCTGTGCGCGCCCGCGGTATGCGCTTCGGCCTCTACTATTCCGGCGGCCTCGACTGGAGCAAGCGACCAGAGCCGATCGCCAATCTCGGCGACATGTTTGCATGCGTGCCCACCGAGCGCGACTATTGCGACTACGCCGCTGCCCAGCTGCGCGAACTCATCGACCGCTACGAGCCCTCCGTGCTCTGGAACGACATCGCCTGGCCGTCGAAGGAACAAGTCCCGGACATCTTCGCGCACTACTACGCTCGCGTACCCGACGGCGTCGTCAACGACCGCTGGTTCGCGGAGGAAACGCTGTTCAACGGCCTGCGCGATCCCGCGGCCCGCGCGAACTTCAACGCGATGATCAAAGCCCGCATTGCCGCCTCGACTGGCCCACAAGAAAATCCCGCCCCGCCGCACTGCGATTTCCGCACCGTCGAATACGGCCTCGGCGCGATCCCTAAGAACAAGAAATGGGAATCCTGCCGCGGTTTGGGCTTGGCCTTCGGCTACAACCGCAACGAACGCGCGGAGGACTACCTCACCGGCGACGCCCTGATCGCCCTCCACGGCGACGTCACCGCAAGCGGCGGCAACGTGCTGATCAACGTGGGCCCGAAAGCCGACGGCACAATCCCGCCCGAGCAAAGCAAACCTCTACGCGCCTTAGGCGTAAGCCTTCGCTGACGCCAAAAAGAAACGGCCCCACCTTTGCAGGAGGGGCCGCCTCGTCTTTCTAGAGAAGGCGCTTAGCGCCGGACGCGCACCGGCCGCGAACTGCTGCGCATGAAGCCCATGAGCTGCGAGCCCAAGATGTACATCAGCAAGCCCAACCCGCCGACCGCAACCTCGAACACCGGGAACTCCGAAGAGTTGCTGCGCGAGCGCGACACGGGACGCCGTGCACTGGCGACAGCCTCGGCCGATTTACCGCCGACGAACCCGACGGACGACTCCGCCGCCTGCGCGCTGCCGCTCATTGAAGGCGCTTGGGCCTGCGGGATCACGGCCGTCTCGGGCTGCTTGTTCGGAGCATTGGCCGCAGGCGCCATACGGACGAGTTGCGAGGGCTGCGTCGGAGCCGTAACCGGCACCTCGGCGCGCGCCACCGGTGCAGCACTTGCAATGCCGTCGCTCGTCTCGCGGCCGGCAAGACGCAAGCCCGACCCGTTCGCAAGGCTCGCACCGCGCGGATCGTCCACGCCACGCGGGTCATCGACGCCGCGCGGATCGTCGACACCACGCGGATCATCCACGCCACGCGGATCGTCAACCCCGCGCGGATCGTCGACCGAACGCCCGCCAAGGCTTGATCCCGACGTCAGCGACGCAGGACCCGACGGGCCCGCCTTGGCGCTACCGCCCAGCGCCGCCTGCCAACCGCCTTCGTTACTGGCGATCGTGCGCGAAACCTTCGCGCCGCTCATGACCTCGATTTGAGTTGAAAGCGCGCTACGCACGCGCACGGTAGAACCCGGTTTGACCAAGGTCACCGCGTTGCGCCAAGGCGTCGCCACTTCGACCGCACCTTCGCTCACATGCACGGCCGACGACTCCTCGTTCACCGAAACCGTGAACGCCGTACCCTTCACGATCGCGGCCAGGAACGGCGTATCGACTTCGAAGTGCGGCTTCCGGCGCTTGCCGATGTTGAAGAGGACGGAGCCCATGTCTTGCGTGATATGCGTTCCCGCATCGTTTTCGCCGGTCAGCGTCACGCGGCTCTGCGGTGAGAGCACGATTTGCTCCTCGCCGCGGCGCAGCACCACGCGCCCGCCGGCGCCAGTCGTGACAACCGTACCCTCGGGTAAGTTCGCGCCGGGGTTTGTGGCGACCCGGATGAGCCCGTTCGAGCTAACCGCAACGTCACCGACGCTGCTGACCATCCGCCACGTGTTCTGCGTGTCGCCCGCAATGGCCGTCGATGCGAGTAAGCTCGCCGCGAAAGCCACCGAAAGTCGTCCCATGAGTTTGCGCATCGCCGAACTCCTTTTGCGCGGTTTCCCACGCTTCCCGGCCAGTGTCGCGCGCGGGTTCCAAACGAATTGCAAAAAACTTGAGTTAATGGCCGCCGTTCAATGCAGGAGCGGCAGGCGATGCGGCGTAAAGATAAACGCCGCACTAACGCGATCGTAGAAACATCGCTTCGGTGACACGATAAAGCGCCGGCTGTCCCACAACGGAACGCCGGCGCCGCAAACATGAACGAACTCTTACTAGACCGCGTACTGCGCCACCGCGATCGCCATGGTGGCGTCGGGATCGTAGATATAGATTGTGCCGCTCTCGCCGCCGCCGCGCTTAATTAGGGTCGGAGCATTCAGCTGGCGCAAACGCTCATAGGCGATCTGCGGTACGAGCACTTCATAAGCGCCATAGCTCCCCTTCTGCGGCTCAGGCCCGCCGGTCCAGGGCGGCAAGTTCATCGAGTTCCCCCCGCCGATATCATAAAGCGTGTCGATCGCACCCTGCGCGGTCCCGCCGCCGGGCGGAAAGATCTCAGGGTTCATCATCCACTGACCGCTCGTCACCTCCGTATAGACGAGCCGGCCTTTCGCATCGAACACCCGGCCGACCATCGACGGATTGGAACAGTCGGGCCCCAAGGCCTCGACAATCAGCCTGTCGCCGGACTGCGCGCTCGTGAACGAAACCGTCCGCTCGAACGGCTTCGCGCACGCTTGAGCTGGCGGCGCGGCTGGTCGAGCCACCGGCCCACAAACCTGCTCGCACCCGCCAAGCGCCACCCCTGCAACAACCATCAAAGCCAAACCGCGCATTTCCTTGCCTCCTTGATTTGGTTCTGAGCCCATTCCATGCGGCAATTCCGCCGGTTTCAAGGCTTGCCCCCTCCCCTCAAATCCGTATAGTCCGCCGCTTCCGAAACCGGCCGCGGCCGGAGGGCGCGGGACCAAGGTCCCTTGGGGCGGTTTGCCCGACAGCCTCTCCCGGTCCATCGTCACTGCACTGCCATGGGGGCCGTGCCAGAGGCGCCGCGGTCAACATGAGGCTCCCATGCCGTTATACGAGCATACCTTTATCGCGCGCCAAGACGCCGCGCAGACGCACGTCGAGCAATTGGCGGAGCAGATGAAAGCCGTCATCGAAGCCGGCGGCGGCAAAGTCATCAAGCTGGAACAGTGGGGACTGCGCTCGCTGAACTTCAAAATCAAAAAGAACCGCAAAGGCCACTACGTCCATTTCAACATCGACTCGCCGCCGGCGGCCGTGAGCGAAATGGAACGTCAGCTCAAACTGAACGAAGACGTGATCCGTCAACTGACGGTACGCGTCGACGAGCTTGAGGAAGGCCCCTCGGCCGGCATGCTGGCGAAGCAGGCGAAAGAACGCCGCGACGCGAAGTGGGGTCGCGGCCCGGATGAACCCTACGAAGCCGTCGAAGAAGGAGCAGCGTCATGAGCGGTGGTTACGGCTACGGCGGTGGCGGTGCAGGCGGTGGCGGTGGTGACCGCGGCGGCCGCGAAGGTGGTGGTGGCTTCGGCGGCGGTGGAGATCGCGGCGAACGCGGTGGCTTCGGCGGCGGCGGTGGTCCGCGCGGCGACCGTGAAGGTGGTGGCGGTTTCGGCGGCGGCGGTGGTGCCGGCGGACGGCGTCCGTTCTTCCGCCGTCGCAAGACGTGCCCGTTCTCGGGCGCGAACGCACCCAAGATCGATTACAAGGACGGCAAGCTGCTCTCCCGCTTCATTTCCGAGCGCGGCAAAATCGTCCCCTCACGCATCACGGCAGTCTCGGCCAAGAAGCAGCGCGAACTCGCAACCGCGATCAAGCGCGCCCGCTTCCTGGCACTGCTCCCGTACGTCGTAGGCTAAGGGAGCAACAACCATGCAAGTGATCCTGCTCGAACGCGTCGAAAAGCTCGGCCAGATGGGCGAGGTTGTGAAGGTGAAAGACGGCTTCGCCCGCAACTTCCTGCTGCCGCGCAAAAAGGCGTTGCGCGCGACGAAAGACAACATCGCGCGCTTCGACAAAGAAAAAGCGCAGCTTGAGGCGCGCAACCTCACGCTGAAGAAGGAAGCGGAAGGCGTCGCCAAGACACTCGACAAGCAGACCTTCGTCATCCTGCGCCAGGCCGGCGAAACCGGCATGCTCTACGGTTCGGTTTCGACGCGCGATATCTCGGACGCAGTCACCGCGGGCGGCACCTCGCTGGACCGCAACCAGATCGTGCTCGACAAGCCGATGAAGACGCTTGGCCTGCACGACGTCAAAGTCGCGCTCCACCCGGAAGTCCGCGTCGGTATCACGGTCAACGTCGCCCGCACGGCCGAAGAAGCCGAGCGTCAGGCGCGCGGCGAAAACGTGCTGAAGACGGAAGCCGAGCAAGCCCGCATCGACGCCGAAGCGCTGTTCGAAAGCGAAGACGCGGCAAAAGGCCTGAAGGGCGAGGACGAAGCGGAAGAAACCGCCGAAGCCAAGCCCAAAAAAGAAAAGCGCGAAAAGAAAGCCGCCGCGCCGGCGAACGACGAGTCAGAACCCGCGGACGAAAAACCAGCCGCCAAAAAGACCAAAAAGAAAGAATAACAAAGCCACCAGGAAACACCTCCAGGATCGGGGCCGCGAGGAAAAACCTCGCGGCCTTTTTTGTTGCCCGAAGAAAGAAGATTTCACCACAAAGCCACAAAGATCACGAAGAAGGCATGAACAGACTTGCACACGATGGCACGATGGAACGATGAGTTGAGCGAGGCTCTTTTGGCGCGAAGCGCCTATCAGGCCATGACAGCGCGCCAAGGCGTGCGTTTCCTTCTGTTATCGGTTCATCGTGTCATCGCGTGAATCCTACTTCTTCGTGATCTTTGTGGCTTTGTGGTGAAATCTTCTTTCTTCCCGGGGCAAATGACACGCCCGAGAGACCGCCCTAGAATGTCCCCAACGCGAATCGCTCTGCGCGCTTGACACAACATGTATGCGCGTACGCAAGGCGCACTCTTCGAAGAGTTGTGCATAGCTTGCGAAGGCGATTGCGCACCAAACCTCAATCGCGTTTTTAAGGTCGTCATGAGCCTCGCCGTCGCACCCAAGCCGGATCTGCCGGAAAAGTACCGCCAAGCGCCCTTCGATGTTGAGGCGGAGCAGGCGCTGCTCGGCGCCATTCTCGTGAACAACGACGCGTTCGAGCGCGTGTCGGGTTTCCTCGAGCCTGAGCACTTCCACGAGCCGATGCACCAGCGCATCTTCGAAGCGCTCGGACGGGTCATCCGCAAAGGTCAACTAGCCTCACCCGTCACGTTGCGCCCGTACTTCTCGCTCGACGCCTCGATGAAAGAAGTCGGCGGCGCAGACTACCTCGCCGAGCTCTCGCGCTTCTCGCCCACGGTCATGAACGCCGCCGACTTCGGCCGCATGATCTTCGAACTCGCGCAACGCCGCGATCTGATCCGTGTGGGCGAAGAGATCGTCAATCTCGCTTACGACCCGCCGGTCGATCTGTCGCCGGCTGAACAAGTCGAAGAAGCGGAGAAGCAGCTCTACGGCATCGCCGAGAAGGGCCGCTTCGGCGGCGGCTTCAAATCCTTCGGCCAAGCGATTACCGGCGCGATGGAAGTCGCCGAACGCGCGTACCAATCGCCAAGCCACGTGACGGGCGTCGGCAGCGGCTTCGTCGACATCGACAGCCTGCTCGGCGGTTTCCAGAAGTCCGACCTCATCATTCTGGCCGCCCGTCCCGCGATGGGCAAAACCTCGCTGGCCACGAACATGGCGTTCCACGCCGCGCGCGAGTGGATGCGCTCCGACGGACAAGGCGGCGGCCGCGTCGCGTTCTTCTCGCTCGAAATGTCGGCCGAACAGTTGGCCACGCGTATTCTCGCCGAACAAGCCGAAGTCTCAGGCTCCAAAATTCGCCGCGGCAAGATCGAAGAGCGCGACATGCAGGCGTTGATCCGCGTCGGCGCCGAACTCGAACGCCTGCCGCTCTTCATCGACGACACCGGCGGCATCTCGATCGCGCAGGTCGCCGCGCGCGCACGCCGCCTAAAACGCGCGGGCGACCTCGGCCTGATCATCGTGGACTACTTGCAGCTCCTGACCGGCACGCAATCGAAGCGCAACGAAAACCGTGTGCAAGAAATCACCGAGATCACGAAGGGCCTAAAGACGCTCGCAAAGGAACTCGCCGTCCCCGTGATCGCGCTCTCGCAGCTCTCGCGCGGCGTCGATAGCCGCGACGACAAGCGCCCCGTGCTCGCCGACCTGCGCGAATCCGGCTCGATCGAGCAGGATGCGGACGTCGTCATGTTCATCTACCGCGAGGCCTACTACCTAGAAACCAAAGAACCGCCGGTGGACGATCCCGTCGAATTCCAGAAATGGAAGGAAAAGATGGACCGCGTCCACGGCCTGGCGGACGTGCTGGTCGAAAAGCACCGCCACGGCCCGACCGCCAAAGTGACGCTACGCTTTGAAAAGCAATTCACCCGCTTCTACGACCTCGCAAAGGAAGATACCCTGCCCACCCAAATGCGGTAACCCGTCTCACCATCTCCATACCTGGTCGTAGTTGCTCATCACCCGCGCGACATCGCCGCGATGCACGCGCCGCACGCCCTCAATCAGTGCGCTGTCGCCAAGCCCACGATCGATGAGGTCGTCCGCGACCGCGATGACGGCAATTCCCTTCGAGATCATGCGCGAAAGATCCTCCTCGATGCGCGGCGGCTGCGTCTGTTTCCATTGGCCGAACTTAAGTCCGGACGCGTCTTGCCCCACGACCGCGTAGTTCACGGTATTGCCGGTCAAAAGCACATCGAGATCGCCACCCGCATTCTTCATCGCCTGCGTTAGCCACAGGACCGTGTCGTCCTGTTCTTCGAACGTCGCGCGATAGGCCGACGAAACCACTTGAAGCACCTTCATGTTCGCCTCCCTCTAGTGCGTACCGACGACGAGCGTGTTGGCCGACTCAGCCGCCATTTTCCAGAGATCCGCAGGCGTCCCCCGCCTGACGCCGGGGATCGCCTCGCCCGCGCCGCGCTCGTCGACGCAAAGCCCGCAATTCGCCCAATCGAGCTTGATGTTCTTCGCCGCCGCCTCGGCAAGCAACGCCGCCACCCAATCCTTCGGCAGCGGGTGGTTCTCCTCTACGATGTCGCGCCCATGCACCGCATTAGCGTGCTGCTGCTGGCGCGCAAACGACATCATCACGGCGCCTTCATAAGCGAACACGTTGACATCGAAGCCGCTGCGCACGGCTTCCGAAACGATCCGGAAGACGGTCGTGCCGCGCGCACTCTCGAACGGCGGCTCCATAAAGGCAAATGTCAATGTCTTGTCCTTACTCATGTGTCCCTCTCTAGTGCCAAATCACGTTCCAGCCGGCAGCCGTGCGTTCGACCACGGTGCCTATCTTCGCCGGCTTCACACCGGTGACGAGATCGCTCGCTTTAAGCGCGCGCTCTCGCATCGACATCTCGTCCGCCATAACCGCGATGCCTGCCTGCAGTGCCGCGCTCAAACCGTCGGCCTTCGAGCCGGCGCGCGCCGGCATCACGCCGTTCTGCACCAGAAAAATCTCAACCGTGTCGCCTTGCTGTTTGATCTCGCGCGCCAAGGCAAAAAACTGCGGTGCATCGGCAGCCGCGAACGAGCCCTCGGATTCGATGAACAGATAATGTTTCACGTTGCACGCCTCTCGCGTTGCCTGCGAGGGAGTAAGCGCGCGTGCGCGAGCGGATCAACGAGTTCGGCGTACCTACACGAACCTTCGCGCGCGCCACTTGACGGCCGTCACACGCCGAGGTCTCACATTTGCGCGAATCGCAAAGCAAGCGTGCGTTGCGCAAAGAGGCCGCCTCCGTCCGGAAACCAGCGTGTGCGGACGATTCCGATCAGTCCAAGTAGCGCGCGCCGTTTGCGCGCAGATCGCACACAAGAGGCGTCGTCAACAGCCAATTGCAGAACCGGCGCGTGGCGGGCCGTACGTCGCGGCCCGTAGGGAAGACGAAATAGAACCCATCGCCCGTCGCTACATGCGGAAAGGGAAACACAAAGAGATCGCGCGTCCCCGGCGGCAGCATGTCCGGGCAGGCGAGCGCAAACCCTAGACCTTGTGCTACGGCTGCGTACATCATGCGTCCATCGTCGAACATCTTGATCTCGCGTCCGGCAAGGTTCGGCGAGCCCGCCTTCTCGAAATAACGCCTCCACGGCCCGTCATCGGGGTTCGCGTGCAACAGCGTATGATTGGCAAGATCGTCGACGCGCGGAGGCCGCGACAGCTTCTCCGCGAGCGCGGGGCTGCAACACGGGCTTCCCCACACAGTGACGATCGCCTCCGAGTCGCCGCCGGCCCACCCGCCGGCGCCATATCGGATCGCGACATCGAACTCGGTCGTCCGCAAGTCGACAAACGAAGGGCTCGTGTCGATCACGAGTTCAAGGTCGAGGTACTTTCGCGCAAAATCGCCGAGATGCGGCGCGACGAACAGCTCCATGAAGAAATGCGAACCGGTAATGGCAACGCGTCCGCGCTCGGCCTGGTGCGCGTCTCCGGCACCGCGCCGCAAGGTCTCAAGCGCGCGCTCCGCCGCCGCCAGATAAGCGTGCCCCGCGGGCGTCAAGCGTGCCTCGTTCTTGCCACGCACGAAGAGCTGCTCGCCAACGTGCTTCTCGAGCGCCTGAATACGCCGGCTCAACGCTGAGGGCGAAAGACCCAAGGCCTCCCCCGCACGCGTAAACGTGCCGGCGCGGGCAGCGTGCAGGAATGCCTCAAGGCCGGTGAGCGGCGGAAGTTTTCCGGCTTCGCGATTGCTAACGACTTTTTTTGTCTTCGGCATAGTTGCGTGCAGACCGGGCGGCTGAAGATACTAGCACAAGTAACGCCATTTTGCCGCAGACTGCCGAAGCAGCTCGCACGGCCCGGCGGACGTGTTGTTCGAAAGACATCGCCACGGCCCACCGCCGAAAAGCAATTCACCCGCTTCTACGACCTCGCAAAGGAAGATACCCTGCCCACCCAAACGCGGTAGGTGATTTGCGTGCACGTCTTCCCTTGGTCGTTGCGGCTGGGCCGGTCTGAATGACCCGCCCGATACTCTCCGTCGACCTCGTCGCCATCGTCGAAAACTACCGCCGCTTGATCGCGCAAGCGCGGACGACGGAGGTATCGGCCGTCGTGAAGGCGGACGGTTACGGCCTCGGCGCGAAACCGGTCGCGATGGCGCTCGCCGCCGCCGGTTGCAGAACGTTCTTCGTCGCGCACGCGGAAGAGGGCGCCGACCTTCGCCCGGCGATCGCGAGCAACAAGCTCTACGTCCTCCACGGCTATACGCCCGCGAACAAAGCAGCGTTCGCCGAGCACAACCTGTCCCCCGTTCTCTCGAGCGTCGGCCAACTATCGGACTGGCTGAAGTCCGGCTTGCGCGCGGACTGCGCGCTGCATCTCGACACCGGCATGTCGCGCTTGGGGCTCTCGGAAGCCGATCTCAAAACCGTCGAAGGCGCGGTCACGCCCGCGCTCGTCATGAGCCACCTCGCCTCCGCCGACGACCCGGAGCACGCGAAGAACGAGGCGCAACTCTCCCGCTTCAAGGCCCTCGCCAAACGGTTCCCGGACGCGCGCCTATCTCTCGCTGCATCGGGCGGTTGTTTCTTAGGCGACGCCTACGCGTTTGACTTGGTACGCCCCGGCATCGCGCTCTACGGCGGGAACCCCCGGAAATCGGGCGAAAACCCGATGCGCGGCACTGTTACGCTGACCGCGCCGCTGCTCCAGGTCCGTTCGATTGACAGGGGGGACACCGTCGGTTACGGAGCCACCTACTCCGCGAGCGGACCGCGGCGCTTAGGGATAGCCGCAATCGGCTATGCGGACGGGCTGCTCAGGACGCTTTCGAACAGGGGGTTTGGTGTGATCGCAGGCGTCAAATGTCCGATCGTCGGACGCGTATCGATGGATCTGGTCACGCTCGACGTCACCCAAGTGCCGGAACGCGACGCGCACGCGGGCGTCGAGGTCGAGTTTATTGGCAAACACCAAACCGTCGACGAACTGGCAACCGCCGCCGGCACGCTGCCGTACGAGATCTACACCCGCCTCGGCGACCGCATCACGCGCCACTACACGGGAGCGCGTTGAGCCCCATGAACCCGTTCGCCCTCGTCGGCCGCTTCGTCATCGCACTGTTGAGCGAGATCGGCCGCATCTTCGAATTCGCGATGAACGCGGTCCCGCAAGCTTTCATGCCGCCGATCTACGGCCGCTTGATCCTGCAGCAAATCATGCGCATCGGCTACTTCTCGCTTCCCGTCGTGGGCCTCACCGCCTTCTTCACCGGCGGCGCCCTCGCGCTCCAGATCGCCGTCGGCAGCGAGATAGGCGCGGAGACGCTTGTGCCGCAAATCGTGGTCCTCGGCATCACCCGCGAACTCGGGCCCGTGATGGCGGGCCTGATGGTGGCCGGCCGCGTTTCCGCCGCCATCGCGGCCGAACTGGGCACGATGCGCGTGACGGAGCAGATCGACGCGCTCACCACGCTGTCCACGAACCCATTCAAATATCTCGTCGCTCCGCGCATCATCGCGGCCGTGCTCACCATGCCGATCCTCGTCGGCATCGGTGACATCATCGGCGTCATGGGCGGTTGGGTCGTGGGCGTCTACTCACTCGACTACAACTCGGCGTCATACCTGAAGAACACCGTCGATTTCTTGAAGATGGGCGACGTGACCTCGGGCCTTTGGAAAGCCGCCGTCTTCGGCTTCATCATCGCGCTGATGGGCTGCTACCACGGCTACCATTCGAAGGGCGGCGCGCAAGGCGTCGGCGCGGCGACGACGAACGCCGTCGTCTCCGCCGCGATCCTCATCCTCGCCGCCAACTATATGATGACGTCGCTGTTCTTCGGAGGCGGCCGGTGACCACCCCGAAAATCGAACTCAAAGGCGTTCAAAAACGCTTCGGCACAAAGGTCGTGCTCGATGGCGTCGACCTTTCCGTCGATCCGGGCGAGTCGCTCGTCATCATCGGCGGCTCCGGCACCGGCAAGTCGGTCACGCTGAAGAGCATCCTAGGGCTGATCACGCCCGACAAAGGTTCGATCAAAGTCGACGGCCGCGAAGTGAGCCGCCTCACCGGCCGCGCGCGCGAAGAGGTCAACCGCAAATTCGGCATGCTGTTCCAAGCGGCCGCCCTCTTCGACTCGCTGACGGTCTGGGAGAACGTCGCCTTCGGCCTCATCCAAGGCCGCGGCCTGAACCGCACCGAAGCCAAGCAGATCGCGCTGCAGAAACTCGCGAAGGTGGGCCTCGGTCCCGAAGTCGGCGAACTCTCGCCGTCGGAGCTGTCGGGCGGCATGCAAAAGCGCGTCGGCCTCGCCCGCGCGATCGCCGCCGAACCCGAAATCATCTTTTTCGACGAACCCACCACGGGCCTCGACCCGATCATGGCCGACGTCATCAACGACCTGATCGTGACGACGGTGAAGGACATGGGCGTGACTACGCTCTCGATCACCCACGACATGGTCTCCGCGCGCAAGATCGCCGACAAGATCGCGATGATCTACAAAGGCAAGATCATCTGGTCCGGCCGCAAGGAAGACATCGACAACTCGGGCAACCCCTACGTCGATCAATTCATCCATGGCCGCGCCGAAGGCCCGATCAAAATGGAACTCGCAAAATAGGAGGCGGCCCATGGCTCGTTTGTTGAATATTGTCGTGGGCACAGTCGGCATCGTGGGCGCAGCGGCGGCAGCGGCCGTCTTCATCGGCGGCCCAGACCTTATCTACCCGCGGGTCGCCGGCACGAACTATGGCCCGACCTCCATCGCGTTCGAAGACACCGACCCGGCCTCAACGATCGGCGGCACGATCACACTCGGCCGCGCACCGAATGAGAAGGGCGTCGACGTCTACATGGTCCACTGGGGCCTCGAAGTCGGCAACGCCGGCACCGAAGATGATACAGGCCACGGCGACCACGGCGGCAGCTGCAAAGGCTTCCGCGACACGAACCACGTCGTGAAAGCCCTACCCTCACAACCGGGCGACACGATCACGATGGAAATCCCGCAAGGCACGGCAGTGCCCGAGGGCGCCCTCTACTTCGTCGCCCACACGCTCTACGGCGACATCCACAATCTCGCGAAGTGCGTGCAAACCCCGATCGTCAACCGGGTCGACTAGCCCATGAACACAAGCCTGCCCGGATGGCTCTACACCGACCCGCGCTTCTTCGAGCTCGAGCGCGAAAAAGTATTCCGGCAGTCCTGGCACATCGTCGGCCACGTCAACGACGCGCCGAGCGCCGGCGACTACGTCACGCTGGACGTGCTGGGTGAGCGCGTCGTCACCATTCGTGGGCAAGACGGAGAACTCAGAAGCTTCCACAACGTCTGCCGCCACCGTGCCGCGAAGATCGCGCCGGAAGCCCGCGGACACTGCGGCCACCGCCTCGTGTGCCCCTATCACGCCTGGAGCTACACGCTCGACGGCGCGCTCGGCGCCACGCCGAAATGGCAAGGCTTCGACGATCTCGACAAGGCAAAGCACGGCCTGCACCCCGTCGAGCAGGAAATCTTCCAAGGCTTCATCTTCGTGCGCTTCGAGAAGGGCTTGCCAAGCATCGCCGAGATGATGGCGCCCTACACGGACGAACTGAAACCCTACGCGCTCGAAACGCTGATCCCGAACGGCCGCGTGACGCTTCGCCCGCGCAAGGTCAATTGGAAGAACATCGCCGACAACTACTCCGACGGCATGCACATTCCGGTGGCGCACCCCGGCCTCGCACGGCTGTTCGGTTCGACCTACAAGATCGAGGCGCAAACCTGGGTCGATAAGATGTCGGGTGAACTCCAAACAAACGCATCCGAAAACTGGTCCGAACGCGCGTATCAAAGCCTGCTCGGAGGCTTCGACCACGTCCCGGCAGACCGCCGGCGCAGCTGGGTCTACTATAAGCTCTGGCCGAATGTGGCCTTCGACATCTATCCCGACCAAGTCGACTTCATGCAGTTCATCCCCGTCTCACCGACGGAAACGCTGATCCGCGAAATTGCTTATGTCCACCCGGTGAAGAGCCGCGAGATCCACGCAGCGCGCTATCTGAATTGGCGCATCAACCGCCAAGTCAACGCCGAAGACACGCGCCTCATCGAAGGCGTGCAAGCCGGCATGTCGTCGTCCAGCTACACGTCCGGCCCGCTCTCGCCGAAGGAAGTATGCCTCGCCTCCTTCGCCAACCGCATGCGCAAACTCATCCCGGAAGCCGCCCTCGAGCGGGCCCCGCACTAGCGATAGAAGATGTGGCTACCGATGCGCGCGACCTTGCGCAAGCTCGACGCCCAATAGGGCCTGACCGACGTCGCGTGATAATGCGTGGCACCGCGTGCCACCTTCTTCTTGCTGGGTGAACTCATCACCAAGGCCGCCGCGCGCTTCGCCCGCGCCCACGCCGCGTGACTGCGCACGACGTCCGCGATGCCGTCGCACGTGAACGAAAATTGGCAGCCGGTTCTGCGGTGCGAGCCTTCGTAAACAACACCGCATACGCTCTTCGGCCGCCCCGCCTGCCGCGTGCGCGCGAGGATGACCTCGCCAACCGCACGCTGTCCTTTCAGGCTTTCGCCGCGCGCCTCGAAATAGATCGCGGTCGCAAGGCAAGCCGTCGCGTTCGCATGCTTGCCTGTAGAAAGCTCTGTTTCGAGCCCACCCACTTCGACAATCGCCGTTTGATCCGCGTCCGGAATCGGCGCCATCGCAATCACACCGGGCTTCATCTCAAACAGCCCTGTCTTTGCACTCAACGACGGTGGCGCACTATCGGTCTGTGCGTGCAACGGCATGGCCGCAAGCGCGGCGCTGAAGGAAACCAAACCAATTTGAAACAAGCGGTGCATTCTTTGTCGACCTCCGGAAATTTCAGAGGCGCGCAGGTACAGGCTCGACTTTCGCCGGACCACTCGCGATGGCGTCACAGCCAAAGTGACAGGTGTTTCGAAACGTTACGTTTCAGCGGATTCAAGGCCACGCGATGACGAATTTGTAATTGGAACCACTACCAAAGTCGTTCGTTAAAACTTGAATCAACCTTGCCGAAAATTCACGTGCGCGCGTTCTCGGTCTTTTAGGACGTGCGCGCGATGATCGCATTTGTCGCGAATACTGCACAAAGGCACGTGCCATGGGAAAAGGCCGCAATCACCGCCACGACCGTCACCAACGGTTCGAGGACGCATCGCCGGCGCCGCAAAACGACGCCGCCTCGTTCTACTTCGACCTGCGTCTAATGCTGCCCGCCGG
Organism: Alphaproteobacteria bacterium; assembly: GCA_013140995.1. Lineage (GTDB taxonomy): Bacteria > Pseudomonadota > Alphaproteobacteria > Micropepsales > Micropepsaceae > SZUA-430. The sequence goes on along the minus strand of JABFRX010000142.1, from coordinate 1,234 downwards.
GATGACCGCGCACGACGTTCAGATGGCGCGACAAGCCGTCGAACATCGTCTGCAAAGAGTACTGCGCAAGAAGGACCGCATCATGTGGACCGCCGACGGCGTCTTCGTGTCGATCGGCACCGGCCACGCCGCACGCGCCGCAGCGGCGGCGGAACGCATCCATCGAGACATCTGCGAACTACTCGCCGGCAACGCACCACGCGAAGATCATATTGCCCCGCAGTTGTGCGAATCGAAGCCCGGACCTAGAGTCCGCGGCGATCATGGTTCGCCCTACACCACGCCGCGCGCCTAGGCGCACGCACCTGCGGTCCGCACGATGAGGAGGCTGCGCCCGCGCAGCTAGCCGCATCATGTCCAGACTTCTGCCCGCCGATGCGAACGACGCACGCCAGCACGGCGTACGCGTTGCAGCACTTGCGTTTTGGATTCTCACCGCGGTCGCCTATTTCGGCTTCCGCTTGACGACGCTGAACGAGGCGGCGTTCGCCTATTCCGCGATCTTCTTCGCCGCCGAGGTCTTCATCCCGGTTTCGCTGGCGCTGTTCGTATTCTCGACCTGGCGCTTCCCCGCGCGCGATCCGGATGAGCCGGAGCAAGGGCTCACCGTCGATGTCTTCATCGCAACTTACAACGAGCCGCTCGACCTCGTGCGCAAGACCGCCATCGCCGCGCGCGCCATGGACTACCCGCACGAAACCTGGATCCTCGACGACGGCAACCGCCCCGCCTGTGCGGCACTCGCTGCCGAGCTCGGCTGCCGGTACATCGGAAGGTCTGAGAACACCCATGCAAAAGCCGGCAACCTGAACAACGCGCTCGCGGTGTCGAACGCCGGCTTCGTCGTAACGCTCGACGCCGACCACGCGCCGCACAAAAACCTGATCGCCCGAACGCTCGGCTACTTCCGCGATCCGAAGATAGCGTTCGTGCAAACCCCGCAAGCATTCGACAACACCGGCTCGTTCCTCCACCTGAACGTCGGCCCGGGCAAAGACACGTGGAACGAACAGACGCTCTGGTTCCACGCGATCGAGCGCGGCCGCGACCACTGGAACGCCGTCGCCTATTGCGGATCGCCTGCTGTGTTTCGCCGCGAAGCGCTCGATGACATTGGCGGCTTCGCTACCGGCACAATCACCGAAGACACCCACACCTCGATCCGCGCGCACAAAAGGGGCTGGTCGGCGGTGTATCATCCTGAGGTCTTGGCACAGGGCCTAGCCCCCGACAC